>DUQI01000104.1 GCA_012837885.1 Fastidiosipila sp.
CATCCAGATCGTAGCCGATCAGGATCTTCATCGCTCCGCCGAAGCCCTGCGCCTCGGCACCGACGACGTAGCCGTCATCCGTTTTGTAGGCTTCCGTGATGCCTTTGGCGTCGACGTCGGTGACGTCGAGTGCGATGAAGGTCGCTCCCGGGAAGAGCTCATGTTTAATATCGTCTTCGGCCGGCGGGTCGACAGGTTCTTCAACCAGTTCCGGCAAGGTGTCGATAATCTTGTACACCTCGGCCGTTTGCTGCACGGCTTCGACGAACGCTTTGCTCGTCACCGTGGAGCCGGCGATCTGATCGACTTCGATCTCATCTGCCGCTTTTTGGCCGATGTACTGATCTCTGTATTCAGCTTCTTCAGCCTGCTTGCCAAAGCCGGGTGTCTCACCGTGCGATTCGAGCAGAACGCCCTTGATTACGCCATCCAGATCGTAGCCGACCAGGATCTTCATCGCTCCGCCGAAGCCCTGGGCCTCAGCACCGATGACGTAGCCGTCATCCGTTTTGTAAGCGTCCGTGATGCCTTTGGCGTCGACGTCGGTGACGTCGAGTGCGGTGAAGGTCGCTCCCGGGAAGAGTTCATGCTTAATGTCGTCTTCCGGCACATCGACCGGCGGCGCTTCTTCCAGCTCCGACAGCGTATCGATGACCTTGTAGACTTCGGTCGTCTTCTGTACGCCTGCGACGAACGCATTCGAGGTGGTTGTCGATCCGGCGATCTGGTCAACCTCGATCTCGTCAGACGCCTTCTGACCGATGTACTGGTCTCTGTATTCGGCTTCTTCGGCAGCTTTGCCGTAACCGGGTGTCTCACCATGCGATTCGAGTAAGACGCCCTTGATTACGCCTTCCAGATCGTAACCGACCAGGATATGCATCGGGCCGCCGAAACCTTTCGCTTCGACACCGACGACATAACCGTCGTCAGACTTATGTGCTTCGGTGATACCGTCATCCGAGAACTGACTGACGTCGAGCGCTGTGAAGGTCGCGCCCGGGAACAGTTCGAGCTTGATGTCGTCGCCCGGTTCGTCGACCGGAGGCGCTTCACCCGAGAGGGCGAGATAGGCGGCTTTCGCATTTTCGATGCCGCTTTGCATCGCATACGAGGTGACGGTCACTTCCGCGATCATGTCGATCTCGAGTGCTTCGTTCGCTTTTTGGCCGGCAAACTGTTCGAGGCTTTCAGGATCCTCCCACTTTTTGCCGAAACCTTCCGTCTCGTTGTTGTCGCCGAGGGCGACGCCGACGATCTCTCCGTTCGGATCAAATCCGGTGAGAACCGGTACTTCACCGCCGTAGCCCTGCACCGTCGACTCGAACAAGGTTCCGATCTCGGTTCCGGCTTCGTCTTTCACTGTCCAGGCGGCCGTGATATTGTCATCAAACTCGCCCTTATCCATATCTTCGAAAACGCCGTCGGCAAAGATCAATTCCTTGCTGTCGACCTTGACCGGCAGTTCGCCGGTGCCGCTCAAGACACCGTAGGCGACGAGTGCTTCGCGGACAGATGAGTTGACGGAGGCCGAGGAAACGGTCGCACCGGCAATCGTGTCGACGTCGACCGAATCGGAAGACGAAATACCGATAAATTGATCTCTATAATCCGGATCTTCGACTTTCTTGCCGATACCGGCCGTCTCACTGTTATCGAGGATCTGTACGCCGACGACCTGTCCGTCGTTGTTAACACCGGTCAGGACCGGGAGCTGACCGCCGTAGGCGCCTTTGCTGACTTCCAGCACGTAGCCGATCGTCTCACCGCCTTTTTTGGCGAGATCGACTTTCTTCACATCCGGCAGATCGCCTTCGATGTCGGTCAGTTCGACCGGTTCAAAGGCATCGGCAGCGGGGAAGAGAAGACGCTGGTTTTCACTCTTCATCAATTCTTCCTGCCTGTCGCGGGCATCCTTCGTCAGGCTTGCCGTCAGGGCGAGGAGGAGTACCGAAACGAGGGCTACGATGGTCAGGATAACGACCGGCATAATACCGCGGTCGATAAGCTTCGTGTTTTTCGTATTAGGCGACATAGTCCACGCCTCCAATCGTCTTGTTCCTTGTCCAGCGTTCAATATGCGGATTCATAATATTCATTAAAAGGATCGCGTAAGACACGCCTTCGGGTGATGCCGCGAAGAGGCGGAACAGACCGGTCAACAGACCGGCACCGACGCCGAAGATAATCTTGCCCTTCGTTGTCGTCGGACTCGTCACGTAATCGGTGGCCATGAAGATCGCACCGAGTAAGAGACCGCCGCCCAGGATATGCAGCAACGGATCTTTACCGAGGATCCAGACGAACAACGCGGTCACACCGACGTAGGTCACCGGGATCCAGGCATCGATCACGCCTCTGAAGAGAAGGTAGGCAAAACCGACAAGCAGCGCCAGCGCCGAGACTTCACCGATCGTACCGGCGTGTCTGCCGAGGAATAGATCGAGATATTTGACATTGTCGGGATTAGCGAGCGGCGTGGCCGTCGCAACGAGATCGGCCTGTCCTTCACCGAGGAAACGGCCGAGGATGCCGAAGTTGTTCATCTCACCGGCGAATGATACGGCGAGGACGATACGTCCGACAATCGCCGGGTTCGCGATATTGGCACCCAATCCACCGAACATATGCTTGACGACGACGATCGCGACGAATGCGCCGAATATCGCCATCCAGATCGGGAGCTCGGGCGGTAGACAAAAAGCGAGTAAGACGCCCGTGACGACGGCCGAGAGATCGCCGATCGTCTGATCGCGCTTCATCACCAATTGGCTCAGCCATTCGAAGATGACCGAGGCGGCGACCGTCACAGCCGTCAGCATGACGGCGCGCCAGCCGAAGATGAAGTAGGACACGATCAAGGCCGGAATGAGCGCGATCACAACATCGCCCATCAGGCGTCTTGTCGTGATGCTGTCGCGGACGTGCGGAGAGGCGGATACATTCAAGTACATTTATTTGGCCTCCTTCTTTTTGGCTTGACGCCAGAGGTTTTTCCCGATGCGAATGTTTTGCACGAGATAACGCTTGGCCGGGCACACAAACGTGCAACAGCCGCACTCAATACAGTTCATCACGTGATATTCGCGAAGTTCTTCGACGTTCTCCCGTCTGGCCGCCATATCGAGATCGGTCGGCATCAACTGCATCGGACAGTGCTTGCTGCAGCGTCCGCAGTGAATACAGTTCGATTCTTTCGGAATCGTCGCGTCTTTTTCGTTCGCGACCAGAAGAGAGTTCGTGTGCTTCAACACAGGATGCAGCGTATCGTCGATCGAGACGCCCATCATCGGACCACCCATGACGATTTTGCCGACCGGCACCTTGGTGCCGCCGACTTTCTCGATAATGTCTTCGATCGGGGCGCCGATCGGCAGGTCGTAATTGCCGCTCTTGGCCATCGCCGAGCCGTCGATCGTCACGAACTTTCGAATCAGGGGCATGCCCGTGTCGATAATATCGGCGATAAAAGCGACCGTACCGACGTTCAGGACGACGACGCCGACATCTGCCGGCAGACCGTTTTCCGGCACGATCCGATCCGTCAGGTAACGGATCAGGACTTTCTCTGCCCCGGTCGGATAGAGCGTCTTCAAGGTCACCACCGAGATGGCCGCCTTGTGCTCGGAACCGGTCGCATCGACTGCTTTTTGCATGGCGGCGATCGCTTCCGGTTTATTGTCTTCGATACCGATCACGCAACGCGGTATGTCGAGATAGTGACAGACGAGATTGATGCCGGCCACGACACGATCGGCACGATCACGCATCAGCTGATCGTCCGCCGTGATGCGCGGTTCGCATTCGGCTCCGTTGATCACCAGCGTGTCGATCACCTTGCCTTCCGGCGGATCGAGCTTGACATGCGTCGGGAAGGCGGCACCGCCCAGACCGACCAGTCCGGCATTCCGGATCGCCGCGAGAAAACTCTCTTTATCGTTAACGACCGGTGGCTTGATCGACTCATCGAGCGTCTGCTTGCCGTCGGATTGAATCACGATAAGGTCGGCGACATCACCGCTGCTTAGAATGTCCTTTTTTACCTCGGTGACCGTACCGGAGACAGAAGAATGAGCCGGCACCGACCAGTGACCGAGCGGTTCACCGATGCGCTGGCCGACCTTCACTTCATCGCCTTTTTTGACAAGGGCGCTGCAGCCGGGTCCAACCTGGAGGTTTAAAGGAATAGTAAGTCTCGAAAAGCCGTCGACTCTGACAAACGCCATACCTTGTGTGCTCTTGTTTTGACGCGGATGCACACCGATGGCGCGACTTGTTTTTCTGAAAAACATGCGCTTCTCCTTGGTTAAATCTACGAGAAGCGTGTTGTCGAATTGACACCGGCGTGTTTAACGCCAGCCTCAAGCCGCTAACAAATCTCCTCGCGACATACAGGGTTACTATATCATATGAGGAAACCAAAAATAGGCAGATCTTTGTGCTAACCGTACTGTAAGCGTTTGTAGAAAAACGATGTTTATCGGCTATACGCCTGAAGACGAAAAGTCGAGGCAAATCGGCTTGCGGGACTTGATTTAACGTGTTAATATGCCGCTTGCGGTGCCTTCGTCAAAAGGCACCCCATTTATTGGAGGAAAACATGCCGGCTTTAACGATTATTGTGGCCATTTTAGATGTATTAGCCTGTATCGGTCTGGTCAGTCTGGTGATTATGCAGGAGGGCAACTCGAGAGGTCTCGGGGCGCTCACCGGCGGTAGCACGGATACGCATTATGCGCAGACCGGTGCCAAAGGTAAACAGGCACGTTTGAAACAACTGACGAAAGTATTTGCGATCGCGTTCGCAGTACTGACCGTGATCCTCTACCTGATGACGGGCAGAGGCGCCTAACCTGATTCATTGCCGTCAGAGACGGCGGTCACGAAACGAGATTTCAGGTTCGGCCATCAACTCAATATTGCATGTATGCCTCGTGTCCTTTCATCTTGTCAGGAACACTTGAGTTACAACTACGGAAAGTGTCGCCAATCGGCGGCATTTTTTCGTTACTATGAGTGAAGAAACCAAAATAATAAACAGCCACTGGAGGCAATAATGAATAATCAATACGTCGGGTTACTGACGAAAGCAAACAAAGGCGGCATCGTCGAACTCGATAAGACAGATAAGGAACTCGGCCGAACGATGTTCGTTCCGGAAAAGCACTTGCACGGTGCACCGTTCGGCATGAAGGTCGTGGTAAAGGTCGTTAGGCTCAACAGCGACGGACAGCCGGAAGGCGAAATCATAGAGGTATTGGGCGACCCGGCGAGACCCGATGTCGCGATCGCGGGGATCATGCGCCAATACGGCCTGGTTGAAGCGTTCCCCGATAGAGTACTAAAGGAAGTCGAATGGCTGCCGTCGGAACTGTCCGAGGAGGATATCGAGAAGGCACTGCAAGACGGCTACATCGATCTGCGCGAATTAAATACGATCACCATCGACGGCGAAGATGCCAAGGATCTCGATGATGCGATCGATATCGAGATATTGAACGATAAGTTAACACGTCTTTACGTCCATATCGCGGATGTGTCTCACTATGTGCGCTCCGGAACGGCATTGGATGAAGAGGCGAAACGCCGTGGCAACAGCGTCTATCTGGTCGATCGCGTACTGCCGATGCTGCCGCCGAAACTATCGAACGGCTTGTGCAGCATCAATCCCGGTGTCGTCCGTCTGGCTATGACGTGTGAGATGGACATCGATCAGGACGGGCACGTGCACGCCTATAAGATTTACAACAGCCTGATCGAGAATAAGGTGCGTGCGTCTTATCGTGAGGTGAAGTCGCTGCTCGACGGTGAGCCGGCTGAATACGAACGTCCGTCCTGGTTCCTTCCGACCCTCGAATCGATGCGCACGCTCGCGTTGCAGCTCGAAGCCAAACGGGTCAATCGCGGCACCTTGGAATTCAATTTCCCGGAGACGAAGGTTGACCTCGACGAAGAAGGGCACCCGATCGATATCTACGCGTATCCGGTGACCTATGCCAACTCGATTATCGAAGAGTTCATGATCGTCGCGAATGAGACGATCGCCGAACATTTGGTAAAAAATAAACTACCAGGCATATACCGGGTGCACGAAGATCCGGACCCGGAGCGACTGCAGATGTTTTCGCAGCTGGCATCGAGGCTCGGACTTTCGATCAGAGCCAGAGAGGGCATCTCACCGAAAGCGCTCGGCGACGTTCTGAAGCGTCTAAAAGGCAAACCGTTCGAATTGACTTTGTCGCAGATGCTGCTTCGATCACTGGCCAAAGCCGATTATCGGGAGTCGAATCAGGGCCATTTCGGCCTCGCCTCAAGATTCTATCTGCACTTTACGGCCCCGATCCGGCGCTACGCCGATATCGTCGTGCATCGTTCACTGAAGACGTGGCTCAGCAAATCGAAGGCGCGTCCGTCGAAGCAGATGCTCGCCGATATCGCCCATCACATATCGGAGACAGAGCGTACGGCCGTCTCGGCCGAAAGAGATTCCGTCGATCAAAAAGCGGCGGAGTACTTCCAGGATAAAATCGGTGAAGCTTTCGACGGCGTGGTCAGCGGTTTTTCCAAGTCGGCATTTTTCGTACAGCTTGAGAACACGGTCGAAGGCGCCGTCTTTTACCGTACGCTCGACGGCTACTACGAATACGATGAGACGAGGCTGGCCGCAGAAAACAGAAGCGGCGACTCGATCCATATCGGTGACAAGGTCCGGGTGAAAGTCGTCTCGGTCGACATCAATCGTCGTTTTATCGATTTCGCTTTGGTCGATCACGATGAAGCGGTGAGTAGCGACGGGCCGAAAAAGGTAAAGAAAAAGACAAAAGAAAAGGCGGCAAAGCGCCTTAAGAAATCGCATATCAGCAGGGACAGAAGAAGACGTCGTTAGTCTTCTTCGATGAAAGGCTGGAGCTTTTCGATCAGGTCGTCTGCCTCCTCGCTATGAATATGGACATCGACCGGCACGGTCAGATCGAGCGAGAAGATACCCATGATCGATTTGGCGTCGACGATATAGCGGCCGGCTGCGAGATCAATCTCGTAGGGATACTCGTTGACGAGATGGACGAACGCTTTGACATCGTCGATTGACTGGAGATTGACTTTGAATACGTGCATACGGTAACCCCTTCAGTGAAAACTCTAGTCAAAATATGCCTGAGACCACGTGTCGCGTCAATGGAATCGTGACATATATGTAAATATATACAAAGGGAGCCATGGATAAAAAGGACAAAAAGAGAGGGCGAGTTTTCCTGCAATCACTCGGTTGCAAGACGAATCAGTACGAAAACGATGCTTTGGCGGCGGCCTTTGCGGCGGCCGGTTTTTCTCTGGTCGGGGCTGAATCGACGGCTGACGTCGCCGTGCTGAACACGTGTAGCGTAACCGCCGAAGCGGGACGCAAGTCGCGTCAGATGCTGCGCCGTCTAAAAAAACGCTTCCCCGATGCGCTTATCGTGGCCAGCGGCTGCCATGCTCAATTGTCTGATCTGTCGGAACTGTCCGACATTACGGTCGGCACATCGGGACGCGATCAGATCGTGGAAGCCGTGATCCAAAAACTTGCCGACCGCGAGGCGCAGGGCGTCATTCTGGCGGAAGACCCGTACGCGTATGAGACGATCGCGCCGGTCAGTCTGCCGAGCGAGACACGCGCCTACATCAAGATTGAAGACGGATGCGACAACCGCTGCTCGTACTGCGCGATCCGCCTGGCCAGAGGTCGTGTCAGAAGCCGATCACCGGAGTCGATAGAGACGGAAGTGCTGGCACTTGCCGAGCGCGGTTTTACGGAGTTCATTCTGACCGGAACGCATATCGGTGCGTACGGCAAAGGAGAATCTTTCGACTTCATCGGGCTTCTCGAGAGGCTCGACCAGCTGGCCGTCGGCCGGATACGTCTCGGATCACTGGAACCGAAGACGATAAGCGAAGCATTCATGGAAAAAGCGGCGTCTTTTCGACACGTATGCCCGCATATTCACCTGTCCTTGCAAAGTGGCAGCGATACCGTTTTACGTCGTATGAGACGGCGCTATGACAGTCGCCGCTACAAAGAAGCCGTCGAACGGATTTTTCGCGTTTGGCCAAAGGCCGGTTTGACGACCGACGTGATCGTCGGCTTTCCGGGAGAAACGGACGAGGAGCACAAAGCGAGCGTCGACTTTTTGTCGGCCTTGCCTTTTACCGACTTTCATGTCTTCCGGTTCTCACCGCGTGAAGGCACCGAAGCGTACGAGATGGAAGGTCAGGTCGATCCGGACGTGAAACGGCTACGTAGTCGCGAGATGGAAATGCTGGCCGCAGAAAAGAAACGTCAGGCGGTTATCGATCGGGTCGGTGAAACGAGACAGCTGATCGTCGAGAAAATCAGCGACGCCGTCGCCTACGGCTATACGGAAGACTATCTCTATCTCGCTGTCGATCTTTCCGGC
>DUQI01000105.1 GCA_012837885.1 Fastidiosipila sp.
TCGACAATAATTTATTCACAAATTGTTCGGCGATTTCTTGTACACTGTTCATTGAGAGATTCCCCCTAGCATTTTGTTTTTCTCAAAACCCATGCTAACACTGGGTAAGGATCTCTCACTTTCTTTTTTTAACTTTTCCTACAAAAACTTTACTCGGTGCACTATTGACCGGAAAATCCGTAAAAAGCAAGAGTAAGAGCCCTGTTTTGTGTTATTTACTGTGTCGAATCCCTAAGAATGCTAGGTCAATTTGTTACGTAGCGTCTGGCATTTTGGGTAAGCAGGAGAGAGAACTTCTTATTGGGACATTAGCTTTCGAACTTCAATACGATTTGTGCTGTCAGCAAAGATTAGGTTCCATATTCAAGATTATGCTTAACGCGCTCGTTAAAGTAACGTATGTAAAGCGTGCCCAGCAATTTGATCCAGAATAATTGTCTTAATAGGGCTTCAGCGATCGAAAAAACGCTCCCACCAGTGAATATAGCTGTCGGTACATCATAAACGTAAGGAAGCGGTGTGAAATAAATAATGTCTTTCAGCCAAGAAAACAGATATCGACTCGGTATCAAGCGCCCACCGAGAATGAGGAGTGAGGTAAAAAGTACATCTCGTAATCGAGTCGCATCGTGAAGCCACACAGCCTGGGATCCGACGATTGCCTGCAGCAAATAGAATATTGTGAATCCGCCTAACGCGGATATAAAACCGAAGACATAATCGAGATAGAAAATGTTTAGTTCGAATACGAGACCTGTAAGCACAATGAAAATGAAATTCACGAGGAATCTTGCCAGGAATGGAATGAAAAATTTGAGGTAGTTGAAGAGTAAAAATCCATTGGGGCGTATCAAATAGAGAATCATTTGCCCGCTGTTGATGTCTTCTTGATGTTGCCATGCAACAAACTGGGCGGGAATCATCGATAAACCGATGATATTAACCACGATGTAATAGCCGATGATTTCTTTTGTATTAACGAGTTGGCTACTGCGAAACAAAGAAGAGAAAACGACAACGTAGATGACAGACTGAATGAGGATGATAAAGAATGACAGAATGAATTCAAACTTGAAGCTGAGTTCTTCCGAAAAGCCGCGCAATGCTACCTTAATTTGAGTCTTTAATTGTCTAGTTGGCACTTTCATAAACTCTTCTTCCTAAGTGCCAGACGATCCGATGGATACCAAGCATCACAATCAGTGAAACGACCAAGTAGATAAGCAAGTGATAGTCCGTGTGTTTTCCCGCATAATCCGTTGGTATGGTGGCAATGAAAGCAAGCGGTACAAACGCTGTCACGGACACTCTAATGATGCGGTTTAATCCATGCAACGGATATTTTGCTATGGTGAAAAGTGCTCTGAATATCTGAACCAGCGAGTCGACTCGGTATATAAAAAAGGCTAGGCAGGCAATCGTATAAAAGAACAATGAAATGATAAACGTAGCAATCACGCAGACGACGATCCCGATTATTGCCCCTCCCGCGTTTTCTGCAAAAACGGCCACGACCGTTATACCGGCTACGCTCGTCAAGAAAAAACCGAGCACGTTGATCTTCTCGAGAGTCATCATGACCAAGGGATTTTGCGGGCGAACCAGATAACGATCGATATCTCCGTTGAGGATAGATGAACCGACTTCCCAGTCGGCATTATAAATGTACCCAAATGCCGTTGAGATGAGAGAAAAACCAATGAATACATACATATCGCGTCGCTGCCACGAGGCCACTTGAATATCGAGAGCTAAAAATGAAAGCCAAAAAAGCCAAACCGTGATGATCTCGAAACATTGATCAAGCACGATGAAAAGAAGATTCTTCTTGTATGCGAAAATTCTTTTAAACGAAAGTTTAATGGCTGTCGCGATAATGCGCATAGAATGCATCCTCTAACGACGGTGTTTCTGTCGTGAAAGTGATTAATCGGTCGTCGCTGTTTATGACATCTTTTACCATGCTTTTCGGTACGAGATAACGGTGCATATCGCCGACTGAATCGATATGCTCGATCGGTGCGGTCATTGAAATCGGCTGCTTTGTGGTTAGCACCGTAAATGCGTTCAATCGTTCACTGAGATCATGACGCGTCATGTCCTCTACCATGAGGCCTTCTTTTAAAAGGATTATCTTGTCGCATATGCGTTCGGCGTCATCAATGTCGTGTGTCGCCAGTAGAACAGTGATGTTTTGATTTTCTGCCAAACTTCGCAAAGTTGATCTGAATGTCCGCTTGCCTTCAATATCTAAACCTAGGGTTGGCTCATCGAGAATCAACACCTGAGGCTCATGGATGAGCAAACAAAGCAACTCAATTCGTAGACGCTGTCCAAGCGAAAGCGTGGCTACACGTTGATGTAAGAAAGATGCACAATTCAGTAGTCCGGCGTATAGATCGAGTCTTTCATTGAATGTTGCTTTTGGCACGCGGTAAATGGCGGCAAACAGTTCAACACTGTCAATTCCCGGTAGATGATAAATGAGATTTGAGCGAGAACCGAAAATGACACCTATCTTGCTTTTTGCTTCTGCATTTAGTCTCAACGGATTTTGACCGAGCAGATAGGCGTGGCCGGATGTAGGCGTTATAGCACCGAGCAAAAGTTTAATTAGCGTACTCTTTCCTGAACCATTTGGTCCGAGCAATCCTAAAATCTCTCCGTGTTTCAGAACGGTTGTAAAATCCTTAAGCGCATAATTCTCTTGCTTCTTATACTTTTTAGAAAGGCTGTGCGCTTCAAGTGCTATCGAATTATTGTCAGTTGCCACAGAGTATTTCTCCCGTTTGCATTGGGCACCCATCTTTGCCATTTCAGATGCGTTGTCCGTTCGCGCTTACCAAATCGTACCCAATGACAAAGACTTTGACCACAGAGAATCAAGACAATTCACCAGAATAAAATTCACACATGACATCTTTCTAGAGAGTAGGAATAGACTGAAGCCTTTTGCAAGAGATTAGGCTTATTAATCAGGAGTCCTCAACCACTCCATTGACACAATGTATTCTTCTTGAAAAATTCAGTTTAAAATCGTTTATATCGTGACTGACGTAAATCAAAGTCAAATCCGGATCTTCTAGAATGTGTTTCAGCATACGTAAACGCACATCGGATTGCACTTGACTTAACCCTTCATCAATGATTAAAACTTCCTTCTTATGGAAAAGCGCTCGCGCGAAAGCAACGCGTTGTTGCTCTCCGCCGGACAGCAACGTCGCATCAGTGTTTTCTCTGAGGTGATGTGCATTAGCTTGCTGTAAAACATCTTCTATTTCTGAGGTAGGACAATCTTTGACATCTTTTAGGCAGATGTTATCGAGAACAGATTCTTTAAAGACATGATTATGCTGTGCGACATACGTGATGAAATGGCCAAGTGAACTGTAAGTTAGGTTGGAGTACCGATCGTCGTTTAGTGCTATTTGACCGTCATGCGACGCGATTTCTTATAAGTAATAACTTCAGTAGTGTCGATTTGCCTGAGCCATTTTCGCCCATTAACAGTATCTTGTCACCACGTTCAATCCGCAAGCGATCGATGCGTAATACGTCTTCGCTGTCCTCGGAATATGAAAACGCGATGTTGCTCATTTCTAATTGTTCGAATGCCTCTGTATTGCTCGTTAATTTCTTACTTACCGACTCAGGTAGGTGAGACGGTGGATAAAGCGCGTCAAATCTCTCCTTGATCGCTTTTCCGCCGTTGAGTCGATGCAAAGCGCTGGTTAAATTGATCAATGGAAGGGAAATTAGATCGGCGAACTGAATCGATGCAAAGACAGCTCCTATGCTTAGTTTCTGTTGGGTGATCGCGATTACACCATAGAGAATAATCGAGAATGTACCGGCAAAGCTAACCGCACCAATGACGACATCGACAGAATTTCGATATTTATCTGAAGTATATTGGATTGACAGGTTTGATTCAGATACGCGATCTATTCTTTTAAGCTGCGGCAGTACGGCATGCGTCAATTTCAGAATATTAATACCCCTGATGACATCGAAGTACTTGCTATTAAATGCTTCTAAGCTCAGTAACAACCGGTTCTTAAGTATCTTTGTTTTTTTCTGGGTAATAAACGGGATGAGAAGGACTGCAACATTCGTCAAAACCACGAGAACCGCCATCGCAATATCGACATATATGATTGCCGCAAAATAGAGTAGTAAAGAGAAAAACCAGACGCCGATGCTAAGTTTATTCAAATAATATGACTCTAAAAAATCCTTAATGTTTGAGTTTAAATCGACATTCAATGTGGCGACTAGATCTGCATTGACATCA
This sequence comes from Fastidiosipila sp., assembly GCA_012837885.1. Lineage (GTDB taxonomy): Bacteria > Bacillota > Clostridia > Saccharofermentanales > DTU023 > DUPJ01. The sequence goes on from DUQI01000105.1 coordinate 4,295, forward strand.
ATGTGACGGTCTTCTAGAAACGAACTCGTCATACGATCTCTTATGCGGCGGGTCACACGTTGACTTATTTTGGCAGCGGATATCTTGTGGATATACTCAAAAAACAGCAAAAGAATGATAGACGCACCGTAAAAAACGATCGCCTGTATGATGATGTCTCGATTACTTAGGTTATCGAATAATCGCTTCAACAATAGTGGTTGAACGATCGTTAAAACCGATACAAAGAGCATGGCTATGCAAAAGCTTATCTCATGAATTCCAACCGAGTGAGACTTTTTATCTTTTGTCACTGACTTGTCCGTTGGTTATTCTTACCTCTCATCAATGCTAAAACGTTTTGCGTCTTTGCCATTATAAGCAAATTCCTTAGCCCGTAAGTGTCAGACTTAGGATTCATTAAAGATCTGAAGAGGGGATAAATGCCATGAAGACATGCGAAGAGAAGCAGAATTATGAAAATTAGCCAAGACTTCTATTCGTACTAACCGTAGATAACCAAACGGCGGCCTTCCTGGCCGCCGCTTGGTGGTTTCGGTGATTTAAAGCGAATCAGCAAAATCGCGGCGAAAAGCTTTGGCCAGTTTTTCCTGCCAATCAGAAAGCGGTGCGAGCTCTCCGACGAAGAAACGGAGGATCTCCGGTTCTGTCGTGAATGTGAGTCCTTCGATCAATTGACGATTGTCCCAGAGCCAATGGATGCGATCGATCGCGTATTTGATCTGGCTTAAGGTGAATACACGTCTAGGTAGCGCGAGACGCAAAAGCTCCATTGAGGCGAAGTGTTCGCTTCCGTCCGGATTACGATCTTCACTCAGCGTGCCGCGTTCCATACCGCGAATACCGCCGGCGATATATAAAGCAGCTGAGAGTGAAGCGGCAGGGTAGGCCGACTGCGGAATATGTGGGACGAAGCGCGAGGCGTCCAGATGGCAGCCGAGACCGCCGGGAGGGGTGACGACCGGGATACCGAGACGGTCGAGTTCGTTGACGAAGAACTCAATGAACTGAGGACCGTGCGAGATGACTGATTCTTCCATCGTCTCATCGAGCCCGATCGCGATGGCGGCCATCTCCTTGGTCGACATGCCACCGTAGGTGAGAAACCCTTCGTCTCTGACGACCAGCTCTTTCAGCCGGTTCAGGTGCTTGGCGTCACGTAAGGCGATGCCGCCGCCGGTCGCAAAGCCGAGTTTTCTCGCAGAAAAGTAGATGATATCGAACAGCGACGATACTTCTTTCGTTATCTCCTTGATGCTCAAGTTTTTGCAGTGTTCATCACGCGTTTTGAGAAAGTGCAAGTTGTCCTGTAGGAGTGAGGCGTCCATCATCAGGGGGACGCCGGCCGCTTTACACAGCTTCGCCGTCTGCCGCATGTTGTCGAGAGATACGGGCTGGCCGCCGATCAGGTTGGTGCCCGCTTCGATTCTGACAAACGGAATTCTCTGTCTTTCTCTATCGAGGACATCTTTTAATGCGTCGAGGTCGATATCGCCTTTGAATGGATCATGACTGACGGGATTTAGACCGGCAGGCTTGATCAATTCAAGCACCTCGCCGCCGCAGCGCGTGATATGCGCTTTCGTCGTCGTAAAGTGGTAGTTCATCGGAACGAGATCGCCCGGTTTAACGAGCATATCGGTGAGCAGTTTCTCGCAAGCCCGGCCTTGATGTGCCGGCAGAAAATGCTCCATGCCGAAGAGCGATTGCACTTTCTTCTCGAGTATGTAGAACGTTTCACTCCCGGCGTAGGCGTCGTCGGCATTGATCGTTGCCGCCAGCTGATTGTCACTCATCGCGTTGACGCCGCTGTCGGTAAGCATATCGAGAAAGATGTCGCGGTTATGGAGCAAGTAGAGATTGTTTTTCGCCTCTTTTAGTTTGGCTAAACGTTGTTCCACCGGCAGTAGCTCCAGCTTTTGTACAATTCTGACGCGGTGGCTTTCGAGCGGCACAGCTTCGCTGTACCTGAAGGTGATCGTTCCCATGATTTCTGCCTCGTTTCTTTTTGATCAAGGAGGGAATAAAAAAACGCCCTCCTTGTCGATGCAAGAGGACGTCGGCGACGTGTTACCACCTCTTTTCGCCTACACCTCACAGCGTAAGCCTCGTCGGGTACAGAAAAGTCTAGCGACCGATCGATACCTCTGCGCGATCACGGGCGCACCCGTCACACCCTACTTTATCTATTTCAGGCAGCTGCTCCGGAGATGTATTCAGTCCCACGCTGTTTCTGTCTCGCACCGACCGACAGCTCTCTGTAAACACCTTCTAGGAACTTACTCGTTCTCCCTCATCGCATTTATGTCCGCCATGATAACACGCATAATTATTTCTTTCTACGTGTATGAATAGACAAATTTAAAGCGTCGTTATGTTTTATCACCGGTCAATCGTCATCAAAACTCGGATTTAAGCGGTTCTTATAATGTTTCGACTGGCGCCAGAAATCGAGTACCGACGGATTTAACATGGAACAAAACTGCGGCGGTTGACGATAGTGTTTAGCGTAGAGCAGATCCTTGCTCGCTCTTTGCCATGGCAGGCGGCCGGTATGGAAAAACTGTTTCAGGTCGTTTTGAATCATCGCGACCATCTGCCGGTTGCTCGGTATGCGCATCGGCAGCGGCAGTGTATCGAACAGATAGTAGAGATCGATCGTGTGGAACGCTTTGAGCGGCGTGCGCGAGACGAGAGGACCTGCGTGCGCGAAGTTATACAGCCAGACGTCTTGTTTAGCTGCCGTTTCCGCCGCATACCAGGCAGTCGACACGCGGATGATCAAGTCGGAGTAGAGTTGGGTCAGGTGGTGTTCCTTGCCGAATATCTCCTCGTACAGAGCTTCCATTTTCTCGATAAATGCCTCGCTCTCTCTTTCCAGCTGGCGTGGCAAGACATTACGAATACCCCAGCGGTCGGCGACGAGCGGCAGCTGAAGAAACGACATCTCATCCGCTGTCACACCGATCAGGGTCGGGCGCTTTTTCACTAACCCTTCATGCTGCATGCGTAGCGGTGTCTTTGTCACGAGTGCGCCGTCGACGGCAGGTGAGAAGGTGGAAAAACCGAGCTTACTCGACTCACAAAAGGCTGCCGCTGTTTCGACCAAGGTTGCTGCCGGCATCTCGCAGAGTTCGTCGACGCTGGAAAGATCAGCCGTTTTCATAAAAGCATGGGTGCGCTCGTCGCTTTTTTCTTTCGAGATGAAAGCGGTCGGCACCGGACTCGAAAGGATAGTTTTATGAAACGTGTCGTCAGAAAGGAGCGTCGAGAGAAGCGCTGCCAGCGATCCGCCTGCCGATTCGCCCATCAGTGTGATGTTGTCGGCGTCACCGCCGAACGCGGCAATGTTCTTTTTGATAAAGCGAAGTGCGAGCAAAAGATCTTCGACAGCGGGATTCGAAGAGAAGCGCGCATCGATGTCGGAAAAATCCAAAAAGCCGAAGACGCCGAGACGATAATTGACGGTGACGACAATGGAGTCGGTACCGGCGGCCAGGCGTTGTCCCTGAATCGAGAGATCGTTGTTGCTGCCTCGCATGAAAGAGCCGCCGTGTATATAGACAAGCACCGGCTTGGGGCGCTCGCTCGTCGCCGCATAGATGTTCAGATGGAGGCAGTCCTCATCTCTCGTCACCCAGGGAAGACCGACCTGCGGACAGGCATACGCCTGATCCGGATCTTGGCGGTTTTTGACTTCTACTGGTGCCATGAAGCGTTTCGCGCTACCGTAGAAAATGCCGCGGTAAACGAGCACGTTTCTTTGAAGCGTGCCGGTATAAGTTCCGGAAGGTGCCTTTACCAGCGTTTTCGGACGCCAGATGAGCGGCAGGGGCGGTTGCATCGAATTATATTCCTTTCGTTGTTGCCTTCTATTTTACGCGTCCTTACTTAAGAAAAGCTATAATGGCAGCATGTCGACTTTGCTTGATGCAGAAATCATGATCGTCGGTGCCGGGCCGGCCGGTGTGACCGCGGCCCGCACACTCGCTCCCTCGCATCAGGTGGCGATCATCGATCCTGTGTTCGCGGGAGCCAAGACAAAACCGTGCGGCGGCCTTTTGTCGGAAGCGGCGCAGGCGTCGCTCGCCTCTTTTGGCTTGACACTGCCACTCGATCTTCTGGTCACGCCCCAATGTTTCGCGGTCAGAGTCGTCGACTTGGAGACGCGCCGCTCAGCGCTCTATCCACGTACCTATACGAATCTCGATCGGCGCCGTTTCGATGACTGGCTTCGCGCAACGTTGCCTGATGGTGTAGAGAAGATCTCCGCCCGTCTCAGCGATATCGTGGAAGAAGACGACCACTACGTACTAACACTCAGGGAGCAAGACGAAGAAAGACTGGTTAGATGCCGCTATATCGTGGGTGCAGACGGCGGCGGATCATTAACGAGGCGACGCCTTTTTCCGGAACGCCGGCCCCATCTGCTGACTGCCGTGCAGGCGCATTATGACCTCGATGGCGCCAAACCGGAATATGCCTGTTATTACGATCGTCGTGTGACACCGGCGTTTGGCTGGTCGCTCGCCAAGGACGATGCCCTGATCATCGGCGGCGCGTTTTCACGAGAACACTCGGGCGAAGCATTTTCCCGCTTTGAAGCGAACGTCTTTCGTCATTTCGGCTACCGGATCGGTGAGCGACGCTTCACCGAGGCGTGTCCGGTCGTCTGGGGACGAAACGGTCCGGACGTCTTTTTGGGTGTAGGACGTGCCTTTTTCATCGGCGAAGCCGCCGGCCTGATCAGCCCGAGCTCTTTTGAGGGTATTTCCTTTGCTCTGGAAAGTGGCTATCTGTTGGGGAGAAGCTTCACTGAGCTGCCGGATCTGCCGGATCGCCGCTACCAGCGGGCTGTGGCACCACTTCTTCGCAAACTGTTTGTACGGCGTGCCAAAACGTCGGTGTTGGCGAGCCGCTTGATGCGCGAATTCGTGATCCGTTCCGGTCTCGATCAGGTTAATCCAAAAGATCTATAGCGTGTTTCGTTGGCATCTCCGGTAAGGTCTTTTTGACGAGCCCGATCAACGTGGTGCCGGGGCCGACTTCGACCATGTTTCGGACGCCATCCGATTCGAGGCGACGCAGTTCCTTTGTAAAATAGACAGGGGAGACGAGCGTCGTTTTCAGATATTCGGGCCACTCGATCGAAGGCTCAATTTTTTCTCCCGTCAGGTTACTGTAGAGCGGCAATGTCGGTGCTTCATATGACAGTGTCTCAGCCTTTTCCTTTAATTTGTCTGCGGCTTCAGCGAAGTATGGTGTATGAAACGCACCGGCGACGCGCAGCGGCAATATGCGGCCGGCACCGGCTTCTAACAGTGCCGGATTCAGCGCGTCGATCGTCGCTTTTGCACCGGAGATAACGGTCTGTTCCGGACTGTTGAAGTTAACGGCGTACACGGCCGTTTCCGGATCGGTTGCGGCTTTTTTATTGTCCAAGACCGCCTGCACGCTTTCTTCATCGAGACCGAGGACCGCCGCCATACCGAGTGCTTCCGACCGGTCGATTACTTCCTGCATGAACTGACTGCGCCAGATGATCAATTGGATCATATCGGCGAAGGAGACGACGCCGGCGGCGTAGAGAGCCGTATATTCGCCGAGTGAAAAACCGGCCAGAACAGCGTCTTGTTTTTCTTCGTCCGGCAGGGCATCCCACAGCGCGGCGCTGTAGACGGTGACCGCGAGCTGTGTATTCTTCGTCTCGGCCAGTTCGTTTGCCGTGAGATCGTCAAGTGTGTAACCGACCAACTCAGCCGCCGTCTTATATTGTCTTCTTACGATCCCGCTTTGAGCGAGCAAAGGAGCGGCCATATCGACCTTTTGACTACCTTGTCCACTGAATAAAAACGCACGCATAGGTCACCTCAAATTGAGCGAGAGCTCACTTCAAACGTCCGTCTGGCGCATGTTTCAGCCTTGACAGCCGTTATCTGATAAAATACGCTAACTCATGTTTCAGCCAGCATAGCATCTGGCGACTTTTGCTGACAAGGTCGGTGACAAAGGAGTCTATGGATGAATATTCAGATAGAAAAGACCGGCTCATACCTTCCCGAACTCGTGATCACGAACGATGACCTGGCGACGATAGTCGATACGAACGACGAATGGATCAGCACCAGGTCCGGCATCAAATCGCGTCACTATACGAGCGGCGAACCGACCTGGTTCATGGGAAAGACGGCCGCCGAGCGTGCGCTTGAGGGCATCGACCCGACGACGATCGGTCTCATTATCGTGACGACGGTTACCCCTGACTATATGACGCCGGCCACGGCCAGCATCATGCAGGCGGAGCTCGGCGCGACAAATGCTTTTTGTTTTGATTTAAATGCCGGCTGCACCGGTTTTGTCTTTGCGCTCGATGTAGCAGCTACCTATCTGGCGGCGATGCCTTTTGAACGCGCACTCGTCATCGCGGCGGAGACCTTGACCAAACAGACCGATTTTGAAGATCGTAAGACATGTGTGTTGTTTGGCGATGGTGCCGGCGCGGTCTTACTCAGAAAGACACCGGCAGGCGAGTCGTCCGCGTTCCACGGACGATTCATGGGCGGTACCGGTGATGGTGCCGAGTATCTGGTAGGCAAGGCGTTTGAAGTCAAGCATCCGTTTTTGCCGGAAGAGACGTTTCCGGAGCGTTTTCCGGAACATGAAGCCGGAAGGGATTTTTCCATGGCCGGTAGAGAAGTATACAAATTTGCGGTCAACGCACTGCCGGAAGCGGTAGAAAAGGCGGTCGCCGATGCCGGTTGGGAGATCGGCGATGTCGACTTGATCGTGCCGCATCAGGCGAACTCGAGAATTATCCAGGGCGCTGCCAGAAGGCTGAAGGTCGACGATTCCGTCATGATCGATCGCATTGAGACGATCGGCAATACATCGTCAGCCACGATCCCGATCGTGCTCGATGCACTGGTGCGCGAAGGACGCGTCAAACGCGGCATGAACGTCGTATTCTGCGGTTTCGGCGGCGGACTTTGCTACGGTGCGGTGGCGTTCACCTATTAAATCGGTTAATAATCTAGTAGTAATCTGGGATGAAACCATAGAGTTTATTGAGGGGTAAAACCACGTGAATAACGAAAATCCGATACTGTCGATGCTCGGCATCACCTACCCGATCGTGCAGGGCGGCATGGCCTGGGTAGCGGAAGCAAATCTGGCCGCCGCCGTAAGTAACGCCGGCGGACTCGGTCTGATCGGTGCCGGCGCGATGCCGCCTGATCTGTTGCGAGAACAGATCCGCCGTTGCAAAACGATGACCGACAAACCGTTCGGCGTCAACATCATGCTGATGAGTCCGTTTGTCGACCAACTCGCCGAGCTGGTGATCGAAGAGGGCGTCCAGGTCGTGACGACCGGCGCCGGCTCACCGGGAAAATACATCGAACGCTGGAAACAACACGACATGAAAGTGATCCCGGTCGTCGCTTCGACGGCCTACGCCCGACGCATGGCACAGCTCGGTGTCGACGCGGTCGTCGCCGAGGGCATGGAAGCCGGCGGTCATATCGGTGAACTGACGACGATGGTTTTGATCCCGCAGATCGTCGACTCGATCGATATTCCGGTCATCGCTGCCGGCGGTATCGCCGACGGCAGAGGGATCGCGGCCGCCTTCATGCTCGGCGCATCGGCCGTGCAGGTCGGCACACGCTTTATCGTCGCCGATGAGAGCATCGCGCACGACAATTTTAAAGAGAAGATTATAAAGGCCGGCGATATCGGCACGATCATCACCGGTATTCACGGACATCCGGTGAGAAGTCTGAAGTCGCCTCTGACCAGAACGATGGCCAAGATCGAAAGAGAAGGTGCGACGGCATCGGCCGAACGCTTAGAGATTCTGGCCGCTCAGTCGCTCCGCAAAGCCGTAATCGACGGCAACGACAAAGAAGGCTCGTTTATGAGCGGGCAGTCGGCTGGGCTGGTCAATAAAAGGCAGCCGGTCAAAGCGATTATCGAAGAGATGTTCCGGGAAGCCGACGAACGATTGAACGCCGGCGTGCACTGGAAGCGCCCGGTCGCATTCCAAAAAAAGGAGATCATCACATGATTGCAGTAGTCACAGGAGCGTCACGCGGCATCGGGGCGATGACGGCCGTCTGTCTGGCCCGTCACGGCTACGATGTGGCGATCAATTACCGCCTGTCGGAAGAAGCGGCGAAAAAGATCGAACGGGCCGTCAAACACGAAGGCAGACAGGCTCTTCTGGTGCCGGGCGACGTCGGTAACGAAGAGGACGCCAAGCGTATCGTCTCTATGACCGAACAAAATCTCGGTCCGATCGATGTCCTGGTCAATAACGCCGGCGTTACGGAAGACGGCTTGATGCTTCGGATGTCGGACGAACAGTTTGTGCAGGTACTGAACACGAATCTGGTGTCGGCTTTCCGTCTCTCGCGTCTCGTGTTGCCCGGCATGTTGAAAAAGCGGCGTGGCCGGATTATCAATATGGCTTCCGTCGCCGGCATCTACGGCAATGCCGGTCAGGTGAACTACAGTTCTGCCAAAGCCGGTCTGATCGGGTTGACGAAGAGTCTGGCCAAAGAGGTCGGCTCGCGAAATATCACGGTCAATGCGGTCGCTCCCGGGCTCATCCAGACCGACATGTCGGCCAAGCTCGACGAGTCTCTGATTAAGTCGATCGCGTCGCGCATTTCGCTCGGCCGGCTCGGGAAACCGGAGGAAGTCGCCGGACTTATCTGCTTTCTGGCGTCCGATGAGGCGTCTTATATAACAGGACAGGTGATCGAGGTGTCGGGCGGCATCTCGATGTAACGACTACGAACTAGCGAGGTATACATGGAACCGCTCATACACTACTCTGCGTTAAAAGGACGACGCGTCGCGATCACCGGAATCGGGGCGATCACGCCGCTCGGCAAGACGGCGGACGAGACGTTTGTCAGCATGAAAAACGCCGTGTCCGGCATCACGTATCTGGAGTCGATCGACACGACCGAGGTGGCCGTCAAGATCGGCGCCGAAGTCAAACAGTATAACGGCGAAGATTACTTCACGAAGAAAGAGACGAATCAGACCGACCGTTTCACCCAATTCGCCCTGATTGCCGCCGATGAGGCGCTGCGTGATCAAGGCGATATGCCGTACGATGCCGACCGCATCGGCTGCATTGTCGGTTCCGGGGTCGGCGGGATTATCACCTTGACGGCGGAGACCGAAAAGATGCTGCAAAAAGGATCGAGAGCCGTGTCGCCGCGCTTCATCCCGATGATGATCTCGAACATGGCGGCCGGTGAACTCGCCATCCGTTACGGTTACAAAGGCACGAACTATGTGACGACGACGGCCTGCGCCTCGGCGACCCATGCGATCGGAGAGGCGTTCCGGCAGATCGCCTACGGTCATATCGATGCCTGTCTGACGGGCGGTACCGAAGCCCCGATTACACCGGTTGCGATCGCCGGCTTTCACAATATGCGAGCCCTCTCCCGTGAAGAAGACCCTGCGCTGGCGTCACTTCCCTTTGACCAACGCCGCAGCGGCTTCGTGATCGGCGAAGGCGCCGTGATGCTCTTTTTGGAAGCATACGATCTCGCGAAAAAACGCGGTGCGAATATTCTGGGCGAGGTGCTCGGCTACGGCGCGACGTGTGACGCGTATCATATGACGAGTCCCGATCCGGACGGCATCGGTGCGGCCAAAGCGATGGCCCTCGCCATGGCCGAAGCCGGCGTGACAGCGGCTGAAGTCGGTTATATCAATGCGCACGGCACCGGCACACCTTTGAACGACAAGTTCGAGACGCTCGCGATCAAGCGGGCACTTGGAGAAGAAGACGCCAGACGCGTTTTGATCTCTTCGACGAAAGGCGTCTCCGGCCATCTGCTCGGAGCGGCAGGCGGCATCGAGGCGCTGGCCTGCATCTATGCGATGAAAGAAGGCGTCATCCCGCCGACGGCCGGTTTGACCGAACCGGATCCGGAATGCGATCTGAACTATGTCCCGCTTACAGCGATCGAAAAAGACGTCAGCGTGTCGCTCACGAACTCGCTCGGCTTCGGCGGGCATAATGCGACGCTTTGTCTCGGAAAAGGAGAGTGACAGCATGCTCGATGACATTATTGAATTGATGAAAGCGATGCAGACCCACCATGTCGATGAGCTCGTCTGGGAAAAAGATGATGAAAAGATCAAGCTGAAAGCGTCGCATCCGGGACGTGTCGTTCAGGTTAAAGCTGAAGCCGAAGAACAGGATGCGAGCGATGACTTGATGGCCGGTTACGACTGGTCGGAGATCATTGAGTCCCCGGTCGTCGGTACGTACTACGCGCAGGCGTCGCCGAATGAACCGCCGTTTGTCGAAGTCGGCAGCGAGGTCGAAAAAGGCGAGACGATCTGTATCGTCGAAGCGATGAAGCTACTAAACGAGATTGTTGCGCCGCGCAGCGGCGTCGTGACAGAAATATATGCCGAAGACGGCCAGAAGGTCGAATACGGACAAATGCTGATGCGGATCAAACCGCACGAAGGAGAATAGTAAATGGTGTTAAATCAGGAACAGATTTTGGAGCTTATCCCTCACCGTGATCCGTTCGTCTTTGTCAACGAAGTGCTGGAACTCGACGATAAGAAGATCGTCGCGCAGTATCACGTGACCGAGGATAAAGACTTTTTCCGCGGCCATTTCCCGCAGGAAAAAGTGATGCCCGGTGTCTTGCAGCTGGAAGCGATGGCGCAGGCCGGTGCGGTGCTCGCGCTCTCCAAGCCGGAATTCAAAGGTCATATCGTCTATTTCGGCGGCATGGAGAAAGTGCGTTTCAGAAGAAAGGTACTGCCGGGCGAGACGATCACGATGAAAGTCTATCTTCGGGCGCTGCGCGGGCGTGTCGGTTTTGCCGACGGCGAAGCGTATGTCGGCGATGAGCTTTGCTGCCAGACGCGAATCTCCTTCGTCATCTCCGAAACGGCCATCTAATCATGTTTCAGCGCATCCTGATTGCCAATCGCGGCGAGATCGCCGTGCGTATCATCCGCGCCTGTTATGAAATGGGTATCGAGACGGTCGCCGTCTATTCGACGGCGGACGAAAAAGCGCTGCACACGCAGATGGCCGATACGGCGATCTGCATCGGCGGTGCCCCGCCTCGGGAGAGTTACCTGAATGCTCAGGCCATCTTGACGGCGGCCTCAATCTCGAAATGCGATGCGATCCATCCCGGATTTGGCTTTCTCGCGGAAAACGCGGAATTTGCCGAGATGACCAGAGCCTGCGGCTTTACCTTCATCGGACCGTCTCCCGACGTGATCCGCCTGATGGGCGATAAGGCGGCAGCGAGACAGCAGGCGAGACTTGCCGGCGTGCCGGTCATCCCCGGCTCCGAGGGGATCGTCAATACGATCGCCGATGCCCAGACGCAGGCGGAGCGGCTCGGCTTTCCCGTCATGATCAAGGCGGCGGCCGGTGGTGGCGGACGTGGCATGCGTGCGGCGTTCGATCGTGACCAGCTGGTGTCCGCCTATCAGGCGGCGCGAGCCGAATCACGCACCGCATTTTCAGATGACCGCGTCTATCTGGAAAAGCTCCTGATCGATCCGCGTCATATCGAGATCCAATTGGCGGCCGATCAGTACGGCAGTATCGTACATTTCGGCGAGCGTGACTGCTCACTGCAAAGACGAAACCAAAAGCTCTTGGAAGAAGCACCGTCGCCGTTCGTCGATCAGACGCTGCGCGATCGGCTCGGCGTCGACGCCGTGCGGCTGGCCAATCAGGTCGGATATGAAGGTGTCGGTACGGTCGAGTTTTTGGTCGACCGCGATCGAAAGCATTACTTCATGGAGATGAATACGCGGATCCAAGTCGAACATCCGGTCAGTGAAGAGACGACGGGGCAGGACTTGATCCAGATTCAGATCGCCTGTGCCGCGAGGCAACCGATGACGATCACGCAGGATGATATAAAGATCCGCGGGCATGCGATCGAATGTCGGATCAATGCCGAAGATCCGTTGAAAAACTTCCGACCGGGACCGGGTGAGGTCAGCTTTGTCCATTTCCCGGGCGGTCCAGGTGTCAGGATCGACAGCGCGATTTTCTCCGGGTATAAAATTCCGTCCGACTACGACTCCCTGATCGCAAAACTGATCGTGTACGGCAGAGACAGAGACGAAGCGATCCGCCGCATGCGGCGCGCTTTACTCGAATGTCACGTCTCCGGCGTCAAGACGAATATCGACTTCATGCTCGCCGTGTTGCGGGAACCGGAATTCGAGTCGGGTGACATCGACATCGGCTGGATGTCGAGAAACGGCGAGCGCCTGCTCCTGCCGCTGGCCGAGGAGGACTGATATGTCCGAAGATCTTTTCAGAACGTATAAAAAACGGCGCAGGACGGAACAAAAATGGCGTAAGTCCGGTGCGCTGACCGATGACAATCAACCGATCTACGCCTATCAACAGATGGTCGCGGACGATCTTTGGCTGAAGTGTCCGGCTTGTCAGGGCATCATCTTCAAAGCGTCCTTTGAAAAAGCGAATCAGGTGTGTCCGCTTTGTAAAAAACACTATCGGCTGACCTCCAGCGAACGCCTCGAGCTGATCGCCGACGAAGGTTCGTTTGTCGAGATGGACGCCGATCTGATGTCGAAAAATCCGCTCGATTTTGAAGGCTACGACGAAAAGCAGGCGGCGATCCGTGAGAAGACCGATCTCAAAGATGCGATCATCACGGGCTACTGTACGATCGACGGCATGCCGGCTTATATCGGAATCATGGATTCCAGATACCTGATGGGTTCCATGGGGTCTGTCGTCGGTGAACGCTTGACGAGATTATTCAAAAAGGCGACCGAAGAAAAGCTGCCGGTGATCACCTTCTCCGTGTCGGGCGGTGCCCGCATGCAAGAAGGCATCATCTCGCTGATGCAGATGGCCAGAACGGCCTCGGCCGTCGCGACTTTCAAGGAAAACGGTGGTTTTTATATCTCGGTGATGACCGATCCGACGACCGGCGGCGTGACGGCCAGCTTTGCCAGCCTCGGCGACATTATCATCGCCGAACCGGACACCCTGATCGGGTTTGCCGGACGCCGCGTCATCGAGGGGACGATTGCAGAAAAACTGCCGGATGGCTTTCAAAAAGCCGAGTTCTTACTGAAACACGGCTTCCTGGATCAGATCGTGTCGCGCGACGAAATGAAAGCGTCATTGGCCGGTTGGCTTCGCTTTATTACGTCGCCGACGGTGTCGCAGACGCTACCGGAAAGTACCGATATCGCACCGCTCGAAGCCGGGCATCATCCGGCGTCGGAACGGCTCGATATCATCCACGAAAAAGGTCGCCCTGTGATCGACGATTATCTGAACCTCGTCTTCGATGCGAGCGTGGAGATCCACGGCGACCGCTGTTACAGCGACGATCCTGCGCTTTTTGCCGGAGCTGCGATGCTGGACGGTGCCGGAGTTTTCGTGCTCGGTCACAGGAAGGGAAGAAACATCACCGAAAACACTCGCGTTCATTTCGGTATGCCGCATCCCGAAGGGTATCGTAAGGCGAACCGGGTGATGAAGCTTGCGAACCGGCTCGGCCGCCCCTTGATCACGTTTATCGATACACCTGGCGCCTACTGCGGTGTCGGCGCCGAAGAACGGGGACAAGGCGAGGCGATCGCCGTCTGTCTCGAGACACTGTCAACTCTGCAGGTGCCGGTCGTCGTCATCGTGACCGGTGAAGGCGGCAGCGGCGGTGCCCTCGCGATCGGTGTCGGAAACCGCATCGCGCTTTTGGAAAACGCGCTCTATTCGGTAATTTCGCCGCGCGGTTTTGCCTCGCTTTTATGGAAGGACCCGAGCCGCGAAGCGGAAGCCGCCGATACGATGAAGATCACGGCCGAAGACTTGACCGGCTTTGGTATCTGTGATGCGATATTAAGAGAGCCGGAAGATTCCGGTGATCCGGAATGGACAGCCATGATGTCGGCGACGATCCGAACGTATCTCCAGTCGACGCTCGGCGAGTTCGCAAATAAGCAAGGTGAAACGCTACAGGCAGAGCGTCAAAGCAAGCTCGATGCCATTGCGATGTTTCACGAATAGGAGGAATAGATGAAAAAAATACTGTTCTACGTGATGGGCGGGGAGACGATGTGCGTGCAGCACGTGTTTTTGAACGCCCTCGATCTGAAAGATAACGGACACGAGGCAAAGATTATTTTTGAAGGTCAGTCGGTAAAACTACCGCCGGAGCTGGACGGCAAAAATAAACTTTACGATCGTTGCCGTGATGAAGGCCTGATTGCCGGTGTGTGCAAAGCGTGTTCTGCGCAACTCGGGACCTTGGAGCAAAACGAAGCGCTCGGCCTGACGATGCTCTCCGACATGAGCGGCCACGCTGGGATTCTGCCGTTCATCAATGACGGCTATGAGGTGATCGAGTTTTAAGCCGGTACACCATAAATCCGTTTAGTCAATGAAAAGCGCCCCGGTACATTCGCACCGGGGCGTTTTGCGCGTGTGGCACGCGACGAAAGGAGTGACGTCTTTAGCCGAGAGGCATCAGCATAAAGCTCGCCGTGTTGTCCGTTTCCGTTTCCGTCAGGACGATCTCGACCGGCTCATCCGACGACAAGAGCTGAAAACCATACGTCGTGCTGATTGATTCACCGGCATGCAGCGACAGGATCTGGTTCATGTCGATCTGATTTTCCAAGGCCAACGGTTCGCCTCCCTGACTGGCCTCGACCTGTAAGTTCTCGATCGGCGTAAATGCACCTTCTTCCGTGATGTTCTTGATCGTAAAGGTGATATAGATCACGCGGCTGTCGTTGGCAAACACTTTTTCTTCCGTGTCGTCCATCGTGATCAGCATGTCGCCGACCTCGTATTCCGGACCTCCAGATGGCTGAATCTCCGGCAACTCGTCGATCCAATAGTCGTACTCGAAGGCAGCGACCTTGTTTTCGTCTCCGACGAGATCGACTTCAAAAGACCCGTAGCGGAATCCTTCGAGCGAAACGAGATCGACATAGATACGGTCGTAGATAAACCACGGCTCGGTCTTAGCCTCTTCGATTAAGGCGTATAAGTCAGACGAGTCGATCGTTTCGTCATCGATATCGAGGTGCACCGTAAAGCTTAAAAACGTTTTGTCATTGATCGAAAACTGACGAAGCTGGGCCGGTGCATTCCATTCGGAAAAATGATCGAGGACTTCAACCGGTACACTGCCGACACCGGTCGGTCGCGGTCTGATGATCTGAATGCCTTCAGCCGAGACGGCGGGCGAGATCAGGGCAAAGACGAGGACGGCCACGAGTAGAGCGGCGATCTGCCTTATGCGAAGGGTCATCTTGGTTGTTCTTTTATGTGTCATGTGCCTTACCTCACTCCCTGACCGTCAGGTCGATGTCTACCGATTCCGACTTGTCATCGCTGGTTTGTTTGAAGGTGATCGTCAGCGGAAGCGTCAGATCATCGACAAAGAAACCGAGTACGATATCTTCGATCATCTCGCCCGGTTCAACTTCCATAAATTCGCGCTCATCTTCACCGAGAAACACCTTGGTCAATAATTGGTCTTGTTCGGCGTCATAGGTTAGGAGCGTCAGGAATGCATGCACCTCATTACTCAGGTTTTTGAAATTGGCGTAAATTTTGACCATGTCATTGCCTTGGTCTTCGAGCAGCTCAAATCGGGTCAGCGTGATTTCAGCTTCCGGCAGGGTGATCGTCTGATTGAGATCCGTCGCTTCGCCTGTTGCTCCTTCGTCGGCCGATTCAAACCAGGCATGAAGCGATTCTCTCGCGTTCAGGTCGATATCGAAAGCGTCGATTCTGGCACCTTCCGCATCGATAAAATCGATGAACAGACGCTCATGGTCGAGCTCAAACTCGTCGAGCAGACGCGCCAGCGATTTAGACAGTTCCGCGTACCATTCATCTCCCTGATCGGTCAGCGGTTCGATGATGTGTAGTTGCAGAATTTTGCCGCTCGACAAAAAGAATTCATTGACGATCGTCGTGTTTTGCCACGGTGCGAGATACTCGAAGATATACGCCTCGACCGGTGTCAGTTCCTGTTCCGTCTCGTCTTCTACGGCGGTCTCCACTTCGGTTGCCCACACCTCACCGGCTGCCCCGAATAAAAGCAACAAGACAGCCAAGAGAACAGACAAGGCTTTGAGCATACCTGTTCCCGGTAAATAGTTCTTTAACGTTCTCATAGATGGTGAACTCCTTACAATGTGTTTGCGGCGTTAGACCAAAATGGTTTGTTTTTACGCCGACATAACTAAAACGGTTATTGACCTATGTATATGAAATACGCCTCGCTACGCGGTCGGATTGTCCTGGAGCCGAGACTATGTCGTCACCGTACCATGTTTGTATAGCATACTTTGTTACTTGAATAACAAGATAGTAGAAACTGGCACGTATGCGTCAAACTGTAGTCAAAACGAACAAGAATGCGCGCGGTTTCAAACTAAATGACAGTATATAAGTTCACGTTTTCGAAGTGTCCTCACTTCTGCTAGTATGTTGAAGGAACAACAGAGGAGGTCATCGATGGCAGCATTTCGCGAATTGACGCCTGTTATGCAGGCCCTGGTCGCTACACTTTTTACATGGGGAATGACGGCGGTCGGCGCTGCGTTCGTCTTCTTTTTCCGTAGGGTCAATAAAAATGTCTTAAACGGTATGCTCGGATTTGCCTCCGGCGTGATGATCGCAGCCAGCTTCTGGTCGCTCTTGCAACCGGCGATTGCGATGGCCGAAGAGATTGGACAGATCCCTTACTTAATCGCCGCTCTCGGCTTTTTAACCGGCGGTGGCTTTCTTTACCTCGTCGACCATCTGTTGCCGCACGTCCATCCGTCGATGGAGGGCGGTGAAAAGCACGGGGTGAAGACGGGACTGC
The DNA here is from genome assembly GCA_012837885.1 of Fastidiosipila sp. GTDB lineage: Bacteria > Bacillota > Clostridia > Saccharofermentanales > DTU023 > DUPJ01. Next base: position 21,187 of record DUQI01000105.1, read on the forward strand.
AGCGTAGCGTACTGCTCGTTTTGGCGATTACTCTCCACAATATCCCGGAGGGTCTGGCGGTCGGTGTAGCCTTCGGTGCTGCCGCTGCCGGTATTGAGGGCGCTGAAATAGGCGGAGCGATCGCCTTGGGTCTCGGTATTGGTATGCAGAATCTGCCGGAAGGTGCCGCCGTATCGATACCTCTCAGGCGCGAAGGCATATCACGTTCGAAAGCGTTCTTTCTCGGACAGCTGTCCGGAGTCGTAGAGCCGATCGCAGCCGTGATCGGTGCACTCGCCGTGATTCAGTTTCAGCGGATTTTACCGTTTGCTCTGGCGTTTGCCGCCGGTGCGATGATCTATGTCGTGGCGGAAGAGTTGATTCCGGAAGCCAAGCGTCCCGGCGAAGGTGATTCAAGACACAGAGAAGATATCGCGACGATCGGCGTGATGCTCGGATTCGCCGCGATGATGATGCTCGACGTAGCGCTCGGTTAAGTTAAAAGAATACGTAAAGACGATATTAGACAGTCGCCTTTTGCTGATCGTCAGCGGAGGCGGCTGTTCTTTCTTCACCCGGATTCGAAGCGGCAGGGGAGCGTTCGAGTAAGGACGGATCATCGAAGTATCTTTCGAGCAGTTTCAAACTCTTGATCAGGTAGTACCCGTCACAGATACGTTCATCCAAAGTGATCATCAGATCAAAGAACTTTCGCCACTCGACTTCGCCGTATCGATTTTTATGCGGCTGGTCGTAGACGCGACTGATCGTGATGAAGATCGACGTCGTACCGAACTCATAAAGATGATGGAACGGCGCATCGGCGCCGAGGCTGCCGAGATGAGAGAAGAACACGGACGAGTAAAGCGGGATCGCATCCTGCAGTTTGCGCGGCATCGTGCCGTGGAAATCGAGCCAGCGCACGATCATCACGGTAAGCCTGACGAGCCAGCGGGGGAGCTTTGTAAAAAGGGCGATCAGGTAATCGTCACCTTTTTTGATGTTCTCCACCTTAATCTCCTCGATGTGTTCTTTCATGCGTTCGGAGACCGAGAAGATATTGTCGTCTTCGTCGAGTTTGACGCTGGCGATCGACTCGTCGCCTTCATCGGTCATACTCTTTTTCACAATATAAGAGACGTCGTAACCGTGGTGCTCGTAGATACGGCGGCCGGCGATGAATCGATTCAGATGCGGCCGGTGGTGCAGCGTGTGGAGAAGCGCCGTCACCACGATGTTGAACAACGTGATGCGACGACCTTCTTTACGCTGTTGCCGAATGTACGCCTGAATGTTCTCGACGTTAATCGATTTTTTATAATAGATCGCGGACTCGTTACGCCCGCGCATGATATACGGCATGATGTGCTGCATCGGATCGCCGTCGCGCACGAGTGTGCCGTCACTTCTTTTTTTGCTGAAAAACCAACCCATACGTTAACCTCACGGCCAATTCTACATGCCAGTATCATTCGATGCAACTGACACGAAGCGCTTGTCGTTACCCATTTTTAACTTGCGTTTCGGGCTGTAAACGAGTAAAGTGCTAAGAGTTAGAAATCAATTGGGATCTTATGATGCGGAGGTCATTGTGCACAGAAAATTACTGACAGCAATGTCGCTAGTAATGCTCGCAGCAGCTTTGCTTTTGACGAGTTGTGTCTTCTCGCCTGTAGATGGGGATGTTTTTGTGCCGATTCGCGAGACCGAGTCTCAGACGGAGACAGAAACCGAAGTCGAAACGGAACCGGTCGAAGAAGAGACAGACGAGTCGCTAACAGACGTTCTGCCGACAGAATCGGAAGAGCTAACGGACAATACCAGCCGGTCATATTTTGATGTGCGTGCCGCTGAGCTCTATTTGCCGAGTTATCGGAGAGGCCCGCTCGGTTCGAGGAAACCGCGTCCTCAGTTGGAAAATCCAACGACGCCGGAAAGCGAGACGGCTGAAGCGACGACGAAGCCGACCGCTTCGGAGACAAAAAAGGAAACGACTGCAGCGACGACGCGTCCCATTTACAACTCGAATATTTCGTCCGGGACACCGAACCTTTTGCGCGTCTTCTATGATATTCAGACAGTCGTCGCTTATCATCAGGATGCGAACGGCAATTTGCGTCAATTAGCCAGCTTTGCCGCTTCGACCGGCGCCGGTGGCGCAGACGCCTACCTGATCGGTCTCGGATCGGTCAGCCGTATCGGAAGAGCCGCCCGTTGGCAGCGCTTCACGATGTTCGGACTATCTTGGCATCAATACGCGACACATATTAGAGGAAACTATTACTTCCACTCCGTCGCTTACGGCGGCACGATGTCCAAATATAATGTGAACGACTTCAAAGGTTATCAATACGATTCGCTCGGCAGAAGAGCGTCAAAAGGTTGTATCCGCTTACCGGTGAACGGGGCTCGTTACATCTATAACAACGCTCATAATTTCAGACGAATCGAATTCATCGCCAGTTCGGCCGGATATAACGTAAGCAAGGCGGGAAAACCGGGACGTACCGGAAATTTCGATCCGACCGATAGAGAGTCCGCACCGCTGCCGCCGGCGCCGACACCGACACCGACGCCGCCACCGACGACCGAGGCTACAACGACTGAAGCCACGACGACTCAGGAGCAGACGACAACGCAGCAACAGACGACAACGCAGCAACAGACGACTACACAGCAGCAGACGACTACAGCTGAGCAGACGACTACAGCTGAGCATACGACTACAGCTGAGCAGACAACTACAGCTGAGCAGACGACATCAGAAACGCCGCCGTCTGAATCGCAACCGACCGACTCGACGCCTCCGGTGACTGATGAGCCAACGACGCAACCTGGTGACGTAACTGATCCGCCGGGCGACGACACCGGTAGCGGCGAAGGTTAAGGTCGAA
>DUQI01000106.1 GCA_012837885.1 Fastidiosipila sp.
GCGGGTGGTGCGTGACGATCAGATCTGCCTTCAGCTTGAGGGCTGCCTCCACCGTTCCCGCCGACAGATCGAGCGCGGTCAACACGCGTTCAACCGGTTTTTGCCGCCGACCGAGACAAAGGCCGATCGGATCGCCTTCCAAGGCATATTCCGGCGGCGCAAACCGCTCTATGACTTCAATGACGTGCTCAACTGTTCGACTCATGATCTTCTCCTAAACTATCCATTAATGCTTTACGAACCGGCTGCAAGGACGGATCGTCCTTTTCCCTATTCGTCAGATGCTTGATCAGACGCTTCGCGTATAGCTCGAGTGCCGGCGTTTTGTCACGAGCTTTCAGCTTACTGAAAACGACCGGCCCTATCCAGCGTTCATACTCGTTCAAATGATACGGCGTAGACGTCTTCTTAACCTCCATCACGACGTATGCTCTTCGTCCTTCCAGCACCACATGTTCGTCAATGATCGAAAGTCCGAGCGACGCCAACGCTTCTCTCAGGATCTCGGCACGTGAGTGAGGCGATAAAATAAGGCGTTTCGGCAGGTACGAGGCTTTTTGCAAAATGCTTTTGATCTCGACGCCGCCGAGGCCGGCGATCACGACACAGTCGTCGGCCTTGACGAGTCCGTCCGGTAGCCCGTCGGCCAAAACCAAGTCAAGGCGCGCTTCGACGCCAAAGCGACGGCGATTCTTTTCAGCCACCGCAAGCGGCTTTTCCTTGTTGTCGATGGCCACGGCGGAGGCCGTCGGCTGATGGAGCAAATATGTGATCGGCAACAGCGCATGGTCCGATCCGACATCGATCAGCCTGCTTGCTTCAGGCGCAAGCGACTCGATCAGAGACAATCTCCGACCGAGTCGCGGCGGCCTCACATTCATTAATCGAGATACTCACGCAGTTTTCTACTGCGGCTCGGGTGACGCATCTTGCGCAGCGCCTTCGCTTCAATCTGACGAATACGCTCACGCGTGACGTTGAACTCACGTCCGACTTCTTCCAGCGTTCTGGTGCGGCCGTCGTCCAGTCCAAAGCGCAGTCGCAAGACTTTCTCTTCGCGCGGTGTCAGGCCTTTCAAGACTTCCATAATCTGCTCTTTGAGCAGCGTGAAAGCCGCCTGGTCGGCCGGTGACGGCGCGTCGTCATCCGGGATGAAGTCGCCTAAATGACTGTCCTCTTCTTCCCCGATCGGTTTTTCAAGCGAGACCGGCTCCTGTGAGATCTTCATGATCTCGCGCACCTTGTCGGGCGTCAGACCGATCGCATCGGCGATCTCATCGATCTCCGGTTCACGGCCGAGTTCTTGCAACAACTGACGCTGGATGCGGATCAACTTGTTGATCGTCTCCACCATATGGACCGGGATACGGATCGTTCTCGCCTGGTCGGCGATCGCTCTCGTAATCGCCTGGCGAATCCACCAGGTGGCATACGTGGAGAACTTAAAGCCTTTCGTGTAGTCGAATTTGTCGACGGCCTTCATCAATCCCAGATTGCCTTCCTGAATCAGATCGAGGAACTGCATGCCGCGGCCCGTGTAACGTTTGGCAATACTGACCACCAGACGCAAATTGGCTTCGGTCAGCTGTTGCTTCGCAAAATCATCGCCTTCTTCCATTCTCCGGGCGAGGTCTTTTTCTTCATCGGCTGTCAAGAGATCGACCTTACCGATCTCTTTCAGGTACATGCGTACCGGATCGTCGACGGTCATCGAGTCGTTGTACGCTTCGGCCTTCTTTGACGATTCACGGTCTTCGTCTTCTTCCAAAATCTCAATACCGGCATGTTCAAGCCCTTCGATGATCTCGTCGAGCTTTTCTTCGTCGTAGTCGATCTTTTGCAGATAATCGAGGATCTCCGATTGCTTCAGCGTCCGATCCTTCCCACGCGATTTTTGAATCAAGGGACGGAGTACGTCGAGATCAAACGCCTGCAACGGATTCAGGTGATCCATCTTTAAGACATCGTCTTCTTCCAGACTCTCGACTTCCACCGATTCTTCGTCGGTTTCATCACTGTCGGTGTCGTCATCGATGTCCGTATCTTCTCCGGCATCGCTGTCGTCGAGCTCATCGAAATCGACCTCTTCATCGAGATCATCGGGATCGACCAAATCATCGGCCAGCAGGTCATCCGTCTTTTTATCATCTTCGACTTTCGCTTTGGCCGGTGTCTTTTCCTTTTTAGCGGTCTCTGTTTTCTTAGCCGCCGTCTTCTTCGCAGCCGGTTTCTTAGCCGTCTCTTTCTTCTCGTCGGCGGCAACTTCTTCGCTCACGTCTTTTTTCGCAGCAGTCTTTTTCGGTGCCGCTTTTTTCGCCGGTGCCTTTTTTGTCGCGGCAGGCGTTTTCTTGGCGGCAGGTTTTGCCGTCTTCTCTTCGCTCTTATCGTCCTTTTTTTCTTCCGCTTTCGCGTCGACCGTCTTTTTCGCCGCTGCGCGTTTCGGTGCCGCTTTTTTTACCGGTGTTTCTTTCACTTCACTCGCGGCGGTCTCTTCCTTCTTGGTTTCCACCTTCTTCGCGGTAGCACGCTTGGCCGGCGCTTTTTTCTCTACTTCTTCCGTCTTTTTCGGATCGTCGGTCGCGGCTTTTTTTGTGGTGGTTTTCTTTGCCGCCGTCTTGGCCGGAGCCTTTTTGGCCGGCGTCTTTTTAGCCGTCGTCGTCTTCTTGTCCTTTTCGTCCACGGTCTCGGCTGCCTTTGCTTTCGTCTCTTTCACGTTTTCGTTTCCGTCTTTCTTAGCCATCTTTTATCCTCTCGTCATGGTTCGTTACATGTTTTTTTAATTACGCTCTGTCGGCGTTTTATTATCTCTATACTCTCTTTTGGCGCCAGCGGTTATATTCGGCCGACGCTTCTTTCAACAGTTCGCCAAGTGTCTCCTGCCGTTTTACATCCGATGTCTGATCGATCGATTCGAGTAATGCATCTCGCTCTCTCTCATAGCGCTTCATCTTTAAGGCTATGACAGCCCGCTTATACAAACGCTCCGTCGCCGTCGATTGATCGCCACTCGTCTTGACCGCACCAGGCAATAAAATATCGCAGAGTTCCGGATCTTCTTTCTCCACGGCTGATAGGAGCGCCTGAAAGCTGAAACGGTTTTCTTTTATCGCCTGCTCGACAAGGGGGAAATAGGCCCTGAACCCTTCGTTTTGAAAGTCTTCCGGCGTCAATGCCAGATCCTTGCTGTGCCACAGTTTGGGGCTGTCGGTCAGAGCCAGTAGGACGAATGCTTCATCACTCAGATCGGCAGTCGTCTTTTTCTTTTTTGGTCTCGGAGCCGGTCCTTCCGACACGTTCTCCTTGCGACGCTTCCGCGCCACTTCTTCCAGTACGGCCGCCGGCGATGTCTGCAGCACCTTGGCCGCTTTATCGGCTTTCAATTCACGTAAGACAGCGTTTTCTTCGGCAGCCAGAATATCGGTCACTTCGCCTTGATAGCCGTAGATATCGAGCTCTCCGCTTAACGCCGTCCAGCGTCTTTTCGCAATATCGAGCTTGAAGTCGAGTTCGTCTTGGGCCGTCTTCAATAGTTGCTTAAAGCTCGCGGCGCCGCTTTTTTGCAGATACAAATCCGGATCGTTGTAGGTCGGAATCAAGACGATGTCCGTTCTGACCTCGCGTTTTCTGAGCAGTTCAGACGCCCGTATCGCCGCCTGTATACCGGCCTCATCGGCATCGAGGCATAAGGTGACGGGGCGGTCGAGCTGCGCCAGCAGCTGCGCCTGCTGATTCGACATCGCCGTCCCGAGCAGACCGACCGCTGTATCGAAGCCGGCGGCGTGCAGGGAGATGACGTCGAAGTACCCTTCGACGATCAAAAACGGCGCTTCCTTGTTCTTCTTTGCGATATTCAGGCCGAACAGATGGCGTCCTTTGCGGTAAAGCCTCGTCTCTTTCGAGTTTATGTACTTGGCTTTATCGTCGCCCATCGCCCGCCCACCGAACGCCACAATCTGGCCGACAAAATCGAAGATCGGGATCATCAGGCGGTTGCGAAAGACGTCGATCAAGGTGCCCTTCGAGGAGCGTTGACTCATCCCGGCATCGATCGCCTCCTGTTCGGAAAATCCGGCCTCTAGGAGATGTTTCGATAAGCGATCCCAGGCATCCGGGGCAAATCCGAGCCCGAACGCGCGCAGTGTCGCCTCCGAGATGCCGCGTCCTCTCAGATACTTTTTCGCTTCATTTCCTTCGGCGATCGATATCGTCCGGAAGAAGAAGCGGGCCGATTCGAGCAATACCTCGCGCAGTACGCGCTCTTCCTCGCGTCGTTGGCGGTATCCATCGTCTTCCTCGACGGTCACTTCGATGCCGGCCTGTTCGGCCAGATGGCGCACCGCCTCGGGAAACGACAGATGTTCGATTTCACTGACAAACTTGATCGCGTTGCCGCCTTTGTGACAGCCGAAGCAATAGAAGATCTTCTTCGTCGGCGAGACGGAGAAAGAAGGCGTCTTTTCACTGTGAAACGGGCAGAGACCAAACAGGTTCGAGGAACTCTTTCGCTCTAAATTGACATACCTCGACACCAGATCAACGATATCCGTCTGGCTCAACACTTGGTCTATGATTTCTTCCGGTATTCTGCCTGCCATCTAGCCTTCCTGAACGATAAAAAAGATCCGTTCACTAGTTATGTACGACGGTCAGATGAAAAATACCTCTTTTCAGGCGTTACATCATAGCGACATCATTGACGATCAGGTTGAATTTTAAGCCGAGAAAGAGCGCCGCGTGGCGACACATCAGCATCCTCGACAAGAAGATTTCAAAATAATCGGAGACGGTTGAGATCTCCGTATCGACCGTCAATTTGAGATGACACGTTTTCGCTTCGGCGTCGATCAGAAGCTCGCTGTCCGTCACCGCATAGTTGACGCGATCGTGAATATCAAACGATTCGATGCCGTCCGGATTTCTCACGCGCGAGCGGTGCACATCCGATTTATCCGACAAGATCACGGCGGCCGCGATCACGTTCACCGGATGACCGACATTTTCGTCGTGGTTCGCGACGGCGGTCGAAACCAGGATCGCTTCTTCATAGTCAGCGCCGAGGCGTTTCAACAGATCGTAGGCGAGATAAGCACCGAGCAGCTCGTGTCCCGGTCGACTCATGGCGTTACCGACGTCGTGCAGATAACCGGCGATCCTCGCGAGCTCAACGTCTCTTTCCGAAAAGGACAGAGCTTTCAGAACATAGCCGGCCCGCTCGGCGATCAGCTTCGTGTGACGCCTCGAGTGATCGGTATAGCGCAGCGCTTCCATCATGCGGCGGGCGCCGTCGATCAGGCAGATCACTTCTTCGTCGGCCATCACTTCTTCCAGCGTGATGCTGGCCTTTTCGTCGCTCTCTTTATGCGGTTCGTAAGGGTCGGATGTCTCCGATTCTTTGCGTTTCGAATAGAATAAACGGTCGTCCATGTGATTCTCCTTAATTGGTGGCGGTTTCCAGAACTGCCGCCGTTTCTCGATCGATGCGCCGTGCCAACAGCCAGAGCGAAAGTTCAGCCCGGCGTCTCAACAGTCGGCATCCAAGGTCATCATCACCTCTCACGTCACCACTTCTATGCCAGCGGTTCGCGGCACAGCCGCCACCGCAGATCGGTCTGGCAAAACACGTATGACAGGCGTCGGGAGGCGCGGTCAAAAGCTCACTGAACTGGTCTTTTACCTCTCCCTTGTCGATACCGGAGAACACCGATCCCATGCGAAACACGTCTTCGCCGACCAATTGATGGCAGGGATAGATATCGCCATCCGGAGTCACAGCGACGTATTCCGTGCCGACTCCGCATCCTTTATGGCGCTTATACTGGCACGGTCCGCCGTCCAGATCCATGCGGAAGTGAAAGAAATCGACCGCTTCCCCGGCGGCTTCGCGCTCGTCGAGCATCACGGCGAGGCGCTCATACTCCTCCAGTATGCGCTCGACATGTGTCTCCTGCAGCGCGAGCGGATGCTCGTCCGGCAAAACGACCGGTTCGATCGACACATGCGGACTGAGCGTCGCCAGATGCATGATGTCTTCGGAAAAATCGAGATTCAGATTGGTGAATGTACCGCGCAGATGGTGCGCCAGATCGCCTCTCGAATCGAGCAGCGTGCGGATCCCCTGCACCGTCTTTTCGTACGAGCTTTTGCCGCCGACAGCGGGACGCACCGCATCATGGATCTTTTGTCGGCCGTCGATCGACAAGACGACGTTGACAAAGTGTTCATTGATGAATGCCGCTTTGTCTGCATCGATCAAGGTCGCATTCGTCGTCAGCGTCAAACGGAGTTTTTTACCGGTCTCTGCTTCCCGCTGCTTGCAGTAATAGACAAGCGTTTTAACCGTCTCCCAGTTGATCAGCGGTTCGCCGCCGAAGAAATCGATATCGAGATTGCGTCTCTTGCCGCTCGCTTCGATCAGAAAGTCGATCGCTTTCTTGCCGACGTCGACGCTCATCAAACCGCGCGCACCGCCGTAATCGCCGGTACCGGCAAAACAGTAGGTGCAGCGCAGATTGCAGTCGTGGCAAAGATTCAAACACATCGCCTTGATTTTCGGCGCATCAGGATAAAGCTCGGCCGTCGTAAACGTACGCTCCGCCGAGAAGAGTTCGCCCTCTTCGATGAGCGAAGCGACGGCCGCCCCGACCGGAGTCAATAGATCCTCGTCCGTCACCTTGCCGTCGTTTTGCTTCGTTCTTTCGACAACAAGAAGCGCTGCTTCATCGAGCTGATGCAGCGCACCTGTGACGGAATCGAACGCGAAATGATCGCCTCTTACCGTAAATGTATGGACCAAAGGTTACCTCGCTTCAGTGTTCTCGCAAGGCTGGTTTGCTACAGTACAACTCGTCTTGCAGGCAGACTGACACGAGGTCTGACATTCGCCGCAGGCGGCTTTTAGCTGCCCGTCACGCCATTTACCTTTAGAAATCGTCTTAATAAACGCCATGATTATCTCTCCTAGGACTGTTCAGGTGCATCGACCTGAGGTGTCAAAATTTGCGAAATCGCCGTCTTTTTGAACGTCATCATCGTATTGGCAACGCTCGTGTAGATCGTCACTTCGTCATCGGTCAAACTGGCTACGCGGCCGACAATACCGCCGATCGTCATCACGTTGTCTCCGACTCTCATCTGGCTGATCTGTTCACGCAATTTCTTTTCCTTGTTTTTCTGCGGACGGATCATCAAAAAATACATGACGACAAACATCAAGGCGAGCGGCAACAGCATCGTCAGCGTGCCCATCATGCCGCCTTGCTGCTGTTGTTCCATCACAATCGGCAACTGGTTAAACAACATTAAAAATCCCCCAAGGGAACATATTTCAGGAATTCCTGATGCGCCATGATAGCATTTGGGCCGCTTTCATGTAAAGTGAGCGCGGATCTAGCCATCCGTTCGAACGAAAAAACCAATAGTCACTGCACGTTATTTGAGTCATTAGAATCGAAGTATCTATATGAATGCTAAAATTGTGTTGATATAATGAAAAACGACCTCTTGATCGCTAAATACTTTTAGATTCCGGTGATTCAACGCCATGGACGTCAAAACATTTATGAGCAGATAAATGAAAAGACGTAAGCATCAATCCGACGACGAGTACTTCGATCTTCTTCTGACAGAAGCCATGGATAAGATGGCGGCTGCCGAATATGACGCCCTTATGAGTGACTGTGCTGATGAGGAGATTGATCCCGAGCTTGATAAGAAAATCAGACAGCTTATTCGGGAACTGCTAAATCTGAAAAAACCAAGAACCATGCGACCAGTTCATTTGTGAGGTTTCATGCCAAAAAAATTGCTGTGTGGGGTGCTGTCGCCATTGCGGCAATTGTCTTAGTTACTACCCAATTTGAAACAGTCAAGCTGTTCCTCACGCGTTCTATTTTTCGATCCTCAGAGCAAACCATTGAGTCTGAACAAGAGCACGTCGATCCGGCTGGTACTTCACAACCTTTAGTGAAAGGAAGCTACCTACCATCTGTATTGCCAGTCGGGTTTGAGAAATTCTCACATAGTTTTTTACCTGAATCCGAGACCGTCTTGTTTAAGAAAGGTGATTCTTACATAAGCATCAATGCCAATATGCCGGATCAAAAACTACCTGTTGACAGCGAAGCACTTGATATAGGCCTCGATACGGACATAAACGGATATAAAGGCAAACTCATTTCAAAGAGTAATCAGATGGTTTTAGTGTGGACTCAAAATGGACATACTATTATGATGCAAACCGATCTTTCTAAGGAACAGCTTTTCATGATTGCGAACTCGGTATCGCAAAGCGGCGATGCTGCCTACTCCAATAAAAGTGATTAATGTTGACAAGCGAAACCGCTTGTCAACGCATCTATAGTTCGACAAATATAAATCTATTTACCGATCTTTCGCATGAAATCTTCATGCCATGATCCGTAACGATCCTCCAAAATTGCCTGTCTAATCTCCTCCATCAACCGCATCAAATAATAGAGGTTATGCCAAGTGGTGAGACGAAGTCCCAGGATCTCATCGACGCTCAGCAGATGGCGAATGTAGGCGCGTGAATAGTTCTGACATACATAGCAATCGCATCCGGGATCGAGCGGACCAAAGTCTCGCGCAAACGGCGCATTTCTGATCGTCACGTCTCCTTCACTCGTCATCACGCGACCGTTTCTCGCGGTCCTCGTCGGCATCACGCAATCGAACATGTCGACGCCGCGCAGTACACCGTCGGCGATGTAGTCAGGCGTTCCGACGCCCATCAGATAACGCGGCTTTTGTGTTGGCATGTAAGGCTCGATCGCTTCGAGCATCGCGTTCATCTGATCGGCCGGCTCTCCGACCGAGAGACCGCCGATACCGTACCCCGGCAAATCGAATGACGTCGTACGTTTTGCACTTTCAATCCGCAAATCAGCAAAAGTACTACCCTGCACGATACCAAACAGTGCCTGTGGTTTTGTGTCATCCCAGGCGTTGATACAACGTTCGAGCCAGCGGGACGTCATCTCCATCGAGCGCTTTGCTTCTTCTTTATCCACCGGCCAGGACGTGCACTCGTCAAATGCCATGACAATGTCACTGCCGAGTTTTTGTTGGATCTGCATCGATTTTTCCGGCGTGAATAGATGCCTCGATCCGTCAATGTGCGAGGTGAAGACGACACCTTCTTCCGACGGTTTTTTCTTCGCCTTTAAAGAAAAGACCTGAAAACCGCCGCTGTCGGTCAGGATCGAGCGCGGCCAGTTCATAAATGTATGGAGACCGCCGGCTTCGGCCACGATATCTTCACCTGGACGAAGATAGAGGTGATATGTATTGCCCAGGATGATCTCGCTGCCGATCGCCATCAGCTCTTCTGGTGTCATCGTCTTGACGGTGCCTTTGGTGCCGACCGGCATAAAGACCGGCGTCAAAAAGGATCCGTGCGGCGTCGTCACACGTCCGTGGCGTGCACCGCTTTGTTTACAGGTATGGATCAGTTCAAACTGCACGTGTGATGTCATGCATGGCTCCTTATCGCGTGTGGTCGGGGATCAATAGCATCGCATCCCCGAAGCTGAAGAATCGGTAATCGCTTTTTACTGCATGCCGGTATGCCTCCATCACGCGGTCGTAACCGTAGAAGGCGGCGATCATCATGAGGAGGGTCGATTCCGGCAGATGGAAGTTCGTCAACAGCATGTCGGTCAACTTGAATGTAAAGCCGGGGCGGATGAAGATCCTGGAGTCACCTTCCGCCTCGGAAAGCTGATCGAGTGGCTGACGCTCAGCGATCGTCTCCAAGACACGAGCCGAGGTCGTGCCGACCGCGACGATTCTGCCGCCACTCGCTCTCGTGTCCACAATGATCTCCGCCGTTTTTTGCGGAAAGATGAAGTGTTCTTCGTGCATATGGTGTTCGGATAGATCATGCACACGGACGGGACGAAATGTCCCTAAACCGACATGCAAGGTAAGCGGTGCCAGTTTTACGCCCATTTCCTGGATGGCTTTCAGCATGTGCGGCGTAAAGTGTAGACCGGCCGTCGGAGCGGCGGCGGATCCGTCATATGTTGCGTACACCGTCTGGTAGCGCGACCGATCCTCGAGCTTCTCTTTGATGTAAGGCGGAAGCGGCGTTTCGCCGAGCTCATCGAGAATCGTTTCGAAGACGCCGTCGAATTTAAAACGTACGAGCCGAACGCCGTCTTCCAGTCTGTCTTCTACGGTGCAGGAAAGCGCATCCGAGAAATGTACGTGCGCTCCCTGCTTCAGCTTCTTCCCCGGTTTACAGAGCGCTTCCCACGTATCGAGATTACGCCGCTTCAACAAAAGGACCTCCGCCACAGCGCCGCCGTCTCGTTGACCGATCAGGCGGGCCGGTATCACCTTCGTGTCGTTGATCACGAGGCAGTCGCCAGGTCGCAGCCAGTTCGGAAAAGCAGCAAACCGACTATCGATCATCTGACCGCGATCCAGAACGAGCAGCTTCGACGCATCTCTTGTTGAAAGCGGATGCTGCGCGATCTTTTCTTCCGGCAGATCGTAGAAAAAATCAGTGAGCGTATAGTCTCTATCCTGTTTAGTCATCTTCTTTTCCCAGCACGCGTTTGATCTCCTGATCGGAGCGTTCGATAAAAAACTGTCGGCGCAGATCCTTTTTTCTCGGCTGATCGTCGGTCGCGGCAAAGAGCCCGAAATTGGCGTTCATCGGCTGATAGTCGGACGTCGGTGAGGCGATCACGTACTGGTGAAGGGCTCCGATCATCGTCTGTTCCGACGGCAGGAGGCCGATCGCTTCATCTTTCGTCTTTCCTTCCAGCAGATGCCGGATAAAGCGGCCGGTGAGTAAACCGGACGCTGCCGACTCCATGTATCCTTCGACTCCGCTCAACTGACCGGCGACGAAGACGTTTTCTCGATCCTTCATTTCATTGCCGTGCGTGAGCAATTCCGGACCATTGACATACGTGTTTCGGTGCATCACACCGTAGCGGTAGAATTCGGCGTGTCGCAGCGCTGGAATCAGTTGGAAGATACGTTTTTGCTCGAAAAACTTCAATCGCGTCTGAAAGCCGACCAGCCCCCACATCTCGCCCGAGGCATCTTCCCTTCTCAGCTGCAACACGGCGTACGGCCTTTTGCCGGTCCTTGGGTCTTTTAGTCCGACGGGACGCATCGGACCGTAGCGGATTGTGTCACGACCGCGTTTAGCGAGCCGCTCGATCGGCTGGCAGTGTTGAAACAGTTTGTCGTCGTAATCGTCCGTCTCGACCAGTTCACCGGTGATGAGCGCTTCATAAAAAGCGTTATATGCCGTTTCATCGAGTGGACAGTTCAGATAATCGTCACCGCCTTTACCGTATCTGCCGCCGGCAAAGGCTTCATTCATGTCGATCGACTCCCTGGCCACGATCGGCGCTGTCGCATCGTAAAAATGCAGGCGATCGTTGCTGAGCTTTGTAGCGAGATGCGCTTCGGTCAGTGGACCGGTGGCAAGGACGGTAAAGGGCGTCTTAGTCGGAATCGAGGTCACGGTCTCGGAGAGGATCTCTACCTGAAGATGTTCTTGAAAGTAAGCCGTGATCTCTTGACTCAACGCTTCGCGATCGACTGCCAACGCACCGCCTGCCTTCACCCGATGGTTGTCGGCTTTGGCCAAAAGAAGCGAGCCTAAGGCTCGCATCTCTCTTTTTAACAGCCCCGACGCCGTCGTCTCGTCTTCCGACTTCAGTGAATTGGAGCAGACGAGTTCGGCAAACCCGGGCAGTTCATAGGCGCCGAAGCGCTCCGGCTTTTTGTCGATCAGGCGAACGAAAAAACCTCCCTTGATGATCTCATGGGCGCACTCGACACCGGCCAGGCCGGCGCCGACAATCGTCACATCAGGCGTCCTTTTCATCCGCTTCGTCTTTTTTCACGGCCTTCTTGGTCGTCTTCTTATTCGTCTCGCAGTCCTTGTTGCCACAGCGCTTATACGTTTTCTTGCCGTAACGCTTTTCGACCATATACGTGCCGCAGGTCTGGCATGTCTCGCCCGGGACCGGTTTATCCCATGAGATAAACGGACACTTCGGATCCTTACCGGCCTGATCGCAGACGAAGAACTTCCTTCTTCTCTTTCTCGCCGTCTTGATAATCACATCGGATCCGCAGAGCGGACAGTCGACACCGGCCTTTTCCACGATCGGTTCGCTGTGGTCGCATTCCGGGTAGCGCGAGCAGGCGATGAACTTGCCGTAACGGCCGTCCTTGATCAAAAGATCTCCCGTCTCACATTTCGGGCACTTTCTGCCGACTTCGATCACCGGCATCTCGATCTTCTCGACGGCCTTGTCGGCCTTGACGATCATCTTATGAAACGGTTTATAGAATTCGTCGACGATCTTCACCCAGTCATTTTCGCCGGTCTCTACCGTGTCGATACGGTGTTCCATCTCGGCTGTAAATTCGGGATCGACGATCGTGTCGAAGTTTTCTTCGAGCAGCGTCGTCACCAGAACACCGAGCTCCGTCGGCTTCAAGGTGCGTCCCGGCAGGCGTTCGACGTACTGCCGATCCTGAATCGTCATGATCGTCGGCGCATACGTCGATGGACGGCCGATACCGTATTCTTCCATCGTCTTGATCAGGCTCGCTTCCGTGTAACGCGGCGGCGGCTGGGTAAATTTCTGCTCCGGCTCCAGTTTTTTCAGATCGAGCGTCTCACCGTCTTCGAGTTCCGGCAGCTGCTGATCGTCGTCGTCTTTCGGCTCCGTCGTCCAAAGCGCCATAAAACCTGCGAAGCGCAGACGCTCGCCTTTGGCACGAAAGATCTGTGCGTTCGCTTCGACTTCGACATCGACGCGGTCAAATTCGGCCGCCGCCATCTGGGAAGCGAGGAAACGATCCCAGATCAATTTATAGAGACGCGCCTGCTCCTTCGTCAGCTTACCTTCGACCGCGGAAGGCGGCAGATCGAAGTGAGTCGGACGGATCGCCTCATGCGCATCCTGCGCCTGATTCTTGTTTCTGTACATGCGCGGTTTGGCTGAGATGTATTTATCCCCGTACATCGTCACGATCTGAGATCTCGCCTCCTGGATCGCATCGGGACTGACCCGCACCGAGTCGGTACGGATATAGGTGACCAACGCCGTCTGCCCAACGCCGGGAAGCGTCACACCCTCATAGAGTTGCTGCGCGATACGCATCGTTCGGCCGGAGGTGAACCCGAGCATACGGGAGGCGTCCTGCTGCAGCGTCGACGTCGTATACGGTGCCCACGGCTGACGCTTGGCGACACGCTTTTTAACCTGTCTGACCGTGAACGGCTGGTCTTTGACGGCCGCCAACACACCATCGGCTTCTTCCTTGTTTGCCGGCACGAATTTCTTCACCTTGCCGCTCTCGATGCGGCCGTGATAGCGGGCACGGAAAACCTTGTCGTCTTTATCCTTCTTTAGATGCGCGTGAATCAGCCAGTATTCTTCCGGCACAAACGCTTCGATCTCTCTTTCGCGCATCACGATCAATCTGGTCGTCACCGACTGCACACGGCCGGCCGACAGCCCTTTTTTCACTTTCTTCCAAAGCAACGGGCTCAATTCATAACCGACCAACCGGTCGAGGATACGTCTTGACTGCTGGGCATCGACGAGATCGAGATTGATCGGCCGTGGCTGCATCACACCTTCATTGACCGCTTTGTTCGTGATCTCGTTGAAAGTGACTCTGAGATCGTCTTTCGGATCGAGTTTCAAAAGGTGCGCCAGGTGAAACGCGATCGCCTCGCCTTCTCTGTCCGGGTCGGTCGCAAGTAACACGCGGTCGGCAGATTCGGCGGCCGAACGCAGCTCGCGTATTACCTTCTCCTTACCGGCCATCATCACGTACTGCGGCTTATAGTCATTTCTCACGTTGACCCCGATCGTGCGGCTCGGCAGATCCCTGACATGCCCGACCGAGGCTTCGATCCGGTAGTCTTTGCCGAGGTAACGGCCGATCGTCTTGGCTTTCGCCGGCGACTCAACGATTAACAGTGTTTTGCTCATTAAATAGATATCCTTCTCCCGGCCCGTATACAGCCGAAGTTCGCCACTATATATAACGCAAAGGTTTGATGCCTGTCAAAACTACGTTTCGGGAAAGATACCGTTCAGATCTGAAATATCGGTGTATAGACCGGCCCCTTCTTTGATCAATAGGTGGCAGCTCGCCGCTTCATCGTCGAGGATCGATCCCGGCACGGCAAACACCGGTTTTCCCTGATCGGCGGCAAATGATGCCGTGATCAGGGTGCCGCTTTTCGGTTTCGCCGCCGTCACGATAAGCGCATCGGAGAGTGCGGCGACGAGGCGGTTTCTCGCCGGGAAAAAGTGTCGTTTCGGCGTCGTACCGGGCGGGTACTCGGATAACAGCCAGCCGTGTCGCCTGATCGCATCAAACAGATGCCTGTGCTTGGCCGGATACACGTGATCGACCCCGTGTCCAAGGATAGCCACCGTCAAACCACCGGCATCGAGCGCCGCCTGATGCGCTGTACCGTCAATACCGGCAGCACCACCGGAAATGACCACGATATCTTCTTGGACGAGGTCTGACACGATGCGTTTTGTTACGGCAATGCCGTACGCGGATGGCTGTCGGCTGCCGACGACGGCGATCGTTTTTTCTGCCAATGGTAATAGATCTCTCCTTTTCGAACGCACATAGAAATAGGGCGGTGGCGCCGACGCGTGAAACAGTTTGGAGCGAAAAAAATCAGGCGAAGGCTCCCAGACGAAGATGTCTCCTTCCAGATAACGCCTCGCCTGCTCGCGCCAACTATGGCGCTGAGAGATAAATGCCTCATACAACCGTTTCTCCCGATCGTCCCTGACCACGCGTCTTTCGTCTGAAGGATAAAATCTAGAGAGCAACACACCGCGGTGCAACGTCACAAGTTGAGACACACTCACATCGTGACGGATCGCCTGTGACAAAAACAAGGCGACGCTCAGTTGATGTTGACGATCAAGAAAGGTGTCCACCTGTTCAGCGTAGCCGTTTGATGATGCCTCTGGCAGCGAATGCGTGGCAGATCGTGACAAGTGGCGACAATTGGATTATGATGCTTTCGGTTCAAGGAGGACGCATATGAAACTGGGACTGGTCGGACTGCCGAATGTCGGCAAAAGCACACTGTTTAATGCGGTGACGAAAGCAGGCGCACATGTCGCCAATTATCCTTTTGCCACGATCGATCCGAATGTTGGCGTCGTCAACGTTCCTGACCCAAGGCTCGAAGTCCTCTACGAGATGTACCACCCGAAGCGTGAGACCGTCTATGCAACCTTGGAAGTCGTCGACATCGCGGGGCTGGTCGAAGGCGCAAGCCACGGCGAAGGTCTCGGCAACGCCTTTCTCGGCAATATCCGGGAAGTCGATGCGATCGGGCATGTCGTGCGTTGCTTCGACGATCCGAACATCGCGCATGTCTCCGGAGCCGTCGATCCAAGACGCGATATCGAGATCATCGAGGTCGAATTGATCCTCGCCGATCTCGCCCACGTCGGTCGGCGCCTCGAAAAGGCCGTCAAGTACGCCAAATCGGGGGAAGCCGAAGCGAAGGCGGAACTGGCCTTCTTACAGGCACTCGAAGCCCATTTATCTGAATCGAAGCCGGCCAGATCGTTTCAGATGGACGCTGAATGGCCGGAAGGACTCCATCTGTTAACCGCCAAACCGATGCTCTATATTGCCAACGTCGCGGAAGACGATCTGGATGGTCAGTCGCCGCATGTCGCCGTCGTGCGCGAGATAGCCGCCGAAACGGATGCCCCGGTCGTCGTGATCTCGGCGCGTATCGAAGCCGATCTGGCTGAACTGGCTCCGGCCGACCGAGACACGTTTGCCGAAGCATTGGGACTGACCTCGAGTGGCCTCGACATAATCGTCAAAGAAGCGTATGCGCTGCTCGACCAGATCTCGTTTCTCACGGTCGGTGACGATGAAGTGCGTGCCTGGACGATCACCAGAGGGATGAAAGCACCGCAGGCGGCCGGCAAAATTCATACGGATTTCGAGCGCGGCTTTATCCGTGCCGAAGTGATCGACTAC
This sequence comes from Fastidiosipila sp., assembly GCA_012837885.1. Classification (GTDB taxonomy): domain Bacteria; phylum Bacillota; class Clostridia; order Saccharofermentanales; family DTU023; genus DUPJ01. Next base: position 16,051 of record DUQI01000106.1, read on the forward strand.
GATACCCTGATCGACGCCGGTTCGATGGTCAAAGCGAAGGCGCTCGGCAAGGTGCGTTCGGAAGGCAAAGAATACGTCGTCGAAGACGGCGACATCATCTTATTCCGCTTCAATGTCTGACCCGGAAGTGTCTCTTTCTTTTTCCTGAAGCGTCGCGTCCTCTCCCCGCTCGGGTAGATTTTTCAGTTTAACACCGCGTTTTTTTAGTTCTGGCAAAAGTACGTCCTCGACGGCTCGTTCCAGATCGTCGAGGTCACCGTCGTTTTTTATCTCCGCATCGGCCAGTTCGACGTATGCGTCCTGACTCAACTGGACGGCCAGTCTCCTTCTCGCATCGCCTTCTCTCAGACCGCGCCTGACGAGGCGCTCGATTCTCGTCTCGTCGTCAGCCGTGACGGCCACGACGAAATGCGAGCGATCGAGAAAGCCTTCTTTGACCGGGATCGGTACGTCGAGTACGACGGCCTTTTTCTTTTTTTCGGTCCAGGCTTCGATCTCGCTTCCGATCTTATCGAGCACATGCGCGTGAATGATCGCGTTCACCTTGTCGCGCAGCGTACGATCCGTAAAGATAAGGTCGGCCAGTTTTTCGCGGTTCAGGCCGCCATCTTCATTGATGATGCGCCCGCCGATCGCCGCCGCGAGTTCCGGCAACGCTTCGCCGCCTACCGCCGTCACCTCGCTCGAGAGCTTATCGGCGTCGATCACCGGGATGCCCCATTCCCCCAGGATACGGGCGACGGTACTCTTGCCGCTGCCGATGCCGCCTGTCACGCCGATCACGAACATTACTTTGTCTCCCCCCAACTCGGTCCGCTGCTGACTTCGGCTTCCAGTTTGACGGTCAGATCCATCGCACCTTCCATCGCTTCCTGTAAGGCGAGTGCCGCCGCCGGTGCATCCTCGACGGAGGATTCGACGATCAGTTCATCGTGGACTTGGAGTAGTAAGCGGGCATCAAGATTTTTCTCCCGAAGCAGATTTTCCACTCGGATCATGGCCAGCTTGATCAAGTCGGCCGCCGTTCCCTGTACCGGAGCATTCATCGCGGCGCGCTCACCGAAGTTTCGAATGTTTCGATTCGGTGATTTCAGCTCATGCATATAGCGGCGACGTCCACAGATCGTCGTCACGTAGCCTTGGTCATACGCTTTCTTGATCTGTCCATCCAAGTACGCCCGCACGCCTTTATAAAGACGGTTATAGGCATCGATATAATCCCTCGCTTCGGCTACCGACGAGTGGAGGCTCTTCGCCAGGCCAAAGTCACCGACGCCGTAGACAATCGAGAAATTGACGGTCTTTGCGATGCCACGCTGTTCGGCGTTCACTTTGTCGACCGGGACCAAAAAGAGATTGGAGGCGGTGACGGCATGGATATCCTCGGCAGCAGCAAAGGCCGCTTTCAGCTTTTCATCATCGGCCAGATGGGCGAGAATACGAAGCTCGATCTGGGCATAGTCGGCATCCAAAAGGAGATACCCGTCCTCTGCGATGAACACGTCTCTGATCGCGCGGCCGCGCGCGCTTCGAATCGGGATATTTTGCAGATTCGGTTTGACCGAACTCAAGCGGCCGGTCGCCGTATGCACCTGCGTGTACGTCGTATGGATTCGCCCGTCCGCCGCGATCTCCTTGGCGAGCCCCTGTAAAAACGTCTGATTCAACTTCGTCAGCAGACGGTGTTCCTTTATTTTGCCGACGATCGGGAAATCCGGTTCGAGTCGATCGAGCTCTTCCTGCGCCGTCGAGTAGGTGCCGCTCGGATTTTTCTTACCGGGCGGAAGTCCCATCTTGACAAACAGTACCTCAGACAGTTGTTTCGGTGAATTGAGGTTGAACTCTCCCCCGGCTTCGGAGAAGATCTCCGTTTCCAAAACGGCGATGTCTTTTTCCATGTCGGCAGCGAGCGTCTGGAGACGCTCGACATCGATCTTGATGCCACGTCGCTCCATACGGCTCAGAACCGGCGCCAGAGGCATTTCTATCTGGTAGAAGACTGTCTCCAGCTGATCGGCTTCGAGACGCGCTTTAAGCGGCTCGTAGAGGGCCAAAAGCGCATGCAGCTGAAGCAGGCGGCTTTCCTCACGATCTTTTGATTCCGGCAACGGCGAGTCGAAATAGCGACCGTACGTCTGTCTCAGATCGGGAGCCTGCGAGGACGAAGGCTCGATCAACGCCTGCGCGATGAATGCGTCGAAAGGCAGGCGCGCGCATTCAAACGGTGCCAGTTCATGCAGCATCGACTTATAGTCCCAGACGATCAACGGCGTGTCCTGGTGTTCTTTCTGCCAGGCGTCGAACGAGCCGCGGTCGACTGCTACGGCGCCGGTCTTCGTCTGTGCCAGAAAAAATGTGTCAGCCTCGAAAAGAAGCGCCACCGGACGCGCTTGGTCAAAGGCGGCGGCAAAATCGAGGAACGAGTCGAGCATCGGCTCCAGCGTAAGCGACACTTCCGTCTCGGTTTCGGCCAGGCCGAAGCGTTGCAGCAACTGCCGCAAGCCGAGGGTCATCAGCGTCGATTTCAGTTTCGTATCCGGATCTTTCACACTCGTTAGATCAAGCGAGTGCACATCGAGTGACGACACATCGACGTCGCAGTCGATCTCGGACAGATGTCTGGAGGCGATCGCCTCTTTTTCGCCGTCGATCAGGCGCTGGCGCTGGGTCCCTTTCAATTCGTCGATGTGTTCGTAGATCCCGTCGATGCTGCCGTAGCGGGCGATCAGATTGAGCGCCGTCTTCTCCCCTATGCCTTTGACGCCGGGAATATTGTCCGACGGATCTCCCATCAGGGCTTTGACATCGACAAACTGCTCCGGCGTGATACCGTAGCGCTCGAAAAACAGGTCACGATCGTACTCATCCTGAGACGTGACCCCGCCTCTCGTCACCGGCAGCAGGACATGAACCCGATCGTCGATCAGCTGCAGGTTGTCCTTATCACCGGAGACGACGATCACTTTCATGCCGGCTTCAGCGCCCATTTTGGCAAACGTGCCGATCAGGTCGTCGGCTTCGAATCCGGCGAGCTCCACCCGCGCCGTTCGCATCTCGTCCAGGATCTTCTTGATCCAGGTCATCTGAATCACCAGATCATCCGGCATCGGCGTACGCTTGCCTTTATATTCGGCGTATTTCAGATGCCGAAACGTCGGCTCCGGCCGGTCGAACGCGACCAGAAGATGCGTCGGGTTATATTGATTTTTGTATTGCAAGAGCATGTTCAAAAAAGCCATGATCGCACCGGTCGGCACACCTTCCGGCGAGGTCAGACGCGCCCGGCTGCCGACGCCGTAAAAGGCGCGATTCATGATGCTGTTGCCGTCAATGAGCATTAAAGTATCCATGTCCCCCATTCTATACGAGCGGGGGCGAAATGAAAAAGAGCGAGACGATCAATCGATCATCCCGCTCCACCAGTTTTTGGACGAGACAGCGGACGCCTCACTGATTGACCATTGTCACTCGCTGTCTTCTTCGACAATCAGTACGGCAAAGCCGGCGTCAAATGCCTCGTCGACAAAACGTCTGGCATCGGCTTTATCGAGTGGATTTTCCAGTTCGGTAATAAATCTATCGATCAAATAGCGACCAACTGGCGTATCACGGTACACACGCGTGTCGCGGCCGTCGAGTGCCTTCAATTCGGACGCGGGGATGCGACGCAGGACGTACGATTTATCACCACCTAGGTATAGTACATTTTTTTCGGCGCCAACTTCCGCGTCAATCTCACGTGTCAAGACTTCTTCATCGACTTCAGCTTCGGCAGGTGCGACATCGGCAGGCGCATCCATCTGAATCGGACTGATCGCCGCTTCGGTCGTTTTACCAGACGCCTTCGTCTCGACCGGAGCTTCCACCATCTCAGGTGCCGCATCCGGTGGCATGGCAAAAGGCTCAGCCTCTAAGGCGTCTTCCATCGTCGGATCGACCGAAGGTGTCGTTGCAGGCAGGATAGCTGCGCTATCCGTCGTCTGTATGACAGGCGTATCCTGGCGTGGCGTCAGTTCACCCATCGGTGCACGCGACTGATTGAAAAGTCCCGGCACGACGAGCCAGACGACCAAAGCAGCCGCCGCAACAGAAGCGGCTATCGCCGGCCAGCGGATGATCTTGCGACGCACCGGCTGACGTTCTTTAGCGATCGCCTCTCTTATTCTGGCGCGTAGCGCGTCACTGACCTCCGGGTCTTTTTCGCCTTGGAGTCTTTCCACCGCGGCGAGCCACAGTTGCTCATCGAGATCGATGTTTTCGTCTATGTGTTGTTCATGTTCACGCTTCATCGGTAAAAGACTCCTTTCATCATTTTTGTTCGACGTTTTTCGTCATGTATTGGACGCGGCAACCGTTCATTTGGTTCCCAGCCGTTTTTTTAAGATATCGGCAGCCATTTTGCGCGCGCGAGAGAGACGCGATTTGATCGTGCCGAGTGGAACATCGAGCTTTTCCGAGACTTCTTCATACGAGTGCTGAAGGAGATCGATCTCGATCAAGGTGGTGCGGTACGGCTCTTTCAAGGCCAACGCCGCCTCTCGCACGGCGGCAATGACTTCCGCCGACTCGAGCAGATCGAGCGGTGAATCCCCCGGGTCTGGCAAGGTCCGCTCCAAAGTCCCCTCGTCGGTCTCGACGGTCAAAGAGACGGCCTGTCTCGTTTTTTCGCGGCGGAAGAGATCATAACAGCAATTCAGGGTGATGCGGGTCGCCCAGGTCAACACGCTGGAATCGCCTTTGAACGAGGCAAGATTTCGGAAGATACGAAGCGACGCTTCCTGCACGATGTCCTCCGCATTCGCCAGGTGTCCCGTCACCTTCATCGCCTGCTTGAGCATCGAGGGCAGAAGTTCATCGAGCAACATGTCGAACGCGTCGGCATCGCCCGTTTTCGCTTTCGTCACAAGCGCCTTTAAAGGATCGGTATCCGTTTTAATCGTCTCATCGTCCCGCATCGTATCGAGTGTGCGGATCACCCATCATGATCCTCACCATTGCATTTTAAACCAGAATCTAGCTCGTGACATCCGGCAACGGAATATGACCTTTTCTCGTCTCACGTCGGACGACTTCTCTGTCTGCTTCCTGTACCGGCGGTACGATCGTCGACTTGGCGCGCGACAACATTAACTTGATGCGGTTTTGCTGGTTGACCTCACTCGTACCCGGATCATAATCGACCGGTACGATATTCGCTTCCGGATGGCGTTTTTGAATCGCCCGGATCATGCCCTTGCCGGTCACGTGGTTCGGCAGACAGGCAAACGGCTGCGCGCAGATGATGTTCGGCACGCCGCCGGCGATCAATTCGAGCATCTCACCGGTCAAAAACCAGCCTTCTCCCGACTGATTGCCGAGTGACAACACATCCTTCGCCCGGTCGGCGATCTTTTCAATCCGCTCGCTCGGCGAAAAACGTGTCGACGCGGCGAGCGCCTGATTTGCCACCTTACGGTAGCGTTCGAGCACGCTGACGGCCAGGCGCGCGAGTTTGTCACCGATAAAAGACGTATTCAGTGCTTTTCGTTTCCAGCGCTGATTGTAGAAACAGTAGAGGAAGAAATCGAGTAATCCCGGCATCGCCGCTTCGTAGCCTTCTTCTTCGATGAAATCGATCACGTGATTGTTCGCATCAGGATGGAACTTGACCAGGATCTCACCGACCAGTCCGACACGCGGTTTGTTCGGCTCACTGACGAGCGGCAGCTTATCAAACGCTTCGACACAGTCCTTGATCATCGCGGAGAGCGGACGCGCATCACTCGCTTTTTCAAAGTAGGCATTAAATCGCTTGTGCCACTTCTCGTAAAGACGGTTCGCCGCGCTTTTTTCTTTCTCATATGGGCGCACCCTCAGCAAGACGTGCTGCAAAACGTCACCGACGACGAGCGCCTGGATGCCGCGGTGGATCAGTGACGGTGTGTAGGAAAAGCCGCTGTTCGTCTCGATGCCGTTCGCCGATAAGGCGATGACCGGAATCTCCGGCAGTCCGGCGTCCTGCAGGGCTTTTCGCAAAAACGCCACATAGTTCGTGGCGCGGCAGCCGCCGCCTGTCTGCGTGATCAAGACGGACGTGTTCTCCGGATCATATGCCCCCGACATCAGGGCATTTAAAAGCTGCCCGACGACCATCACCGTCGGATAGCAGGCATCGTTATTGACAAAGCGAAGCCCGGTCTCGATATCGGCGGCCGTCGCCGTCTCTAAAACGACCATGTGGTAGCCGGCCGTCTGAAAGGCTGTTTCGACCAGCCTGAAATGAATCGGCGACATCTGAGGTGCGAGGATCGTATGCGTCTTCTTCATCTCTTTCGTGAACTCGACGCGCTTCGCTTGATACGGTTTCGTCTTCAGGGTTGGTGCGCTCTTGGCGCGTTCCTTCATCGCAATCAGGAGCGAACGAAGGCGGATTCTCGCGGCACCGAGGTTACTCACCTCGTCGATTTTCAGACACGTGTAGACCTTGCCGTGCGCACGCAGAATCTCTTCGACCTGTTCCGTCGTAATCGCATCGAGGCCGCAGCCGAACGAATTGAGCTGCACCAGTTCTAGATCGGGACGCTCGGAGACGAGCGACGCCGCGGCGTAGAGACGCGAGTGATACGCCCACTGGTCGACGACGCGGAGCGGTCTTTCGCTCAGGCGGTCACGGAGCAGGCTCTCTTCCGAGAATACATAGAGTCCGAGCTGATTGATCAGCTCCGGAATGCCGTGATGGATACCGGGATCGGCATGGTACGGCCGTCCGGCCAGGACGATGCCCTGTCCGCCTTCGGCTTCCATCCGGATCAAGGCCTGTTCACCGGCCGAAAAGAGATCTTCTTTATAGCGCTCGTCTTCTTTCGTCGCTTTCAGCACTGCCTCTTTCATCTGTGCGGCCGTGACGCCGAATTTTTCGAAAAACGGCAGGAGGCGTTTTGCCAGATGACGCTTGTCGTTTAGACCGACGAACGGATTGATAAAGTCGATATCGTGCGTCTCGAGTCGTTCGACGTTCGCGCGGATCACTTCCGGGTAAGAGACGACGATCGGGCAATTGAAGGTATGATCGGCGTCCGGCACCGTCTCTTCTTCGATCACGACATCCGGATAGAAAATCGTCTTGATCCCGCGTTCGATCAGGTCTTCCACGTGGCCGTGAGCCAGCTTTGCCGGGTAGCAGACACTCTCCGAAGGGATCGTATCCATGCCGAGCATGAAAAGCTCTTTCGATGTCTGGTTCGACAGCTGCACGGAAAACCCGAGATGATCGAGTAACGTAAACCAGAACGGATAGTTTTCAAACATATTCAGGGCACGCGGAATCCCGATCGTACCGAGTGGCGCTTCGTCCGCCGGACGCGGTTCGTAGGCGAAGGTACGCTCGTACTTATAGGCGATCAGGTTCGGTAGATCGGTATGTTTCTTTTCGATACCGGCGCCACGCTCACAGCGATTGCCGGAGACATTCAGCCGATCGTCAAAGCGAGAGATCGTCAGCTTACAGCGGTTCTCACAAAGTCCGCACGTGGCGAGTGTCGTCTTTTGCTTCAGCTGGTCAAGTTCCGCCCTCGTCAACACGGCCTGACCGACCGCTTCAGCCGCCTGCTCCTTCGCGAGAAGGGCTGCTCCAAAAGCGCCCATCAATCCGGCGATCGACGGCCTGACCACTTCCTTGTTGGCGACCAACTCGAATGCTCTCAAGACCGAATCGTTCAGGAACGTGCCGCCCTGACAGACGACCAGGTCACCGAGTTGCTTCGGATCCTTAATTTTGATCACCTTGTAAAGCGCGTTACGTACGACGGAGTAAGAGAGTCCGGCCGCGATGTCTTCGACCGAGCTTCCCTGCTTTTGCGCCTGCTTCACTTTCGAGTTCATGAAGACGGTACAGCGTGTGCCGAGATCAACCGGTTTTTTCGCCTGCATCGCCTGCTCGGCGAACGTCTCGACCGACACGTCGAGCGCGGCGGCAAACGTCTGTAGGAACGAGCCGCAGCCGGAGGAACACGCCTCGTTGACGACGATACTGTCGATGATGCCGTCCCTGATATGCAGACATTTCATGTCCTGGCCGCCGATATCCAAAATAAAACTGACACCGGGCAAAAATTCACTGGCGCCGCGATAATGCGCCATCGTTTCGACGATTCCGTCACTTAAGCGGAACGCCGTCTTGACCAGGTTCTCGCCATAGCCGGTGGCAGTCGCACGCCCGATCTCGACGTCGTTGCCGAACGTATCGTAGATGCTGTAGAGAATCGCTTTCGCCGCTTCGACCGGCTGTCCGTCATTCGAGCGGTAGTCGCTGAAGACGATCTTGCCTTCACTGTCGACCAGGACGGCTTTCGTCGTCGTACTGCCGGCATCGATACCAAGATAATAAGGCGGTGTGCCTTTTCCTTCGGCATAGAGGTCGATCTGGTCGGCAGCGTGGCGCTTTTCAAAGTGCTCACGCTCCTCAGCGTTTTCAAATAAGGGCGGCAGCGTCTCGGTCATCTGTCTGACTTCGGGTCTATTCTGCCAGCGTTCAAGATAGTGAGCGGCTGTCTGCGGCTTACCGGAAGCCAGTCTGGCAGCGCCTTTGGCGACGACATAGTGGGCATCTTCCGGTCGAATGAAAGAGTCGACCTGCCCTTGCAGTGTTCTTTCAAACGCATATGATAATTGATCCAAAAAGTGAAGCGGACCGCCGAGCAAAACGACATGCCCCTTGATCGGGCGACCGCAGGCGAGCCCGGCGATCGTCTGGTTCACGATCGCCTGGAAGACGGAGGCGGCGAGATCGGCTTTCGAAGCGCCGTCATTGATCAATGGTTGGAGATCCGACTTGGCGAATACGCCGCAGCGCGAGGCGATCGAATAGAGCGTCTGATGATCGGCCGCCATCTCGTTCAGTCCGGCTGCATCGGTCTGCATCAGAGAGGCCATCTGGTCGATAAACGAACCAGTGCCGCCGGCGCAGGTGCCGTTCATGCGCTGTTCTAGGTGCGGTTTGAGATACGTGATCTTCGCGTCTTCCCCGCCGAGTTCGATAATCACATCGGCGTGCGGGTATGCATGCTCCACCGCCTCGGTTCCGGCGACGACTTCCTGAACGAAATCGGCGCCGATAATCGAGGCGACGTCCATGCCGCCGGAACCGGTGAACGCCAAGACAAACGGCCTGTCTTCCGCCTTTTCGACGAGCATGCCGAGCAAACGCTCCAATTCCTTGCCGATGTCGGCGTGATGGCGCACGTAATGACTAAACAAAAGCCGGTCGGATGCATCCTCCAGCCATACCTTAATTGTGGTCGAACCGATGTCGATACCGGCTCGAAGCCCACCATATTCTTGTCTCATGGTTCTATTTTACTCGTGTTGGCAAGTATATTGCCGGCAATTTGCGCTGCACTGTAACCTTTGTTTTCCACGACGACGGCAATCGCATACGGGTAACCAGGTGTTTTGTCGTAACCGATGAACAGTGAATAGATCGTTTCGCCACCGGCGTCATCGGTCATCTGCACCGTTCCCGTCTTACCACCGATCTCGTGACCGCGTACGGCGGCCTGACGTCCGGTGCCGTTCGTCACGACACCGCTCATCAACTGATCGAGCGGTCGTACGACCTCCTGCGGCAGCTTGAACTGGGTCGTCACGGAGCGCCTGTCATAGATCGCATCGAGCGGATCCTTTAATGCCGCTACGATATGAGGTGTCATCATCGCCCCATCGTTGGCCACACCGCCGGCGATCATGGCGAGGTGTAAAGGCGACATCGTCAGTACCGTCTCCCCCGCCGGCTGACCGATCGCAGCCCAGCTCAACAAGGGGCGGTCGTTTCGCGGAAACTCGATCCGGCTCTGAGTCGCCGTAAGATACGGCAGGCCGAGCGGGCGACCGACACCGAATGTATTAGCTTCTTGTTCAAGAAGATCGGGACCGGTATTTATACCGACTTGTCCGAAAAAGATATTGCAGGACTGGGAGAACGCTTCGCCGAGACCGACCGTCCCGTGATTTGCATGCGAGTGGTTTTCAAAAGCGCCGCTCGGCACGACCGGCACGTCACCTTGGCAGTGCACCTCGAGATTCGGATCGAAGGCCGGCGAACGCATCCAGGCGGCCGCCGTGATCACCTTGAAGGTCGAACCGGGCGCGAAGCGTCCATTCAAAGCGCGGTTGAAGAGGGCCGAGTCGGGGATATTTTGCCATTTGACGACATTGGTCGGAGACGTCGACGGCGAGGAGACCGAGGCGATGATGTCGCCTGTCTCGTAATTGAGCAAGACGACAGCCCCTTTATGTCCGCCGAGTTGCTGATAGGCGCGCTTTGAAAGCGATGCCAAGACCGTGAGCAAGACGTCGTCGCCGTGAAAGCCGAGGCCCCGCACATCGAGTTCTAACTGCTTGATTAAGTTGTCGCGGTTCCCGAGCAACGGGCCTTGCAACTGCGACTCGACCGTATTGACGATATTGTGCGTATAGTCGCCGACGATCTGTAACAGCGCTTCGGCGACGGCCCCGTCCGCGGCATACTTTCTTTCGCCGCTCGACGAATCGGCGAGGATCACGCCATCGGCCGAAATAATCTTGCCGGCCTGACGATAGCGCTCGCGCAGAATCTGCTTATTCTCACCGGCGACGGCGCGAAAATGCGTCTCACTCCGTCGTTGCTGGATCACAAGGCCGATCAAGGTGGCGATCGACAAGATCAGAAAGAAAGCGAGAATAATCCGTACGTTGCGGAGCAGGGTCTTCATGTGATACCTCCGAGCGGCTGCGGTTCAGGTACCTGCACTTTCTCATAGGCATCGGCTTCCGTTCGCGTCTGTACGCCGAGCAAGAGCCCCATCATGATCACCTTGGCCAGAATCGAGCTACCGCCCTGTGCGATGAATGGAAGCGTGACGCCGGTCAGGGGGATCAATCCGGTCGTGCCGCCGATCACGATGATCGCTTCCATAAAAAAGATCGAGGCCGCACCGAAGAGGAAACTCGATGAGAAGCCGTCGCGCGCGATCACGGCCGAGGAGGCACCTCTGAGCCAGATGACGATGAACAAGACGACGACCGACAGGCCGACCAGCATACCGAATTCTTCAGCGAGCACGGAAAACACCATATCGGAGGCCGCGAGCGGGATACCACCCGGGGCGCCGTTCCCGACGCCGACACCGAAGAGGCCGCCACGCGCAACCGCCTGCAGACCGTAGACGATCTGCCGGTTCTGGTCATTGATCTCATCCCACAGGCTCATCCAGCCGAAGATGCGGCGCTGTACGTACGGAAAGAGCCGGTAGGCGACCAAGGCTAGAGCGCTGCCGCCGACCAGCAGGAGGAACGTTTTCAAAAACTCCGAGGTCATCACGGCGAACACGATCAAGGTGACGGGCAACAAGATCATGATCGATCCCAGATCGGGGAGCATGAACATCAGTCCGAAATTAAAGAGCGCCCATAGAGCGAACAACCACTGTTGTTTCGCGGTAGGACGGTTCTTAAAGACGTAGGCGAGGACCAAGACGAAGAGGATCTTGGCAAACTCGGTCAACTGCAAGGTGACACCGAACGGCAGATGAATCCAAAGCCTCGCGCCGTGTGTCTCGAGACCGCCGCCCAACACATACGTCGCCGCGTAAAAGAGCGGGGTGAGAACAATCCCGGCATACGCGAGCTTTTCCAAAAGCCTGCCGCGCCTGGCGATCGCAATGACGAGCGGCAGGATCAACAGACCGAGGAGCAGGGCGCCGGCCTGCACGTAAAACGAACGCGCCAGCTGATCGATACGCGCGTTATACGCCACTTTATCCGTGACCTCCGGCAGCACACGGCCGACAAACGTCAGACGTGCCTGCAGGATCAGGCCGATCACGGCGAGCAGATGCATCGTCTGATAGAGGATGCGATCGAAACCGGGGATGACATGCGGCAGGATCAAGCGCCAGAGCAAACTCAAAAAGACAAATCCTCCGAAGCTTATCATCAGGGCCGGACGAAGCGGCGCATACGGGCCGCGAAGCAGGAAGAAAAGCAACACGCCACCGGAAAACAGGAGCGCCAGAGTCAGCAAGATGGCAAACGGTGATTCCTCCGAACTCGCCGGTTTGGCGAGGATCGGACTTCCGAAAAGCCGATCATCGATGAAATCGAAGCGCGCCGTTCCGAGTCCGATCGAATCACTGTGGGTCAGCTTCGTATCCTTGTCGACCGGTTTACCGTTTAGCCAGATATCGGCACCGCTTTCGAGCGGCCGCAGATACCAGACCCCGTTGAATAGATAGATCATCGCATGGTTTTTGCGCACACCGCGTTCTTTTCGGCGAATATCGGCGATCCGCGATGATCCTATGATCGTCGTGTGATAGAGCTTTTGGGCTCTGGCCTGAGTGCGGTCGAGTACATCCGACTCGATCAGAAAGAATCCGTGCACCGGATGGAGCGCCCAGCGCATCTTCTGCCGCATGCCGCGCAGCGACTTATGCAAGAGTAAGACGGCTGCCAGAACGATCGCACCGGCGAAGGCGTAACGAGCGAGATGGGCGATACCTGCGAGCGTCATCGTCTCAGGCGAGCAGTTCGTCGAGGAACGCTCCGATGCCGCTCTCCGGAGCGTTGATGATCTTTTCCAGACCGCGCGCCTCTTCACGCAGCGCCTTTTTGTTTTCGATCTGGTGCAAGACGAAGATCTTGTTGTGTTCCGTCTTATCCATCGCTTCTTCGGCCAGCGATAACTCTTCAAACATCTTCTCGCCCGGTCTCAAGCCGATAAACTCGATCGGAATATCGACATCCGGTTCATAACCGGACAGGCGGATCAGATCGCGCGCCAGATCGGCGATTTTCACGGGCTGCCCCATGTCGAGTACGAATATCTCATTGCTCCTAGCATAGGCACCGGCCTGCAAGACGAGGCAGGCCGATTCGGGGATCGTCATGAAATAGCGCTGCACGTCGGGATGCGTAACCGTGACGCGTTTTTCGCGTTCGATCTGTTGTTTAAACAAAGGAATAACGGAGCCGGACGAGCCGAGCACATTACCGAAGCGCACCGCGGCAAACGTCGTATCGGGGTAACGATGGTGCATTTCGAGCACCACCATCTCGGCGATGCGCTTCGTGCTCCCCATCACATTTGTCGGATTCACCGCCTTGTCGGTCGAGATCAAGACGAAGCGCGACACCTTGTGCCGGCCGCAGGCGTCGGCGACATTCCAGGTGCCGAAGACATTGTTCTTCACCGCATCGCTACGGCTGTCCTCCATCAGCGGCACGTGCTTGTGCGCCGCCGCGTGGAACACGACATCCGGTTTGTAGGTCTCGAATATCTCTTCAATACGCGCTTTATCCCGGACCGAGCCGATCAGCACGGTTAAGTCGAGTGCGTTGCCGTATCTCGCGGCCAGTTCGTATTGAAGCGTGTAGGCGTTGTTTTCGTAGATATCGAAGATAATCAGTTTCTTCGGTTTAAACGGAGCAACCTGACGACAGAGCTCGGCACCGATCGAACCGCCGCCGCCCGTAATCAAGACCGTCTTGCCGCGCAGATACGAACTGATCTTGCCGACTTCCAAGTCTTTCGGCTCACGCCCGAGTAAGTCCTCGATCGCGACGTCGCGGATATCGGCCAGCGAAAAACGTCCCTCGATCAGTTCGCTGAAGAATGGCAAGATCCTGACGCGGCACGGGGTCTGTTGGCAGATCTCGACGATCTGACGGATATTTTCGGTCGAGGCCGACGGCATCGTCAGGATAATCTCGTCAATCTGATACTGTTTGGCGAGCGCCGGGATCGCGTAGCGGTTTCCGAGCACCGGTACGCCGTTGTTCTTATAGGTGTGCGTCAGTGGATTGTCGTCGATACAGAGGACCGGCACTCTAACCTGCTGTCTCGTCTTCATCTCGACGATCACCTGGCCGCCGGCTACACCGGCGCCAACGATCATCACGCGGATCTGACCGGTGCCGGCTTCGCCGCTTCGACTTTTCGGCAGAAGCGACACGCCGCGGTTACGGGTCAGCCGGTAGAGCAACCGGATGCCGGAGACGGCGGTCGTCAGCAAGAACCAGTAGAGAATGTACACGGGAAGCGGCATCCGCTTGCCGAGTAATTGACTCAACATGACCACGATCAGCATCTGGAAAGAGACGCCGATCAATATAGAGATGTACGCCGTGCCGGAGGCAAAGGCCCACATCTGATCGTATAATCCGCTGAAATAAAATACGAACCCCGCGGTAATCAGGTACAAAAACCAGGTGTCGCGTATTTGATTCATGATGGATGCAGGTATCACGCCACTGTAATAAATCAGGCAGGCGAGCAATATAGCCGCAAGTGCAGCACTGATGTCAAATAAAATCAAAAGTGCTTTCTTCGGCGTGATACGACGTATGGGAGATGTCATCTCAATACCTCACGCATTGGTTCGCGGGAAGCCTTCCCGTCGACCTATATTATCATATGACACAGTATTGACACAGCGATGAAGTGGCCGGAGGTAGACGAAAAACCGCCGCCTGTTTACACGGGCGGCGGTCAATCTCACTAAAATTATCGGCTTTTATCATCAAGTTCGGCTATGTTCAGGCGCCTTCTTCTTCCTTCTCTTCAGCACCGACGCTTGCCAGATGCTCGTTCAGATCCGAAAGCAGCTGATCCAAGTTCAGACTATGTACCTGACACGCCTCCTCCAGCGTCTCACCGTGAGACATCGAACAGCCGAGGCAGTGCAGGCCGTGTTTGAAGAAAATCGGAATCGTTCCGCGGTCGAGGTTCAACACATCGGCCACAAACATGTCTTTCGTCGCTTTCATAAGGTATATACCTACTTTCAAAGTAATTTCACTGAAAAACATCATAACCTATCACAAAGGTGACGGATATTCGCTATGTTACCACGCGAAACCTAGCATTCATCGGCCCTTTTCGCGTTTTTTGCCTTGACACGCGATAAATGACTGTTAATATTTACCTGAGATAGACATAAGGAGGTTCATTCATGAACAAAACAGATTTAATTGATGCCGTCTCGAAAGAGACCGAGCTCAGCAAGAAAGATACTGAGAAAGCGATCAACAGCGTTCTTTCCACGATTTCCGAAACTCTGGCAAGCGGTGAGAAAGTCGTGCTCGTCGGTTTCGGTACATTTGAGGTTCGTCATCGCGCAGCGCGCAAAGGCAGAAACCCAAGCACGAAAAAGGAAATCAAGATTCCTGCGTCGAAAGCCCCTGTCTTTAAGGCCGGTAAGAATCTTAAAGAGATGGTCAACAAGTAAAATCCCCTTTTTAGAAAACGAAGAAAAGGCTCCACGCCTGGAAGGCCGGAGCTTTTTTTATGCTGTTTTTGAAACAGTCAATCGACGGTGTCGTCGTTTCTGCCGAAACGAATCAAGGTGCGTCTTTGCAGTTCATTGACCGCTTGATCGTGCAGCGTAAAGACGACGGCCGAGACCGAAAGCCGTCTTCCCTTGTCGTCCATCAGTGGTCGCCGATTCTCCGCCGTCAAGCCTTCGTCTTCGGCCAGGCGATCCATCAGGTACCTCACGTTACGTTCCACCTGAGACGGTGAAACCCTGTAGTAGCGGCCGGTCTCGGGGAACAGTCGCTTGGAGATGGGATGCAAAAGGGACGGATCGGCAAGAGACAGCTGAAGCATATGACGCAGGAAGCGGTAACCTCTCAGGGTGCGTAAGAAGCGATAGCCGAGCAGCACATGATCGATCGCCGCTGTATACCTCTTCGCAAGTTCCAAACCTTCGTTTTTTTGTTCCTTGGCGATGGAAAAAGCCGCTTCATTGATGCGACGTGCCGCATACGGCGATCCTTTCCTGCCGTCGACCACATAATGGATGCGGCCGAGCGCATCGCGCAGGCCGACGACGCCCTGCTTGCCCATAATTTCATCGACTTTATTTAGAAGATCGCGATCTGAGCTGGTCAGATAAAAACCGAGTGCTTCACTCGAACGGTTCGTCTTATCTTCGTGTGGATTGTTGTAATAGCCAGTCATCGTGCACCTCCTCAAAATGTGGAGATCCACTATATCAGCCGGATTTACTAATCTTTTCTGCTCAGCGTAAAATTAATCTAAGGATCCGACGCCTCATTGACCAGCGTATCCATCCGCATCACGTAGCCTGCGTGCGGCGTGACAAACAACCGGACGCTCGTCCCCGGCTTCGGCAACGCACGCGACGGCATAAACAAATGTCGGCCATTGACGGACAGGCCGGTGCGAACGAGCATCGATTCGTCGATATCGGCTTCGATCACTTCATAATTGTCGGCCAATACATACGGCACATCCATGACGCGCGGGAACACGAGGAAGACAAAGACGCCGATCAGGACCAGGGTGATCACCACAGGCAGTAGATAGAATGCGGCGACCCGATTCGCCTTGTTCCGATTGACGGCGAGCCGCTTGATCAAAAGCCAAAGCAAAAGCACCAGCAAGATGATGCTGATCGCGGTCCCTGCGATGAATTCCGGTAACATCTTTCCCTCTCGGCTCCTTTGCTAATGGTGAAAGTATATCATTCGGCCGCGTCACGGGAAGACGCTGCATCGTTTTCACCGGGTGACGCTTCGACCCGCTGGAAGAAAGCCCGCCTTAACGCACTCGACGCGAAAAAGGACGTCAGTAGAGTCAGCACTTCCGCTGCCGGCATCGATAGCCAGACACCATCGAGCGCGAAGAACCTCGGCAGGATAAACAGCGCGACCAGAATAAAAACGAGCCCGCGCAGAATCGAATAGAAGAACGCTTCAACCGCTCTGCCCCGACTTTGCAAAAAGATCGTATTGACGAGGTTGACGCCCATCAGGAAAAAGGCCAGAAAATAAAGCCGAATGCCGTGCGCGGAAAGCGCGACCAGCTCCTGGTCATTTCTCACAAACAGTGACGAAGGCGCTTGTGGGAATAAAAGGCCGAGAAAGTAGATCGCAGCACCGAGACACGTCGCCGTGAAGAGCGCAAATCGGTAGTAATGGCGTTTATGACGGATCCTGCCGGCTCCCATACTGCGACTGATCAGGGGCTGAATTCCGACCGCCGTGCCGGATAAGATCGCCGTGAACATCAAGGACAGATTAGCGATCACACTGTAGGCCGAGATACCGAGGTCACCGCCGATGCCGGCGATCACCATGTTGAACGCGAAGATAACGAGCCCCTGCGACCATTCGAGGACGAGGCTCGCCGCGCCGGTCGCGAGCACCCGAAAAAGTGCCTTAACGGCATCGGCCAGATGCGGCAGAAAAGGAAGAGATAAACGGGGCCGCGCTTTTCCTCTCAGGTGAAACAAGAGCAAAAAAAAGCCGACCAGCTGGGCCAATCCGGTCGCCAGCGCACCGCCGGCAAGACCACGTTTCAGAGGAAAGATCATGATGTAGTCGAGCACGATGTTGAAAGCGGCCGAGCCGAGCATCGCGATCATCGAGATACGGTTTCCGCCGTCGTTTCTGACCAGTGCGTTGCACGTCTGGAAGAGCAAAAAGAACGGCGTAAAGCTGAGCAGCGTCGACAGATACGAGGCTGCCATGTCTTTTTGCAGCGATTGACCGGCGAGAAGCGAGACGAGTCCGTTGAAGTTCAGCTTAACTAAAAGCAACAGGATGATCCCTAAAATGGCGGCTGCCGCGATCGCCATCGTCGTATACAACGCTGCACCGCGTTCGTCTTCTCTGCCTTTAGCCAAAGAGACACGGGCCGCGCCACCGATCCCGGCCATCAGACCGATACCGTTCATGATGTTGATCATCGGGATTGAGAGATTCAAGGCAGCGAGGCCGTCCCGGCCGAGTCCGAGCCCGACGATCATGGTGTCTCCGAGCACGTACAAAGCCGTCCCCATCATCCCGATGATCGACGGCAGCAAATACCTTTTAAATACTTGTCCTGATGAATAGAGCGTGATAATAAACCTCCAAAGTTTAGTATGCCTTCCTCTTTAAGCTTAGCACACGTATGAAAAAGAGCCGGCCAGCACGGCGTTAACACGAATGATACTGTTGACGCTTCGGAGTTGGTGCTACAATGCTTCAGGTTCGGTGTTGAACCGTGAGGAGGCCTCATGAACGACGATAAGAAAAAAATGGATAAAAAGCGAGCAAAGCGCGAGAAGCTTCCGATCCGTCCTGCCGGCCTGCCTCAAGATGAAGCCGGACGCATCGAATTAGTCGAAGCCTTCACGAGACTGATCGGCTCATGCAAAGGACGCGTGATCCTGCGTACGAGAGACGGCGACAAACTGGTAGCCGACAGCATGCTCTCGGCCCTGATCGGGTTTAAGACCCTACTCGACATGGCCGACCAGATACAACTGACGTTCGAATGCGAATTGCAAGAAGATGAAGATCGGATCAAAGCCTTTTTAGATGAAAGAAACATCCGTCATTGAGACACCTGGTGTTGATGATATCGTGCGACTCGACGAGATGAGACCGGGCGAAGCCGGTGTGATCGTCGACATTGACATGTCACTGAAAAGAAACAGTCGCCTCGTCGCCATGGGTGTCGTACCCGGCACCTGGATTGTGGTCAGAAAATTTGCCCCGCTCGGCGATCCGATGGAGATCCGCTTGAGAAATTATCAACTGTCGCTTCGTAAGTCGACGGCTTCACGCGTTCTCGTGAAGCGTACACGAAATAACGACTCCAACCAGTCATATAATAAAGAAAACGGAATGATCGGCCGCCCATGACGAAGACGATCGCACTTGCCGGAAATCCGAACAGCGGGAAAACGACGTTGTTCAACCGCCTGACCGGTACACGCCAGGTCACAGGCAACTGGCCGGGCGTCACGGTCGAAAAGAAGACAGGTGACATTAGCTCCCCGCTGCCGATGTGTCTCGTCGACCTGCCGGGACTTTACTCGATCGCCTCGTTTGCCGCCGAAGAGGTCGTCGCGCGTGATTTCATCATGAACGATCGACCGGATGTGGTAGTCAACATCATCGACGCGACCAATCTCGAAAGAAACCTCTACCTTACGTTGCAGCTCCGAAAACTCGGCTGCCGCCTGATCGTCGCCTTGAACATGATGGATGAGCTACTCTCACACGGCGATACACTGGATGTCGATCGGCTGTCGGCCTTGCTCGAGCTGCCGGTCGTACCGATCTCGGCACGTTCCGGTGAAGGCGTCGACACGCTCTTACAACGCGTCGCCGAACTGGCCGCCGAACCGTTTGACGAATCGTCCCTGATCGCCTGGCAGAAAGAGACGCCCGAAGAGACGCAACGCCTCTATGATCTCGCGACCGACATTCATGCGGCCGTACTGGTCCATAGCCACAGTCGCGGCGCATTGAGCCTTTCCGACCGGATCGATCGCCTCCTGACGCATCGCGTATTGGCCTTCCCGCTCTTTTTGTTGTTGATGTTCGTCATCTTCTACCTGACATTCTCGGAGAAGATCGGCGGATTTTTAGGAGAGTGGTTTTCTGAAAGAGTCGCTGATTTAGGAGCGCTCGTCGCTCAGGGACTCACTTCGATCGGTACCGCTCCGTGGCTGACCAGCCTGATCGTCGACGGGGCGATCGCCGGCGTCGGCGGTATTTTAGCCTTTTTACCCCAGATCATTATCTTGTTTTTCTTTTTGACGATCCTCGAAGATTCCGGGTATCTGGCCCGTACCGCCTTCATCACCGACCGGCTGTTTCGCGAGATCGGCCTCACCGGTCACAGCTTCATTCCGATGATTCTCGGATTCGGCTGTACCGTGCCGGCGATCATGGCGGCCAGAGGGATCGAAAACGAGAGGGATCGGCGCCTGACCGTGTTAATCACGCCGTTCATGTCCTGTTCGGCCAGAATGCCGATCTACGCACTTCTCTCCCAGCTCTTTTTCTCCCGGCATGCCGGCCTGATCGTCTTCGGACTCTACGTCTTCGGTATTCTGGTCGCGCTTCTCAGCGCTTTCATCTTGAATAAAGTGCTGCCGGGTCAAGCCGATCACGACTTCGTTTTGGAGCTGCCTCCGTACCGCGTACCGTACACGAAATCGCTCCTTCTCCATATCTGGGATAAAATCTCCGATTTTGTCAGGCGTGCCGGCACGATCATCTTTTTGATGTCGATCATCATCTGGTTTTTAAACAATTTCACCTTCAGTCTGACCTATATCCGGGGTGACGAGCCTTCGATTCTTTATACGTTGAGTCAGGCCTTGACCTTCCTCTTCGTGCCGCTCGGCTTTGGCCGCTGGCAGGCCGTCTCGGCGCTCTTCTCCGGCCTGATCGCCAAGGAGTCTCTGGTCTCGTCGCTCAATATTTTACTGCCGGGCGAGCAGCTGGCGACCTTTTTCAGCCCGCTGTCCGCCGCCTCATTCCTTGTCTTCGTCTTGCTCTACACGCCATGCGTCGCAGCGATCGCCGCGACGGCGCGCGAAATGCGAAGTCGCACCTGGACGGTCGGGGCGATCTTCTGGCAGACGGGACTCGCTTATATTATGGGATTACTCGTGTATCAGATTGGCAGTCTTTTCGTCTGACGCGACGTCTCGCTATTTCACTTACGCCTCAGCCTTCGCCAAAAGCCACGCTTCATCGCGAATGTCGACGCCGAGCAACTCGGCCTTGGCAAGCTTGCTGCCGGCTTTTTCGCCGGCAATCAGAAGCGTCGTCTTGCCGCTCACCTGCGACTGTACCGTGCCGCCGAGAGAGGCGATCAGGGCCTCGGCATCTTTCCGGTTTAATGACGGAAGCGTACCGGTGACGACGACGAACTGGCCGCTCAATGGTCCCTCGGCCGGTGTTTCGTCTGTCCGTTCTTCCCTGAAGGTAAGACCGAATGCTCGCAGTTTATCGAGCAGACTGACGGCATGCCAATCGTTGAAAAACTCGACAATACTCTTTGCCGTCTCCGGACCTATCCCGGAGATCTCGGTCAACGCTTCTTCAGCGGCTGTCGCCAACAGGTCGAGATCAGCAAAGTGAGAGGCGAGCCAACCGGCCGTCGTCTGTCCGACGCCCATGATCCCGAGTCCCGTAATCAGGCGTGAAAGCGGTCTCGTCTTTGACTGCTCGATATTCTCGAGGACGCTACTGACCCTTTTTTCACGGCCGATAATGCCGGATTCGATCAGGGCATCTCTTTTCTCGTGAAGCGTATAGAGGTCGGCGATCGACGCGATAAAACCATGGTCGACCAGAAGATCGACGGTGCGGCTGCCGAGCCCCGCGATATCCATCGCATCCTTGCCGGCAAACCACTCGATGCGGCGTCGCACCTGTGCCGGACAATCGGGATTCTGGCAGTACAGATCGGCGGTGTCCGGTCCCTTGTGCGTCGGCGCGTCACACGCCGGACAGGTCGTAGGTAATTGATACGGTACCGCATCGGCCGGTCTTTTCTCTTTATCGACCGCGATGATCGCCGGAATGATATCGCCTCCTTTTTGTACCTCGATCGTGTCGCCGATTCTGACATCGAGTAGATCGATCATGTTCTGGTTGTGGAGCGTCGCGCGGGTCACCGTCGTGCCGGCGAGTTGAACCGGATCAAACGTTGCGAGCGGCGTGATGCGACCGGTACGGCCGACCGTCGCGTCGATCCGACGCAGGACCGTCATCGTCTTTTCGGCCGGATACTTGTAGGCGACGGCCCAGCGCGGTACCTTCGCCGTCTGACCGAGCGTGTCTCGAAGCGCAAGATCGTCGACTTTCAAAACAGCGCCGTCGATCTCGAACGGCAGCGCTTCACGCTGACTGCCGAGACGCTCGATGAAGTCGATCGCCTCGTCCGCGTTCTCCAGTGTGCAAAGCATCGGCGAGACATCGAAGCCCAATGAGTCGAGCCACTGCAGACTCTCGACATGGCTGTCGAACGTCATTCCTTCCAGAGCCTGTACATTGAATGTGAAGAAGGCGAGCTTTCGCGCCTCGACGATATCCGGATCGAGCTGTCGCATCGAACCGGCCGCCGCATTTCTGGCATTGGCAAACAGTCTGCCGTTTTCCTCCAGATGGCGGGCATTCAATGCCTCAAAGGCAGCCTTCGGCAGATACGCTTCCCCTCTCACCTCGAGCACCTGAACGGCTTCAGGCAGTGTCTTCGGCACGCCGATCAGCCGTCTCGCGTTGGCTGTGACGTCTTCTCCCTGCCTCCCGTCGCCGCGCGTCAAAGCGCGCACGAGACGACCTTCTTCATACCGGATCGCGAGCGAGAGACCGTCGATCTTTGCCTCTCCGGCAAACCGTTCGGCTCCCTGTGCTTTTAATGAATCGATAAATGAGCGAACGCCTTCCAGGCTGAAGACATCGGTCAAAGACAAGAGAGGAACCGTGTGGACAACGCCTCTGAAACGGGTAGCGACCTGACCACCGACTCGTCTCGTCGGTGAATCGTCTTGTACGAGATCCGGGTACGTTTTTTCGAGCGCGAGCAATTCCTCCATCCACTCGTCATAGAGTTGGTCGGAGACTTCCGGATTATCCTCGTCATAGTATGCCTTGTTCCAACGGTTTAATGTTTCAATCAGTGACAAGATGCGCTGTTTAATCGCCGCTTTATCGTCCATTAGCCATTCCTTTCCTTATCACTTTCAGCCGCTTTAGCCAAAAGCGAGGCTTCAACTCTCGCGATACGTGAAGATGACGGTCAACAGCAACGCCACCGGCAGCAACACGAAGACGCTGCCCGGCAGGCCTAAAAAGCCGTCGAGCTGATACGTGTAAGACATTCCGGGATTTGGCCAGAGTGGTCCGAGCGCCGGGATCAGTTCGAGCTCCGTGATCAGGCGGCGCACCGAATCATAAAACCAGAAGGTCAAGATGGCGCCGGGGACCGCCAGACTGTACCAGCGCATCAATTCGGAGGAGCGCAAGATCACGATGACCAAGGCGAGCGCTGCCCAGAACAGAGTCGGCCAGAGTACGTCCGGCCTGCTTTGCACCGTGACGACGCGATAGATATCGAGCGCAAAAAGCAGACTGATACCGCCGAATGACGCGATGAGTTTCAACGTATAAAAACGGCATACGGCGAACGTGATGAGCAGCGTCAGGAAGATCGTGACCAACACGGATACATAGACGCCACCTGAGAGCCGCAGCGCCGCTCCATAAACATAGCCGGTCACGTGACCGGCTATGCGTCTGAGCGGGATCAACGGCCAGAATCCCCAGGCCTGAATCAGGATCAGGAAAAAGAGGCCGAGTCGCCAGGAATGCCTAGTCTCAGGCTTTATTATCCGAGCCAAGGACATTGACAATCTTACGTTTGACCATCGCCGCGATCGCCTCTCTGGCCGGACCAAGGTACTGTCTCGGATCGAAGTGACCGGGGTTGTTGTGGAAGTACTCGCGGATCGTACCGGTCATCGCAAGTCTCAGGTCGCTGTCGATGTTGATCTTACAGACCGCCATGCTGGCCGCCTGACGCAGCATCTCTTCCGGGATGCCGATCGCGTCCGGCATGTCGCCGCCGTACTGGTTGATCTTTTGGACAAATTCCGGGATGACGGAGCTTGCACCGTGCAGGACGATCGGGAAACCGGGCAGACGTTTTTCGATGTCCTCCAGGATATCGAAACGCAACTGCGGTTTTTGTCCCGGCTTGAATTTATAAGCACCGTGGCTCGTGCCGATGGCGATCGCCAGGGAGTCACAACCGGTGCGCTTCACGAAGTCTTCGACCTGTTCCGGTTTCGTGTAGGATGCTTCTTCCGCGGAGACAACGATATCGTCTTCCACGCCTTCGAGGCGCCCGAGTTCGGCTTCGACCGTGACGACCGGATTGCGGCTGTGCGCATACTCGACGACTTTCGCCGTGAGGGCGATGTTTTCCTCATAAGGCAGATGCGAACCGTCGATCATGACCGAGGTGAAACCGCCGTCGATGACTGATTTACAAAGTTCAAACGAATCGCCGTGATCGAGGTGAAGCGCGATCGGCAGATCGTTTTCTTCAAGCGCCGCTTCGACCAGCTTCATCAGGTACGTATGCGAGGCATACTTTCTGGCGCCGGCCGATACCTGCAGGATCAAAGGCGAATTGACTTCGGAGGCGGCTTTCGTGATTCCCTGGATGATCTCCATGTTGTTCACGTTGAACGCTCCGATGGCGTAACCGCCCTCATACGCTTTGGCAAACATGTCTTTGGTTGATACTAGTGGCATATATGTTCTCCTTACTAACGGATTCTCAAACCTCAGCGCCGTTTCCGGCGCCCAAATTATAGCATAGCCGAGAGGTCACTCAGGCGTTTTTCAAGATGTGCCTTCGCTTCCGTTTTTGCCTCGAGCTTATCTCTCTCGACCTGCACGACCGCCTCCGGCGCTTTTTCGACAAACTGTGTATTCGCCAGTTTCTTTTCGATCGAAGCGATCTCCCCTGTCACTTTCTCGAGCTCTTTTTCCAACCTTGTCTTCTCTGCGACCGGATCGACCAGCGATTCCAGCGGCACGAACAGCACGCCGCCGTCAAAAGGCGCCGTGACGACGCCTTTCGGCACGTCGCGGTCATTGGAGCGGGGCGACACGTTGCTGACCTTGGCCAGACGCTTAATATACGCTTCCTGCAAAACGAGACTCTTCAGGATCGCTTTGTCTTCGACGACCAGGATTGTAGCGATCTCCTGCTTCGGCGCGACCCGGTATTCGGCTCGAATATTTCGAATCTGACGGATGACCTCCATCAGGCGCTCCATCGTCTCATAATCGGAAGTAAACTCGAGCGAGCGATCGGCTTTCGGCCAGGAAGAGACGATCAGGCGCGTATCTTCGTGCCAGAGATGCTGCCAGATCTCTTCCGTGACAAACGGCATGAAAGGATGCAGTAACGTCATCGTCTGACAGAGCACCTCATTCATTACCCATTCGGCTATTTTAGCCGACGCTTTGTCGTCGCCCTGGAATCTGACCTTGGTCATCTCGATGTACCAGTCGCAGAAATAATCCCAGAGGAACGAATAGATCTTGGCGAGCGCGAGATTGAAGTCGTAATGCTCCATGTGCTCGGTCGTCTCCGTGACGAGCCTGGTGAGCCCCGTCAATATCCAGCGGTCTTCCGGCTTCAGCTGATCTCTGGCCGGACGTTCAAGCGGTTCGTCCGTGCGCTGCATCAGGAAGTAGCGGAAGGCATTCCACATCTTATTGATGAAGTTTCGACCGGCTTCGACCCTGGCCTCGGAGAACCGCTGATCGAGCCCCTTACTGCTGTTGGCCAACAGCGCGTATCTGAGCGCATCGGCGCCGTACTTGTCGATCACCTCGAGCGGATCGATGCCGTTATTCAGCGATTTCGACATCTTCCTGCCTTGTTCATCCCGGATAATGCCGTGGATCAAGACCTCGGGGAAAGGCACCTGTCCCGTCTGGTGGATGCCGGAGAAAATCATGCGGGCGACCCAGAAAAAGATAATATCGTAGCCGGTGACGAGCAGATTCGTCGGATAGAATTTTTCCAAGTCCGCCGTCTGCTCCGGCCAGCCGAGCGTCGAAAACGGCCAGAGCGCCGAAGAGAACCAGGTGTCGAGCGTATCCTCGTCCTGTCTCAGCGTCTCATTGCCACAGGCACTACAGGCGGCCGGACGGCTCCTCGCCACCTCGATTTTTCCGCACTCGTCGCAGTAGTACGCCGGGATCTGATGGCCCCACCAGAGCTGACGCGAGATATTCCAGTCTCGGATGTTTTCCATCCAGTTGAAGTACGTTTTCGAAAAATGTTCCGGGATAAACTGCACCTGGCCCGTCCGGACTGCTTCCAAAGCCGGGTCGGCAAGCGGTTTCATCTCGACAAACCACTGTTCCGACACGCGCGGCTCGATTCTCGTCTGACAGCGGTAGCAATGTCCCACATTATGTTTATGCGGCGTCGTCTTTTCCAAGAAACCTTTTTCTTCGAGCGCAGCGACGACGTGCTTTCGCGCCGTCTTCACATCCATACCGGCATAGGGACCCGTCTCATCGGTGAGGATGCCGGCCTCGTCGAGAACGGTGACGATCGGCAGGTCGTGTCTTTCACCGACCTCATAGTCGTTCGGATCGTGTCCCGGTGTGATCTTGACCGCGCCGCTCCCGAATTCAGGATCGACGTAGCTGTCGGCGATCACCGGAATCTGTTTGTTCGTGAGCGGCAGATGAAGCAGCTTACCTACAAGTCCCGTATAACGGCTGTCCTCCGGATGGACGGCGACGGCCACGTCGGCAAACATCGTCTCCGGTCGCGTCGTCGCCAACAGCACGTGTCCCTCGCCCGAGACGAACGGATAGCGCACGTAATAGAGGCGATCGGTATCTTCTTCGTAATCGACTTCGGCGTCCGAGATCGTCGTTTTACAGGTCGAACACCAGTTGATGATCCGCTGCCCGCGGTAGATCAGGCCTTCTTCGTATAGTCGCACGAAGACCTCGACGACGGCTTTGGAGCGCGGCTCATCCATCGTAAAAGCGAGGCGCGACCAGTCACAGGAAGAGCCAAGGCGCTTCAACTGATCGACGATCATGTCGCCGTACAGACGTTTCCACTCCCAGGCGTGCACGAGAAATTCTTCTCGCGTCAGGTCTTTTTTCTCGATGCCCTGTGCTTTCAGGTGCGAGACGACTCTCGCTTCCGTCGCGATCGCCGCGTGATCGGTGCCGGGCAGCCAGAGCGCTTCGTCCCCGATCAAGCGGCGGTAGCGGATCACCGCGTCTTGCAGCGTGCTGTCGAGCGCATGGCCGAGATGCAGCTGCCCCGTGATATTCGGCGGCGGCATAATAATCGTAAACGGGCGTTTCTTTGAATCGGCATCTGCCTGAAACGCACCTTCATCCTGCCAGGCGGCGTAAAGGCGCGGCTCCACCGCGCCCGGTTCAAATGTCTTACTGATGTGATCAATATTCATACTATCTTATTTCCTTCGCACTCTCCGTGGCGTCAAACTCCGATAACTGCACGCGGTCGATCCAGATACGACCGTGCCCGCGCGGATCTTCCAAGGTGAACCTGAGGCGGACAATCTTGGCCAGATTCAGCTGCGCATCGCCGAGCTCAAACGTCGGCACTTGAAAACGATACGTCGCGTCGAGCTCGATCGCCGGATACTCAAATGTCACCTGGTTTTCATCTTCCAAAAACAGAGAGATGCGCTTGTTCGCATGATCGACCGAGAACAGATGAAGGGTCAATTGTCCCCACATCGACAAATCGAGCGGCGGATAAAGCGACGCGTATTCGAGTTCCGGTTCGAAACAGACCGGTCGACTGTCGGCGTTTTTATAGGTCAAAAGCAAGGACTGATCGCCCCAGCGCGCGTGTTCGCCGGAAAGCGCCAACTCTCCCCTGCCGTTCGACACACTCCAGACCGGATAGACGGTCGGCCAGTCTTCTTTTCTGGCCCGTCTGATCGAGCTGACCTTCTTCGGCCAGGTGAACTGACTCAAGCGGTCACAGTCGGTCCAGTGCATCGGTTTGCTGTACAAAGAAGGCGCCAGATCCATGCGGAATGAGGTGACCGGTATGCCTTCGGACGATACGAGATTGGCGTCCATATTGAAATTGGCAAAGGCGTAGGTCAACGACTCCGGATGATGGATCTCGTCGTGCCACACCATGATCTGCACGCCGTGCAGTATCCGTGCCGATGCCGGTACGAAGACACGATCGGGACCGCACACGGTAAAGCCTTTCAACAGCCCCGTATCACCGATCGTCTTTAATCCCTGACCGGTCGTGCCGACATTTTCGAAATCGAGCATCAGTTTGTTGCCGATCGTGTTCATCACTTTCGGTTCCGGTGCCGAGGTCGGATGATCGAGGCCGTAGACGAGGCCGAGCGCGATCGTGCAAAGCCTCTGCCCGATCACGGCTTTCGCCTTGGTCAGGTACGGAATATCCCACACGGTCGGATCGGTCTGTTCGTATTCGAGCGGCAGATCATAGCAGGTGACATAGCCCGCCGGTACGGCGAGGGAGCGTTTGACCTGAGCCAGCATCTCGTTGAATACGGCGACCTGTTTAAAATCATGATTCGGATAAAACCCTGGCGGCAGCTGCGCGTAGAGCATCGCCGGCTTGCCCTGAGGCGCCGTAAACATCTCGATCGTCTGTTTCGTCAGGCAACGAAAGGCGCGCGCGTAGGCGTCGGGTGCATCGACTTCGTTTTCTCCCGGGTACCAGAGAAAACCGCGCAGGCTGAGACCGGTCAGAGGCGCCAGTTTATGGTTGAACATCGCCGACGGCTGATTTTTCGGATCGAATTGATGCTGATCCGGCTGATCCATCGCGATCGTCGGACGGCGCATCTGAATCGGCCGGCTTCCGCCTCGCCGCAGCACCGTCTCTTTATCCGGTTTTAGTTGGTTCCAGTTCGCATGATCGCGGTACTGTTTCACTTCCCGCACGCGTCCCTTGATGAAGGTGTCGTCTTCGACGACTTCTCTGGCCAACCAGCTATGCAGGTACGTGCCCGATGCGGCGATGTCGATCAGGCCGACCGGCGCGTTTAATTCAATCAGGAGCTGCCTCGCAAAGGAGAAACCGACTGCCGACAAATTTTCGATATGATCCGGATCGTCGCTTTTTTGCCAGGTGCCTTTGACCCGTTCCAAGGGATAAAACGAATACGTCTGCAGCTCATCGTAAAGCCCGCTCTCCGGTACTTTGAAAACCCGCACATGCTCGACATTCGCGAGCGTGTCGATCTCGGACGCGACATCACTTCGGGACAGGGGCATCGCCATATTGGCACCGCCACCTGCCACCCAGACTTCGCCGATCAGGATGTCACTTAAGACAAGCTTCGCTTCGGCCACCGTAATCGTCAGTCGATACGGGTCAAAGCCGCTCGCCAAGACAGGCAGACGAAAATCGAAATACCCTTCCTGATCGGTGCGATCCATATCTTCGAAGACGACGCCGAATTTCGTATCCTGAGGCAACACGGCACGGCCGTCGGCCGGCAGACGCTCGAGCACGATGCGTGCCGGCTTATTCGGTTCGTAACGACCTAATATCCGCGTCGCCACACCTTGCTGCAGCACCATACGACTGCCGAAATAAGACGGTAGTTCGATCGCCGTTTTTTTCGCTTCTGAATTGTCGTTTTCGCTTTTACGCATACAGGACGTTAGTTTAGCACAACCGCGCGTCGGATGACCGTCAGCGCCTGCCACTCGAACGGTTCTGAGAGCTCCGAGGAGAGCGCCGTGAGAAGAAGATCGGGACGAATATTGTCACGGCTGCCGGCATTGACGCTGACGATCAGACGAGTGGCGTCGGCCAGCTCAAAAGAACGGATGCCGGGACGAATATCGATGTCGCGGCGGCCCTTTTTGCTGTGTTTTTCCACGACGAGCGGGCCACCGGTTGAAAGCGGCTCAAGGAGTTTTTGCACGCCGTCGCCGACAAACTCGTAGGTCGCGGCTTCGACACGCGCCATCAGAGACTTCTTGGTTTGCTCATAGTCTTCTACCTCGACGATGCGAAGTCCGACCGGAAGTACCTCGTTTAACCTGGTCCCGATCTCGTTACTGGCGATCGCTTCGGATAAGACGAGAGAAAAAGGATCTTTCCTCGTCTCGATGCCGACACCAACCGGCAGAGCGAATTCGATCGCCGGTCTCGGGTTAAAACCCTGGCTCCAGACGACCGGCAGTCTCGCCCGGTGCACGGCACGCTCGAACGTGCGCATCAGGTCGAGATGTGCGATCCAGGTGATACCGCCGCGCCGCTCGTAATAAAGCAGGTAGGCATACTTTTTTTCTTCTCGATCAGCCGGCATGAGTCAGGCAGACGCCGCAATTAAAACGATTGGCGCCGCAATGCAGGCATTCGGTCATGCAGTCATGGCTCATGCAGTCTTCGCCGGCGAGATCCCACTCGCGTTGCAAAAACCGTTTTGTCACCCCGATATCGATCTTGTCCCAGACAAACAACTCACTCGTCTCGCGGCCGCGCGTATAGTCGTCTGTCGTCAATCCGTGCCCGGCCAATGCATCGAGCCAGCGCTCATAAGAAAAGTGCTCGCGCCAGCTGTCCTGCGTACCGCCTCGTTCCAATACCGAGACCAACACAGGTGCGAGACGGCGGTCGCCTCTGGCCAATACGGCCTCGATCACGGCCATGTCCCGGTCGTGCCAGTTAAAGCGAATAAAGCGGTGCCGCAAGCGTTCGGTCAGACGTTTCACCCGCCGGTCGTATTCGTCTTCCGGCAGCATCTTCGCCCACTGAAAAGGCGTCCACGGTTTCGGGATGAAAAAAGACGCGCTGACCGTGATCGTCGGCGGTTTTCTTCGTTCCGCGGGCGGCAGCTCGTAATACGCGTCGATCACCTTGAAGACAATATCCGAGATGGCATCGACATCTTCGTCCGTTTCTCCGGGTAGACCGAGCATCAGGTAGAATTTCAGCGTCCGCCAACCGCCGGAAAAAGCGATTCTCGCCGCTTCCAACACATCGTCTTCCCTGATGTTCTTGTTGATGCGATTTCGCAGCCTCTCCGAGCCGGCCTCGATCGCAAATGTTAAGCCGGCTTTTCTCGTCGAACTCGCCTTTTTCATCAAATCAAAACTGAAATTATCGAGACGCAGAGACGGCAGCGATAAATTGACGCCGCGCGGTGTGAGTAGAGGCAGTAAGTCGTCCGTCAACGTCTCGAGCGCGCTGTAATCCGAGGTCGACAAGGAAAGGAGCCCGAGCTCATCGTATCCGGTCGCATCCATCAGTGATTTCGCCTGGCGGACGAGCGTGTCTTTGTCACGCTCTCTGACCGGTCGATAGATCTGGCCGGCCTGACAGAACCGACACCCACGCGTACAGCCGCGAAACAACTCGAGCACCATTCGGTCGTGCACGATCTCACTGTTCGGGACGATCGGGCGCAGCGGTAAGAAGGCCTGGCTCAGATCTTTGACGAGCGTCCGCTTGATCGGTAACGGGGCGTCTTCGTTTAACTTATGAAATCCCGTGAGCTTTCCGTCTCGATCGTACAAGTCTTCATAAAAGGCCGGTACATAGACGCCTTCGAGTCGACTCGCTTTTTCCAAAAACGATGTTTTCGACTCGGACGCCGCCCACAGATCGAGCAGTGTTTCGAGCAAGAGTTCGGCCTCACCGACAACAATCAGGTCGAAGAAATCGGCGACCGGTTCCGCGTTGACGGCGCACGGACCGCCCGCGATCACGAGCGGATCGTTGTCGGTCCGATCCTTGCTGTAAAGCGGTATGGCGCCCGAGCGCAGCATATCGAGAATCGTCACGTACGACAGCTCGTACTGCAACGTAAACCCGACGATATCGAATGCAGAAAGCGGCGTCTTCGACTCGAGACTGAAGAGCGGTATGTCTTGTTCCTGCATCTTTTGGCGCATGTCGGCCGCCGGTTGATAGACGCGTTCACACCAACAGTCGTCTCTGGCGTTGATCTGCTGATAGAGAATCGACAAGGCGAGATTGCTCATCCCGATCTCGTAGATATCGGGAAAGCAAAGCGCAAAGCGGGTCTTTACCGTATCATCCTTGATGACGCTGTTCCATTCGCCACCGACATAGCGCGACGGTTTTTCGACCGCGCGTAAAAGCGCATTGGAAAGATGGACGGTTTTTCTCACAGGCGCGCTTCCAATTCGGCTTTCAGATCCTCGAACCCCGGTTTTCCGAGTAGCGCGAACATGTTCTTCTTGTAGTCTTCGACCCCCGGCTGATCAAACGGATTGACGGCATTCAGGTAGCCTGAGATGCCGCAGGCACGCATAAAGAAATAGAGCAGCCAGCCGAGGTTTTCCGCGTCGAGACGATCCAGGATAAGTCTGAGATTCGGCACACCGCCGTCGACGTGCGCGAGTTGCGTCGCGGTCATCGCCCGTTCATTGACGAAAGCCATGTCTTTTCCGGCCAGATAGTTCAGCCCATCGAGATCGGTTTCTTCTTCCGGGATCGACACTTCGACTTCATCTTCGGCGATCGCAATCACGGTCTCAAAGAGGATCCGCCGTCCGTCCTGGACGTATTGACCGAGCGAATGCAGATCGGTCGTAAAATCCATCGACGCCGGATACAGGCCACGCCCGTTCTTCCCTTCACTCTCGCCGAAGAGTTGTTTCCACCATTCGGAAAGATAATGAAGGCCCGGTTCATAGTTCACGAGCACTTCGATGTCGTAACCGCGGCGCAGGAACACGTTTCTGGCAAACACATACTGGGCGCAGTCGTTAGTTGCCAAATCATCGTTTTGGTATGCTTCCTCGGCCGCTTTGGCGCCGGCGATCAGCTTATTGATGTCGATGCCGGCGACGGCGATCGGCAACAGACCGACGGCTGTCAGCACCGAGTATCTGCCGCCGATGTCATCCGGCACGACAAACGATTTATAGCCGCGTTCAGTGGCCAGGGTGCGCAGTGCGCCGCGCGCTTTATCGGTCGTCACGACGATGCGTTCGACGCTGCCTTCCACACCGTATTTTTCTTCGATCTTTGCTTTTAAGCGGCGGAAGGCGATCGCCGGCTCGGTCGTCGTGCCTGACTTCGAGATCACATTGAGACAGACGTCGTAGCGATCGATCAGGGATTCGACGGCCAATAGTTCACGCCCCGACAGATGATGGCCGGCGTAGACGATCGTCGGTATCCCTTCCCTCTTCACCTCACCGAGTGAGCGAAGCGGTTCGTTCAGCGCATCGATCACGGCTCTGGCACCTAAGTAGGATCCGCCGATACCGACCACGATAAAAACGTCGGCGAGTTCACGCAGCGATGCCGCTGTCTGTTCGATGTCTTTCACCAGCGCAGAGTCGATCGTCGACGGCTGATGTCGCCAGCCGATAAAATCGTTGCCGGCACCAGTGCCTTCATCGAGCGTCTTTACGGCCAGCTTCAGCTGGTCTTCAAACAATGTCCACTCGCCGTCCCGATAGAACGGACGTGCTTTGTCAAGCGATAATCGAAGCATATCAGTCTCCTTTTTTCGGTGTGTCGATGGGCGACACGACATACCCGTCGCCTCTCGTCGAGGTGACGCGTGCACGCTGCCCGGCCCAGAGCACGCGACGTGCGTACGCCGTATGCGGGCTCTCCTGGTCCGTCGTGCGAAGCGACACGATCTCCCCTGCATCGGGAGGTTTAATCGTCCTGATCACGAGGACTCTCTGCCCGATCAGGCTTCTTTCGGTCTCGCGCATACGTGCGCGATAATCACGTCTGGCCTTGTTTGAAAGCCAGTACGTTATTACATAGAGCGCCGCAAGAAGCAGCCCGAAACCGGCGATAAGCGTTAAGGTTTCGGCCAGCTCGGGGACGCTTCTAATCATGGATTATTCCAAAACGTCTGCTTTTTTGACGTAGCCGAGCGCCTCCATCGTCACGAGGTCTCGATCAACGGCATCGGTACGCAGCGCGCCATAGAGCTCGGCCTGCGTGGCCAAGTAGTACGGACCGACAGCGAGCCAGAAGACGAACGGTAGACCGAAACAGCAGATCATGGTCAAAAGGAACCAGCCGAGAAACGACAAGTCGAGGAAGAACATGCCGCCTTTGTGGCCGCGCGTCATGCGTTTCGACAGACGGAGCGTCGCGAGGGCACCATAACGCGGATTGTCCGCCAGAATGAATGGCACCATGCGGTAGCTGTACGTCTTGACCAGCGAGATCACGCCGAAGATCAGCATCAGAAGCGAGGCGATCCCGACGATGTGCAGATAGGCGAGTGAAATCGTACCGTACGAGGTCACGAGATTGAATTTGAGATCGAGCAGATTCGGAATCTCGAGCTGCGGCGTCTCGTAGATCAAACGACCGTAGAGATAGTGTACGCCGACCAGCCAGACGGTCGACAACAACGCCGGAAGACCCCAGATGAAGAGCCAGAAATCGCGCCAGAACATGCCGCGTACGGTAGGACCGAACTGACCTGATCTAAACGGTGAAAACAAGACGGAAGCCGGAATCTCGTATTCCGACTCGCTGTTTCGCAAAAACCAGCGAGTTCTGCCGACCAAAAGGATATTTTTGACCAGCAAATAAAAGAGAAAAGAGATCACCGTCACGACGCCAGAGACGATCAGAAGCTGAGGACCGATCTCTCCGAACACATTGAGGATCTCATCGGTGATCGCCCGCCACTGCTCCGGCGAGTTAAGATTCGACTCAAATCCCTTCACGACGTCGGCAAGTCGGCTGTACATCTGCGGCGCGATAAAGAAGACGGCAGCCTGCCAGACGATGGTGCTGAACACCCAACTGATCAGGCCGGCCAGGAATATAATCAAGATGCCGCTGCCGTAACGTCCTCTTAACGCCGTTTTGGCGCGTTGCTTAAGCGTTGCCCGGTTCCACATAACTATCCTCCTTTGGCCGTCTCCACTTAGACAGCCGCTGGCTATAGAGTATCAAATATGAACCGGTATTCGCCATCGATTTTTTCTACATCGACGGAGATGCCGATCACACCTTTCAACTCCCCGGCCAGCATTTTGTCAGCCAGGACGTCTTCGATGCGGCGGGTGATGACTTTTCGGAGCGGTCTCGCGCCGTACTTCGGATCATAGCCGAGCACGGCCAACGCAGCTTTTGCCTCCTCCGTGACGACGAGTTTGATGCTTTCGGTGTCGAGTTTCTTTTGCACATCGTGGAGCATCAAGTCGACGATCTGGCGCAGTTCTTCCTGACTCAGTTCCTCGAACACGATGATCTCATCGATCCGGTTTAAAAACTCCGGTCGGAAAAGCTGCTTCATCACTGTGTCGACCCGCTCTTCCATCGCCACGCGGCCGTCGGCGCCAAAGCCGATGCCGTGTGCCTTGAGGGTCGTACCGGCGTTCGACGTCATCACGATCAGGGCGTTTTCAAAGCTGACGACGCGGCCGTGACTGTCGGTCAATCGTCCGTCATCGAGGATCTGTAGCAAGATGTTGTAGACATCAGCATGCGCTTTTTCGATCTCGTCGAGCAAGATGACGCTGTACGGTTTTCTCCTGATCTTCTCGGTCAGTTGGCCGCCGTCGTCATAACCGACATAGCCAGGTGGCGATCCAATCAGTTTGCTGACCGTATGCGACTCCATGAACTCCGACATGTCGAGCCGGATCATCGCGTCTTCCGTCTCGAAAAGCGCTTCGGCAAGAGCTTTAACGAGCTCTGTTTTACCGACGCCGGTCGGTCCGACAAAGATGAACGAGGCCGGTTTTCTGAGGCCGGCAAAACCGGCACGCTTCCTGCGCACCGCTCGCGCCACCGCGGACACGGCCGCCTTCTGACCGATCACGCGTTCGTGCAGACGTTCTTCGAGATGGATCAGTTTTTCCGTCTCGTCTTCCGTGATGCGCTGTACCGGGATACCGGTCCAGAGCCACACAACCGACGCGATATCGTCTTCGGTGATCTCGGTCGGATGGATCGCCTTTTCATCGGCTTCGATTTCCTGTCGAAGCCTCAGCGTCTTCGAGCGCAGATCAGCCTGACGCTCATAGAGTGACAGGGCACGCGTATCGTCTTTTTGTGCAGCGAGCTGCGTCGAGAGCGAATCGAGTTCGTCTTCCAATACGCGCAGCTTTTCCTGATTCAGCTTGTTCAGCGTGAGATACGTATTTTCCAGGTTCGCTTTCGATCCAGCTTCATCGATCAGGTCGATCGCCTTGTCCGGTAGGAAGCGGTCATTGATATAGCGATCGGATAATTTGACCGCCAGTTTCAGCACCGCATCGCTGTAGTGGACGAAGTGGTGTTCTTCATAATAATCTTTGACGCCTTTTAGAATTTCGACGCTCTCTTCCGGTGACGGCTCATCGACCATCACTTTCTGGAAACGCCGTTCCAGCGCCGAATCTTTTTCGATAAAGCGGCGGTACTCGTCGAGTGTCGTCGAGCCGACGACCCGGATCTCGCCTTTGGCCAGCGCCGGTTTCAGGATATTGGCGGCGTTCATCGCGCCTTCGGCATCGCCGGCGCCCATGATGTTGTGGAGCTCGTCGATCACGAGGATCACGTTGCCGCTCTTTTTGGCATCGTCGACGACGCCTTTCATGCGGCTTTCGAACTGTCCGCGAAACTGCGTTCCGGCGACCATCGCCGTCATATCGAGCAGATAGACTTCCTGATCGAGGAGCTTGTCCGGCACTTCGCCTTTGACGATCTTGTCGGCCAGCCCTTCGGCGATCGCCGTCTTACCGACGCCCGGTTCACCGAGGAGTACCGGATTATTCTTGTTGCGGCGGTTCAATATCTGGATGACGCGCGCGATCTCGGTCTGTCTGCCGATGATCCGGTCGATGCCGTTCATCGCGGCCTTGGCCGTCAGATTCGTACCGAACTGATCGAGAAACTTCTTGCGGCGCTCTCGCGTGCGGCTCGGTGCCGTATCGGATTCGACTGACGTGTCGCTCTTTCGCTCGTCCTCATTTTCCTGGCCTCTCGCCACCGGCAGAAGGCCTTCTTTCGGACGGCCTTCTTCATCCAGAATGTCGAGTTGCATATCGGCCGGATCGGACGACAAAATCATCCGGAACAGATCTTCCGGGCGTCTCGATCCCATGCCAGCCATCATATGGTTCATGCGTTCGGTCAGTTCGTCAATATTCGATTCGTTCACGCCGGCTTTTGTGAAAAGTTCTTCAAGTCCGGCGATGTTCGCGTGAAAGGCACACTTAATACAGTAGCCTTCCGACTGCTGTTGTCCATGGTCGAGGCGGGATGTGTAGATAACCGCCTCATTCAAATCGCATTTGGAACACTTTGCCATGTGTCTATACCCTGGTCCCTTCTGCTACCTTTATAGCACGGTCAAGATCCGTCTCCAAGTTCGTATGTGACCGCTGACGCTTTCGCGCGCGGTCTCTTTCCAACACCTGATGCAGATATTGTCCCGTATATGAAGTATCGATCCGACTTACCTTTTCCGGCGTACCGGAAGCGACCAGTCGGCCGCCGCCGTCACCACCTTCAGGTCCGAGATCGATGATGTAATCAGCTGTCTTGATCATGTCGAGGTTGTGCTCGATCACGACGACGGAGTTGCCGCCTTCGACCAAACGCCCGAGTATCTCACTTAAGCGATGGACATCGGCGGCGTGGAGACCGGTCGTCGGCTCATCCAGAATGTACATCGTCTTGCCGGTCGCACGCTTTGAAAGCTCGGTCGCAAGCTTTACCCGCTGCGCCTCGCCACCGGACAGCTGAGTCGATGACTGGCCGAGACGGATATAGCCGAGACCGACATCGTTCAGTGTCTCAAGCTTGGCCAAAATGCGCGGTTGATTCTGAAAGAACCGCACCGCTTCGCCGACCGTCATACTCAGTATCTCAGCGATGTTTTTATCCTTGTAACGGACTTCCAGCGTCTCGCGGTTATAGCGGCTTCCCTTGCAGATCTCACACGGCACGTACATATCGGAGAGAAAATGCATCTCGATCCGTTTGACGCCGTCACCGGAGCAGACCTCGCAGCGGCCGCCCTTGACGTTAAACGAGAAGCGGCCGGGCTTGTAGCCGCGCATCCGCGCTTCGGTCGTCGACGCATAGAGCTGACGGATCAGATCGAAAACGCCCGTATAAGTCGCAGGATTACTGCGCGGCGTTCTGCCGATCGGGCTCTGGTCGATCGCGATGACCTTGTCCAAGGCACCGACGCCTTCAATCCGCTCGACCGACAGTTTTTGTCGGCGTGCTTTATTCAGGACGTTGGCCAGCTCTTTATGTAAGATCCCGTTGACCAGGGAACTCTTACCGGAGCCCGAGACACCGGTGACGAGACAGAGCACGCCGAGCGGCACCTCGATATCGATGTTTTTCAGGTTATTTTCCCTCGCCCCGACGACTTTGAGCCAGCCGGACGGTTTTCTTCTTTTTTGCGGCACCGGAATCTCGAGTTCGCCGGACAGATACTTGCCGGTCAGCGACGTCGGGTGCGAAGCGATATCATCCGGTCGGCCTTCGGCCACGATCTTGCCGCCCATCTCCCCTGCACCGGGGCCGATATCGACGATATGATCGGCTTCCCAGATCGTCTCTTCGTCGTGTTCGACGACGATCACCGTGTTGCCGAGATCGCGTAGATGTTTCAATGTATCGAGAAGCTTCCGGTTGTCGCGCTGATGCAGTCCGATCGACGGTTCGTCAAGAATATACAGTACGCCCATCAGGCCGGAACCGATCTGGGTCGCCAGGCGAATGCGCTGCGCTTCACCGCCGGAGAGTGTCGCGGACGCTCTGGCCAGAGTCAGATAGTTCAACCCAACCTTGACTAAAAACGACAGGCGCTCTTTCAATTCGCGCGAGATGACTTCCGCGACCGGAGCGATCGAGGGCGGGAAAGTAATATTTTTGATCCGCTCATAGCAGTCCTCAATCTGCAGCCGCACCAGTTGATCGATATTCGCGCCATCGATCGTGACGGCCAGTGCTTCCGGCTTCAGTCTGGCGCCGTTACAGGACGGACATGGCGTCGTCACCATATACTCCTGATACGTCTCTTTGGCATCGTCGGATGACGACTCGCGGTAACGCTTTTCGAGCGAGTTCATGACCCCGATCCAGTCGGAGTAGTACGGTCGGCCGCGGTTGTATTTCGAGCTGCTCGTATCGATTTTCAACACCTCACCGTCGTTTCCGAACAAGATGATGTCTTGGATCTTCCGATCGAGATTCTGCCACGGCGTATCGAGCGAGAAATCGTATCGCTCGGATAAGGCATTGATAAAACAGCGCCCCCAGCTACCGCGGTCGGCGAAGTTCCAGCCGGCGACGCGTATCGCTCCATCGTTTAACGAGAACTCCGGATGCGAGACGACGAGGTCGATATCAAACGCCTCGTTTTGCCCGAGCCCCGTGCATTCAGGACAGGCACCGTACGGGTTATTGAATGAAAAGAGCCGCGGTGTGATCTCACCGATACTCGTGTGACCGTACGGACAGGCGAACTGGCTCGAAAACAGAAACGATTCACCGTCGACAAACGATACTTCGACGAGGCCGTCCGCCATGCCGAGCGCCGTCTCCATCGAACTGGCGAGACGCGATTCGATGCCGGGACGCAAGACGAGTCGGTCGACGACGACTTCAATGTTGTGCTTTTGTTTCGCGTTCAGGCTGATCGTCTCGTCGAGATCGCGCACGTCTCCGTCGACCATGACGCGTTGGAACCCCTGCTTTCTCAGTTGCTCAAACAGCTTTATGTGTTCGCCTTTTCGACCTCTGACGAGCGGAGCGAGCACTAAAAAGCGCGCCCCTTCCGCCTCCGCCATGACCCGGTCGACCATCTGATCGATGCTCTGCTTTGCGATCTCCGTACCGCAGGTCGGACAATGCGGTGTGCCGACTCTGGCAAACAAGAGACGCAGATAATCGTAGATCTCGGTGACCGTACCGACCGTCGAGCGCGGGTTCTTCGAAGTCGTTTTCTGATCGATCGCGATCGACGGCGACAGCCCGTCGATCTTGTCGACATCAGGCTTTTCCATCTGCCCCAGAAACTGACGGGCATAAGACGACAGCGACTCGACAAAACGACGCTGTCCTTCGGCATAAATGGTGTCGAAAGCGAGCGACGATTTGCCCGAGCCGGATAATCCGGTTAAAACGATCAGCCGGTCACGCGGCAGATCGAGCGATATATTCTTTAAGTTGTGCTCTCTGGCACCTACGACGCGAATGTATTGATCCATCAGATCATATTAACATAGGAAAAAGCCGCAAACGCCGACGGTCACATTGTTTCATATAGAGTTCGCAAGTTACACAAAATTGGCGATCATTCGCCTCTCACACTCGGTACGTGTAGCCGAAAATAAGATCACGTCTAGTCTTTCGTCATAGACGCCGTCAACCGCTGCGAGACAGAAAAGAACTGTCGCCACGGCTGCTTACGTGAACGTGAGCCGATATTCTCGAGCGTGATGTCAGCCGGACCGATGGTGTCGAGCTCCGACCAGCCGATCGGACAGGAAATCGGTGCCCCGGGACGCGCACGAAGCGAATAGGGCGCGACACTCGTCGCACCTCTACCGTTTCGAATCCAGTCGACGAACACTTTGCCCTTTCGCTTCTCTTTACGCATGTTTGATGTGTATTTTTTCGGCCATTTCGCTTCCATCGCTTTGGCCACGTTTTGGGAAAACGTCCGGGCGTCCTCCCACGAGGCGGAAGGCTTAAACGGCACCACGACGTGATAGCCTTTGCCGCCGCTCGTCTTCAAAAAAGAGGTTAGGTCTAGTTCATCGAGTAGCGATTTCAAGTCACGCACCGCCTCACGCACCTTGGACAGATCCATGCCTTCGTCGGGATCGAGGTCAAAGACGAGCAGATCCGGTTCTTCCAATGTATCGATCCGGCTGCCCCACGTATGAAATTCGAGCGTGCCGTACTGCACCGCCGATAAAAGGCCATCGGCTTCCGACAAATAGAAGTACTCACCCAGATCACCGTCTTTTTCCTCGATCTCGATCAAGCTGATGCCGGGGAGTGGTTCCGACAAGTGCTTTTGAAAGAAACAGGCTTTCTTCTCACCGTCCGGACAACGGACGATACTCAAGACCCGGTTTTCGGTATAAGGCAGCATCTTCTTGCTGATCTTTTTGTAATAATCAGCGACTTGTTTTTTTGTGATACCGTCGAACATCTCTTTGTCCGGACTCGTCAACTTGATCGTTTTCTTCGCTTCGGTCATCTCTGGTTCCTCCTTTCGCACCTCGCTCGGTGCTTTGTCTTCCCGTATGCCTTTAAAACTAGCCTGACGCAGTAGTCCGTCCGACGTCCACTCGGCAAACTCGACCTCGACGACCTGCTCCGGTTTAACCCAGACCGTCTTCTCGCGTGGCCGCGACTTCGGCGCATCGGCCAATGGAGGCTCTTTGATCTTCAGCGGTGAAAGCCTCGCTTCCATCGCTCTCGCACTGTCTTCGGTAAATCCCGTACCGACACGCCCGACGTAGGAAACTGAACCGTTTTCCTGGACTCCGAGCAAAAGCGCCGATACGCCGCGCGTCCGCTTTTCGGTTTGGGTGTATCCGATGACGACAAACTCCTGACGGTTTCGGCACTTGACCTTGATCCAATCGGCCGATCTTCCCTCGTAATAACCTGCCGTCAGTTTCTTGCAGATGATGCCTTCGAGCTTCGCCTGACAGGCACTTTCCAAAATGGCTGCGCCGTCACCAGCCGTGTGCGAGCTGTAAGCGAGCGTAGATGGTGTCTTATCCAAGAGCGCTTTCAATCTGGCCTTACGTGCGTCCAAAGAGGATGCGCGCAGGTCGACATCGTCAATTGCGAGAAGGTCGAAGACGACATAGGAGATAC
>DUQI01000107.1 GCA_012837885.1 Fastidiosipila sp.
CATCGGCGTCAATGTCGCTGAAAAATAGACGCGTGCCATCTGCGAGCTGACGCTTTTTGCCATCCGATCACTCGCATCGAGACACTGCAGCGATAGCTGCCATCGACCGCTTCTCGTTTTGCCGAGCGTGATCAAATACGTATAGTCGAATAGTGTCTGACCGACACGGATAAAAAAGGCCAGATCGAACCAGAGATGCAAAAGCGGCAGTTTGCCGTCCCATTCATTGAAGGTCTCGAGTAGTAAAGCGTAGGTGCGGTAGAGGCGCGACAGTTTCCCTATCAGATGAGCCGGCAGGCGTTTTGCGGCGAGAAACGTTTCGGTCATCACCGTTTCGTGCGCCTGGATCGACGCATCGATACGGGCGAAACCTTTCGGACCTTCTTCATTTTCTGAGAGAGAGGAGGCGACCGCGGCCAATTCGTTATGAAGTGAGATCGTCTCTTCGGCCGCCCGTCTGACCATCGCTTTTAAGTCGTCGCTTCCTTCTGTCGGCGGACCGAGCTCCTTGTTTAGAAGGAGCGTATAGACGTCGGTCAATTGGTCGAGTTCGAGCCTGGCCGAGTACATTTCTCTCGCCCGTGATGGAAGGTTATGTGCTTCATCGACGAGAATCGCGTACGTTTCACCGACGTCGGCAAAAAAGCGCTGTAACCTGACTCTTGGATCGTAGACATAGTTGTAATCGCAGATGATTACGTCACACCAGGAACTGACATCGAGCGAAAGTTCGAATGGACAGAGCCGATGCTTTTTCGCGATAGGCAACAGGCTTTCCGGATTGATGACCTGCAGGCGATACAGTTCGGAAAGTGCCTCCGGCAGTCGCTCGTAGTAGTCGAGCGCGTATGGACAGCGCCTCTGGTCACAGTAGAGATCCGGTTCAAGACATAGACTTTCCTTGGCGTAAAGCGTGACGGCGCGCACCAAGAAGCCGGCGGCACGCAGATCGGCCAGAGCCGTCTCGGCAACGATCCTCGTCGCCGTCGTATGAGTCAGGTAAAAAATGCGATCGACGATGCCGTTTGCCTGAGCCTTGAGCGCCGGATATAACGTGGCGATCGTCTTACCGATGCCGGTCGGAGCGGACGCGAGTAGACTGCCTTCGGCCAGCATCGTATCCATCACCCGACGCATCAACAGCTTCTGACCGTCACGCAGGCCGTCATACGGAAAAGATGCCGCACGGTTTGCTTCATTTCTCGCCGCGATATAACGCCTCAGACTGCGTGTCGATTCGATGAAGGAAAGACAGAGCCGGTTGAAGAACGCTTCGAGTGAGGCGAGCGTTTCCGTCTCACGCAATATGACGATGTCGTCATCGACTTCGGTCGAGACATAGGTCAGTTCAATGGTCAGACTCGCTGCACCGGTCTGTAGAAGAAGCAGATAGGCGTAGAGTTTCGCCTGTGCCCAGTGCACATCCTCGCCTTTGGCCGGCAGACGGCTCGCCGCTCCTCTGAAACTCTTGACTTCGACCAAGGTCAACCCGTTCTGACTTAAAAACCAGGCGTCGGCTCGCCCTTTTACGGTAAGCGACGTGTCTTCCGTACGATACATACCACTAAAAGACGATTCGGTATAAAGCTCCGAAACACGCTGGTCGACACGTAGCGCGTCAAAATAGCGCTGATGCGTGCGAATACCGGCCAGTCCCTCAACACCGCCGTAAAACGGTGCGGCAAGACCACCTGTCCTATATTGCGACTCGGCCAGACCGCGAATCGATACCGTCAGATTCAGCGTCCGACTATCGTCTTCAGGATTCATTACCATACGGACTATTATCCTGCATAAAGAAGATTATAGAAACAACAAGAACGAACGAGTGTTAACAAAAAATAGGTAGTTCATTCACACTGATTACTCTATGATGGTTCGTCAAGCAAGAATATGAGGAAGAGAATGAGGAGATAGAGTGTTGCCACAGGACATTGTTTTACGGTTCACGCTCGGTATGAGCGCGATGTTCACTTTCTACTGGTTCATCTCGCATGTCGTCTTGAGGCCGATCAGTCGACGTCGTGCGTTCAGCCGAACAGCCAAAAAGCTATGTTCACTTCTCATTCTCTATCTGCCTGGCCTCGGACTCTTATATCTGTTTATCAAGGATCTGCCGATGCAAAA
The DNA here is from genome assembly GCA_012837885.1 of Fastidiosipila sp. GTDB lineage: Bacteria > Bacillota > Clostridia > Saccharofermentanales > DTU023 > DUPJ01. The sequence goes on from DUQI01000107.1 coordinate 2,128, forward strand.
GCTAACTGGCCTGACGTATGGCTTCAAAGATTTTGGGATTATCTTCCTGGCGCAAAACGCTGTCATCATCGTCATCGCCGTCATCACCTTGATTGAAGCCAAGGTTTCAAAGAAAGAATTAAAGAAGATAGATGAGGACACCATCTATGATTCGACTCTCGATGTCGCGCTTCTTTTGCTCGCGATTCCTTTACTTGAGGAGTTTGTTACGAGAAAACTTCTTGCCGATCGAGCCGGCGGTGAGCATCTGTGGCTGTTTTTGCTTCTATCGGCATTGACCTTCTCCTTGATCCATCTTCAGACCGGTCGCATCGCCGTTGCCGTCGGTATGCTTTACAGTGGATTTCTCTGGGCTTTGATCTATGCTGCGAGCCAGAGCCTTTGGCTATCGACGCTGTATCACGTGGCAAATAATGTTCTACTTACGTTCCTGCCGGAGCAGATAAAAAAGAAAGTCTCGGACAAAGTGCATAACGTTTATATAGCCGTCATCGCATTGAGCGGTGTCGTCGGCATTGTCCTGTTCCTCATGAATAGCAGCCGACTTTTGCCCTCAACGCAAGGTCTTTCAACGCATATTAGACGCGTTTTTACGAATCCCGGTACGTGGCTCTTGATTGCAGTCTGCATGGGTAGCTTCGCGTTAGCTGTCTTAAAAAGAAGCAGAGAGCGACGAATAAAGTCTTATTGAAAATTGCCGAAACAGCACTCAACTGAGAGCAATATTCGATTAAAACGTTTTTTGGTTTTAGGATTTTGACATTCAATATTGACAGTGAAATAGTCGGTTCTGAGCCAAACGAACACATATGGACAATTATCACGGTATACCGATATAATATACGTGTCGTGAGGTGAGTCTAGATGATGCTGCCAGAACTGCTTGAAAGAAAAAATATGACACTCTATCAGCTGTCTAAAATCAGCGGAGTTCCTTATACCACGGTTAATGATATCTATCATGGCAGAACCAGTTTGGATAAGTGTACGGCGGAAACCGTGTACAAGCTTTCCAAAGCGGTTGACCTAAGCATGGAAGCGCTTCTTTCGCCTTATTTTCAGAAGCGAATCAGCTTTGAGTTATACAAAAGTAATGTTTGTCATAGGCTGAAGGAGCTGGGCGATATAAAGTTCATCATGGAAACATTGAAAAACGATGATATCAACAAGTTGTTTAAGCGAAAATGGTATCCAGAGAGCCTCTATCTACTGGCGATGCTAGATTATCTCAGCCGGGAGAACAAGATACCCCTGTGCACGAAATATGAGCCGCTTCGCAGCATGAAATTGCAGGAAACGCTGTATCCTACCAGTGTATTGGCCATGGCGATGACGTGTAAATCAGCAAAGATCAAGGCGGATATTCGGGACCAATCCATCCCAGAGTTTTTGAGACATAATATTGTTGAAAACGAGGTGCGCAATGTCATTTGACATAACGAACGCATTCAACAAAAGCAATCTAGATACCTATCTAAAGGAACTGGCCAAACTTTTTAGGAAGCAAAACGGCAAAGGCGCAACCGCAGAAATTGTACTGGTGGGCGGAGCGGCGATTCTTGTTAACTATGGTTTTCGCGATATGACAACGGATATCGATGCCTTGATTTATGCTCCTTCGTCCATGAAAGACGCCATCAATCAAATTGGTGAGCAGTACCATTTGCCAAGAGGCTGGCTGAATGCAGATTTCATGCGAACAGCTTCGTACACCAATAAACTCAACGAGTTTTCCCAATACTACAAGACCTTCTCCGGTGTTCTACAGGTGCGGTCCATTTCGGCCGAGTACTTGATTGCCATGAAGCTGAAGTCTGGCAGGAAGTATAAAAACGACCTGTCCGATATCGTAGGCATTTTGGCAGAACATGATAAAAGGGGGAAGCCCATTACATTGGATCGCATTGAACTCGCAGTGGAGCATCTTTACCAAGGTTGGGATGGTTTTTCTGCCGACGCCATAGCCTTCATTCAGAACGTTATAAAAGCAGGCAATTATATGGAATTGATGGAGCAACTAGAGGAACAGGAAAAACGTTCAAAAGATGCGATCATCGGGTTTCAACAGAAATACCCAAACACAGTTACTGAGTCGAATGTGGATGCTATTCTTGAACAATTGCAATCAAAAAATCCGAAAAACACCGAGAGTCGATGAAGTCAGGAACTATGGTCATCATGTAAGTGACAATCATAAATAATCACAAATAAATAATCCGAACCGATCGCCTATCAGGAGCATTGGTTCGGATTATTGTTGTCTGGTGCGGAAAACAGGACTTGAACCTGCATGATCGGTTGATCACTAGTACCTGAAACTAGCGCGTCTGCCAATTCCGCCATTTCCGCAAGCTTTTGCATGATACACCGACATGTCGATTAATGCAAGCGCTCTGTTATCGTTTATTGCGACGTAAGCGCACTGGAGCACGCGTTATTGCGCATCGAATGTTGCGATCAAGTCTGCCTGAACCCTTTCAATTTGAGGATCCAACGCCTCACCAAATATTCTGGCTTCCGACTCGTCGTGCGGAATCTTTCCATAGAGTAATCCGATTGGGTAGAATTGGCTGTTTTCTCCCATGTCGTTATAGCCTAAGCAAAGCGTATACACTTTGTCTGACTGCATTTTTACGTAACCTTCCGTATGGTGGACGATACCCATCTTCGCATCGAACCATTCACTCTCGAGAACCGGTATTTTGTCACCGATCGAAAAGTTTTTGCCCGGCATCGGCTTGATCACTTTGATGATTTCCACTGTTGACAACGTAAAGTCGTCCGTCTTGTCATTTTCCAAAGGAAAGGACAGCGGTTCTTCCGATAATTTCTTTACTTCGACGATTAACGCGCTGGCGGCAATGACGTCATCTGCACTCTCATATGAGACGATCTTGGCATTGTCTATCACGTGTTTCGTTTCAGCGCTCTCGGCACAAGCCATTGAAAAGAGAAGTATGAGAGCAAAACTAAGGATGAGAATACTTTTTCTGATCGATTTCATGAGGCTACCTACTGATAAGTGTTCGAATGCCTTTCATCCGGCTTAGATTTGGTTTAATGGTTAGGTTTGATGCGCACATGAATCATTAGTGCAAACGGACGAAGAGTGAGGTTCGCTCACCACTATTTTACAACGATATCGTTGTAAAAAACCAAAAGTAATCAAAAAGAAATCTTCGACACGTGTCTCTTCCTTCGCAGACGCAGTGATATAATTTGCAGAGGTTAATTATGTTTGAATCAATTGAAACTTTCAGGGCTTTCGCCCGAGATAAACGAGTCGCCGTTTTGGGCGTCGGCATCTCAAACCGTCCGTTGATCGTCTGGCTTCATCGCCTCGGTATTAAGGTCGAAGCGTTTGATCGATTGGAGCCAGGTGATCCTTATCTGGAAAAGTCGAAAGCCTGGCTTTTGGAACAGGGCATCGATCCTATCTGGCATGTAGGCGAGTCTTATCTCGAAGGGCTGAGCGACTTCGACCTGATCTTTCGTACACCACGTATGCAGCCGGATGAACCGGCACTAATGGAAGCCAAACGCCAGGGTGTGATCGTCACGTCTGAGATGGAGTTGTTTTTGACGCTCTGTCCGGCGCCGGTGATCGCCGTCACGGGGTCGGACGGCAAGACGACGACTACGACCTTAATCGCCGAGATGTTGAAGGCCGAGGGGTATTTCACGAATCTTGGCGGCAACATCGGGACACCCTTACTCGATCAAGTGCAGGCGATGGGAGAAGAAGACCGGGTGGTGGTCGAGCTTTCCAGCTTCCAATTGGTGTCGATGCGCCAACGCATTAAGACGGCCGTGATCACGAATATTACGCCGAATCATCTCGACGTACATCCGACCTTTGAGGATTATGTGGACGCCAAACGCCATATATTTAGTCATCAGACGATGTTTGACCGGCTGATTCTGAACGCCGCCGATCCCGTATCGATGAAGCTTCTGCCTGAAGCAGTCGGCACCGTCGATCTGATTAATATGACGGATCACTGGCCGCACCGCCGTGTGTGGCGAGAAGACGACCGGATACTGGTCTCAGACTCAGATACAACAACCGAACTGATGAAGCTAACGGATATTTTGTTGCCGGGTGGCTTCAACGCCGAAAACATGATGACGGCTGCGCTGGCTGTCTGGCCCGACGTGAAACCGGAGACGATCAGAAAGGTTGCGGCGACATTCAAAGGTGTGCCGCATCGTATGGAGCTCGTCAGAGACAAAGACGGCGTGCGCTGGTACAACAGCTCCATTGACAGCACACCGCATCGCTCGATCGTGACGCTCGGTGTCTTTGCCGAGCAGAA
>DUQI01000016.1 GCA_012837885.1 Fastidiosipila sp.
CTTGAACCCATATGGTCTCCCACACGGCCCTCAACCGTGCGCGTCTGCCAATTCCGCCAAAGCCGCGGGTGCCCGGAATCAACCGGCTCATGCATTATACTTAGCCCTTTCTTGGATGTCAACGACAAGGAAAAAGCGGCCCGGCACCGCTCATCGATGCCTGAAGCCGCCTGTTTCCGTTTGCGACGTCAGGTTTTAACCTGCGTCAGAGTATGAAGCTCAAGATCAAAAGCTCCACAAAGCCGACCGCCCAGGCGATCGTTGAGGTAAAGGACCAGACTCGCACCTGCTCCTTCGTCTCCGTGATGCCCATCAAGCGGGTCGTCACCCAGTAGAAACTGTCGTTGAAATACGAGAAGAACAACGAACCGATACACGCCGCAAACGCGCCGAGCATCAAGTTTCCGCCGGCAGCCTGCACGATCGGTGCCGTGATACCGGCAGCCGTCAGCATCGCGACCGTTCCGGAGCCCTGAGCAAATCTTATTAGCGTCGAGATCAAAAACGGCAGTATAAAGATCGGAATCGCCGTCTTGGTGAGCTCGTTCGCGATCGCGTCACCGATACCGGACTCTTGCAGTACTTTACCGAGCGCGCCGCCGCCACCCGTGACAAACACGATGATACCGGCACTTCTGATGCCCGATTCCATCTCTGCCAGAAGTTCCGAACGCGGTACACGGAGCCCGAGCGTATAGATGGCGATGACAAGTCCGATCGCCACCGCGATGATCGGTGTACCGAGGAAGATCACGATCTCGTAGAAACCTGTCGTTAAATTGAATGCTTTCAACACCGTGTTCAAGAGAATCAATACGATCGGCACCAAAAGCGGCAGGAAGGAGATCAGGGCACTCGGCAGCGGTTTATCCGAAGGCTCGGAGAGCGCACTATAATCGGGTTCTTGATAAGGCGGCCTCTGCCAGCCATCTTCACCATCCGGTACCTGATAGATTTTCTTGCCGAGCCATTTGCCATACAGTGTCGTGGCGATCGCCATCGGGATCGCGACCAAGATGCCGATCAGAATAAACAATCCAATGTCAACACCGAACTGGCCGGCGACACTGAGCGGTCCCGGTGTCGGTGGAATCAACGAGTGCGTGATCACGAGTCCGGCCGCGAGCGGCACGCCGAGACCGACGATCGACTTCTTCGTCTCACGCGACAAGGCTCTGGCGAGCGGCGACAAGATGACGAAACCGGAGTCGCAGAAGATCGGGATTGACACGATAAAACCGGTCAACGCGAGCGCAAACTCCTCTTTTCCTTTACCGAAAATCTTCAGAAAGGTACGCGCCATTCTCTCGGCTGCGCCAGAAATTTGGAAAATCTGTCCCATCATCACGCCGAAGCCGATGATGATACCGATGTTGCCGAGCGTGTTGCCGAAACCAGTTGAAATCGCGGACACGGTAGCAGACGGACCTAAGCCGGCGATCAGGCCGATCACGACGGCACTGATAATCAGCGCCAGAAAAGCGTGAATCTTTGTTTTCAGGATCAGGAAAATCAAGAGCGCTAGCCCGATTACCAATCCCAGAATTAGTTCAGTAGGCATATAAACTCCTCCTCATTATCTATATGATCGGATCGCAAGACCCGTCATTACCTCTTCGACTCCACAAAATGTGGAGCGTAATGCGCCGCAAGGCGAATCGCCTCGATCATGCTCACGGCGCTGGCGATGTTCTTACCGGCGATATCGAGCGCCGTACCGTGATCGACCGACGTGCGCAGGATCGGCATACCGCAGGTGACAGATATCGTGCGTTCAAAGTCCAACGTCTTCGCCGCGATATGACCCTGATCGTGATAGAGCGACAAGACGCACACATAACGCCCCGTCAACGCCTGATGGAACACCGAATCGGCGCCGATCGGGCCGACTACGTTGTAGCCTTCTTTTTGCAGCTCCTCGATCGCCGGCGTGACCTCGTTGACTTCTTCCCAGCCGAACAAGCCATGTTCGCCGCTGTGCGGATTGAGGCCGGCGACGGCCATCACTCCGTCGTCGACGCCGAGCTGTTTCATCGCCTCAAAAATGCGATGGACATAGTCTTTGACGCGCTCCTTGGTGACGAGATCACACGCTTCACGAAGCGACACGTGTCTTGTCAAAAAGAAGATTCGAAGCGATCTGACCTCAAACATCGTCAGCGGATCGGCTGTTCCGGTCAGTTCACCGAATATCTCGGTATGACCGATGAATGGCACCTTGGCTGCATTCAGCGATTCCTTGTTTATCGGTGTCGTCGCGACGGCGTCCACCTTACCGGCGTTCGCCAGTTCGATACTCTTTTTGATAAATTCGAACGCGGCCTGACCGGCAGCTGCCGACACTTCACCGAGCTTATAGTCGTCCGGTCCGATATTGCCGAGATCGAGTACCGGAATCACGGTCGGATCATCGGGTACCTCCTCGCCCTCTTTGACGACGAGCGGGGTCAGCGCCACACCGGTAAAACCGATGGCCTGTTCGATAACGCGAAGATCCCCGATCACGAGGACTCTCGCCTCCTCCCGTAGCGCCTTGTCCGCCAAGGCTTTGACCGTGATCTCCGGTCCGATGCCCGCCGGATCACCGAGCGGGACAGCGATTAATGGTTTTGGCATAAAAACTCCTTTCTCCACGGCTTCTACGCACCAGGCGTACGCGCCGGCTGTTTCATTAAATGATCGACACACGTGACAAGCGCATCCTTGTCACCGACCATGCCGCCTTTTGTAATCACGGACAATCCCTCAAAGGGACCGCCGATCAAGTGGCCGAACGAACCGAGCGGGACAATCTCGGCCTGCAAGGCAAGCCCTTCACCACCCAGGAAACGGTAGGTGGCGACCGTGATGTCACCGCCTGTCGTCATCAATCCTTCGATCTCGAGATCCGACTCGATCAGGCGTTTGCCGATCTCGGCAAATCCCTCGTTGATCAGTTCCGAGGCGGATAGTTCCCATTCGCTCTTTTTGTCAAAAGACGAGAGATCGATCCGTTTGTCGGGATCGATACCGTCGCCGACCACCAATATCGTGTCGCCTTCGACCATCGACGCTTCGGCGACGACACGATCGATCTCTTTGCTTCTACGCTCCTTGTCGAGCAACGCTCTCGTATTGATCTCGACCGTCAGCGGAGCCCTCTTTTCGATCAGCGCTTCGACCTGTCCGGCCGCTACCGGATTGACCGATCCGATCAGCGCGAGCACACGGTGTTTCCGGGCAACCTGCACTTTCTCGGGGACGATCATTTTTGCAGCCAGCGTCGCGGTAAAGACACCAGGGTCGACCGCGATGAAAGGCACTTTCGACAGCATTACGGCATCCGCGATCTTTGCCAGATCGAGGTCATCGATGCAGTCGATCAGCAAGATTCTGGCGCCTCCCTCATACGCTCGACGGATCTTCAGCGATACGCTGTCGGTAGACTCTCTGAGATCATTCAGATCGAGATTGGCGACGGCACGTTTGCTCTGCACGCGGAACAGTTCGGCCGCATCGGCCGTATGCACCGGTGTCTTGGGATCGGACGCCGCTTCCGTCCGATCCAGCGGAATACCGTTCACCAGCAGGAAGCCGCCGACCAACGTACGGCCGGCCGACGCGAAACAAGGTGCGACCACGGCCAGGCGGTCATCACCCAACGCATCTAAAAACGCATCCGTCTCGGATCCGAGATTCCCGCGCAGCGTACTGTCGACTCTTTTGCTGTAAAGATCGATCGCAGCGTCTTTTACTTTGTTCACCGCATCGTGCACGAGCGCATACGCTTCATCCGCCGGCAACGCGCGGCTCGACGTCGGTATCAAAAGTGCATCCGGTTCCTTTTGAGCCGCTTTGTCCGGGCTCAGTTCCCCGAGCACCGTCTCAGCGGAAAATCCTTTGCCGGTCAGCTGCACGCCATTCGCGTTCGCACCGGTCAGATCGTCAGCGATAACGACTAATCTCGCCATGTTCCCTCCTCTTCTGCGACGGAAATAATGTGAACTCCTTTTGCTTTCAGTTCGCTACGTTCCGCGCTCGAAAATGTTTTATCGGTGATCACACCGCTGTAAGCTGACAGAGGATCGACCCGGAAGATCGCTCGCTTATGAAATTTCGAATGGTCGACCAGGAGGTAGCTATGCCTCGCCTTTTTTCGGACAAGACGCTTCAAGCCGGCTTTAAAAGATGTCGGGGTGAACGTCTCATAATCATCATCGATGGTGCGCGCCCCGATGAACGAGATATCGACGCTGAAATCGAACGCGCCGTCACCCACGTTGGCAATGACCGAACCGGTCTCCGGTTGCACAAGTCCACCGAGAAAATAGAGCGTGACGGGCAGACTGCAAAGATGCAGCGCCGTCTTCAGGTCATTTGTGATGACGGTCAGATTGCGGATTTTCTCTAAACGCTTGGCGACTTCAAACACGGTCGTGCCGGCATCTAGAAACAAGCTCATGCCGGGCGAAATCAAAGAGACGGCACGCTTTGCTATACGCTGCTTTGCTTCCAGGTTTTCCTGCGATTTATCTTGATACGTCGATTCGACTTCGAACGGCGCATTCACGCTGACGGCACCACCGCGGCGGCGTTCCAACAGATTGAGTTTATCCAAAAGATCGAGATCACGGCGGACGGTGACCTGGCTGACATCGAGTGAACTTGCCAGTTCGCCCACTTCAACCCAGCCGAATCGCTCCACTAATTCGACGATACGCCTCTGTCTCACATCCGCCAACATGATCACACCTGTTCGTTTATGATCTATTATGATTGAAGCTTACTGAATCACACCCATTCTGTCAATTCATACAGATTATTGCATGATCTATCAGATCAATTGTCGCACGCTGACAACAAACGAGACATTCTACAAGTCGTTTCCGTCATATAGCTGTTTTCCGTCTCATATTTCGCGCAGAGGCGCCTGGCGTGCTACAATCAGGGCTGGAAAACACACCGTGCGAAGGCTCTGCCCTCTGCCGGAACGAAATACGTAGGAGACATATGTCAGTGCTAAAAGGTAATGCGATTTTTGGACAAAGCGGCGGTCCATCCGCGGTGATCAACTCGTCGGCGGCCGGTGTGTTCACCGAAGCCCTGAAAAGCGATGCGATCAAAAATGTGTACGGCGCCCTGCACGGGATCGTCGGTATTCTGAATGAAGATTTTATCGATATCGGTCAGGAGAGCAAAAAACAGATAAAGCTCCTGCGCGGTACGCCGGCGTCGATTCTCGGCTCCTGCCGTTACAAGCTCGCCGACTACGATGAGGATCCGACCGATTACGAGACGATTCTGCGTGTATTCAAGAAGTACGATATCCGCTATTTCTTCTATAACGGCGGCAACGACTCGATGGACACCTGCGACAAGATCTCGAAGTTTTTGGACGATCAGGGGTATGAGTGCCGCGTGATCGGCGTGCCGAAGACGATTGACAACGATCTGGCGGTGACCGACCATACGCCGGGCTACGGTTCCGCGGCCAAGTTTGTGGCGACGACGACGATGGAGATGTTCCTCGACTCAAGAGTGTACAATCGCGGCATGATCATCGTGTTGGAAGTCATGGGTCGTCACGCCGGCTGGCTGACGGCAGCCACGGCGCTCGCGGCCAAAAAAGGCTACGGTCCCGAATTGATCTACCTGCCTGAGATTCCGTTCGATTTCGACGAGATGTTGGAAGACGTCGAACGCATCTATACGAAGAGCCAAAACGTCATGATCGCCGTCTCCGAAGGCGTCAAAACGGCCGACGGCAAGATCATCCCGGAAAGTGTCGGCAAGGTGGAGATCGACGCGTTCGGACATAAGCAGATGGGCGGCACGGCCAATGTACTGGCGCAGCGTCTCGGTCAGGAACTCGGCAGCAAGGTGCGCGGCATCGAGCTAAGCCTCCTGCAAAGAAGCGGCTCGCATATCGCCTCCGGCGTCGACATCGACGAAGCCTTCTTAGCCGGTCAGGAAGCCGTCAAAGCGGCACTCGCCGGTGCGACCGACGTGATGATCGGGTTTGAAAGACCGCTCAAGGGTCCATATGAGTGCCTGATCCGTCAGATCCCGTTGAGAGACGTGGCGAACCATGAGAAGATGCTGCCGCGCGAGTGGATCAATGAGGCAGGAAACCACGTGCTCGATCCGTTCATCGACTACGCACTCCCCTTGATCCAAGGCGATCCGCAGCAGGAAAAAGAAGACGGTCTGCCGCTCTTTGCCTCATTCAAGAAGATCCAGGCAGGAGACCGCGACAAATAATAAGACTGAGATCTTCAGTCAAAGGTTAAACCTTAGAGACGAAAAGTCTCCTCCCCGTCGACCAGAAGAAGGCCACCGACGGGATCGATCGTCATCTGGACACCGTCGAAACGGTAATCGAACGGACGATCGGAACGGTTTAAGACAATTAGCGCCTTTTTCGGGCCGGGCACGCTATCATCGAAAGCGTCCCGGCCTTCTTTTGTCAAATAACGCTCGATCACCAGGTGATCAGCCTCAACCAGAAGCGTGCGATAGAATCCCGTCCGCAAGACCGGCAGCGTCTTTCTGAGCTTGCCCAGCTTTTTGAAAATAGCCAAAAGCGGCACTTCTATCCCCATTTCATCAGAACGGCAAGATGCGTCTTCGTCTTTTCTCACTTTATCCCAGTCCAAGGTGCGACGACAGTAAGGATCTCTGTATCCTTCCTGCCCGATTTCATCACCATAGAAAATCGACACTGTGCCCGGGATCGCGATCAAAAACAAAAAGCCCAAAGCCAAGAGTCTTTCGCCGGTCGCCCGTTGTTTCTCGCTTAAAAACAAGTGGCGCTGGGCGTCTCTCGAACCGGGATCAGGATCGCCGGCAAGCACCGTGATGGCGCGCGGAGTATCGTGCGTACCGAGCATCGTCATGTTGGCGTAGAACACGTCGGGCGGATAAAACTCGCGCAAAATTTCAACCTGATTAATCAAAGCCGGACCGGAGATCACCTTCGTCAGCCAGTTTAAAAGCGCGCTTTGAATCGGGTAGCCCATCACCGAGTCATGCGTGTGCCCGAAGATAAAGTCACGGTATTGGCCGTAACTGAACTTCGCGCTCGCATCTTCCCAGATCTCGCCCAGGATGATGCCTTCATCGCTTTCCGCCATCACGGCACGACGAATCGCTTTGATAAATTGATCCGGCAGTTCATCGGACACGTCGAGACGCCAACCGGAGGCGCCGAGCCGCATCCATTTTCGCAAAATACCATTTGTTCCGGTGATGTATTCCCTATAGCCGAGATCGTACTCATTGACGTTCGGCAGATCTTTAAATCCCCACCACGAATCATAAAAGATCGAACCGCCCCGCTCTTCGAAGCGATACCAACTGCTGTAAGGAGAAAGGCGATTTTCAGTCAGCTCCTGCCAGGCGCCGACTTCCGGATAACGGCCATGGCGGTTAAAGTAGCGACTGTCGGCACCGGTGTGCGAAAAGACCCCGTCCAGAATGATGCGGATGCCACGTGCCTTCGCCTCAGCACAGAGCGCGATAAAGTCGTCCGTGTCACCGAGCATTGGATCGATCGCTTCATAGTCACCCGTATCGTAACGGTGGTTGGAGCGCGCCTTAAAAATCGGATTCAGATAGAGGATAGTAATACCGAGCGATGCGAGATAATCGAGTTCTTCGATGATACCCTGCAGTGTACCGCCATAAAAATCCAAGGCGAGATAGCCTTCTTCGGTGATCCCTTTGATATCGACTTCTTCTTTCCAGTCACGATGCCAGATACGTTCGCCATGGAGGCTCGTCAGATCCTCCATCTTCTTTTCGTCGTAGTCCTTACCGCGCTTGAAACGGTCGGGAAAGATCTGGTACATCACGCCGCCGCGCATCCACTTGGCGACCTGAAACTGACGGTCGTACACCGTGATCCGAAAGACGTTACTGATCGGGGTGTCGTCACGCCGGATGCCGGGGTCTTGCTGACTGAGCCTCGCCGTTCCCAGGATCGAATGCTCGTCCGGTACGAGCCAGCGTTTCATCTTCTCCGTCTGAATCTCAAACCAGTAGAAAAAGAGGTTCGGTTCGCCGGCCATGGTCAAGGTGTGCTCATACCACAAGACATCGGCCGACTCGCCGGGTGGCGAATCGGCACGCTTCATGCGCAGGTCGATGTTATGAAACTGGTAGAGCCCGTAGGCGTAATGCAGTTTGACTTCTTTTATGGTCTCTTCAAGGGGTTTGACGCTGACTCTCAAGGTCACCGCCTGTCCCGTAGGTACGGCACCGTAAGGCGATTTGTAGAGCACCTCACGGCGGTTATGGTTTACGATCACGTATTAACTTCCTTCACAATCGTTTCATACAGGTCGACATAGTTCGCGGCAGACTTCGCCCAGGAGAAGTCATGACTCATACCGCGGGAAACGATATCCGACCAGATCTTCGGCTCGTTTCGATAGACGGAGACGGCCGCCTTCGTCGTATAGAGCAGTTCGTGGGCATTGATGTTCAAGAACGCGAACCCGTCGCCCGAGTTTTCGAACTTATTGTACGGTTGCACCGTATCGATCAGGCCGCCGGTCTGGCGCACGATGGGAACGGTACCGTAGCGCATCGCGACCATCTGAGTCAGACCGCACGGTTCGAATAAGGAAGGCATGAGCAGCATATCGCCGGCCGCGTACAGTCTTCTGGCGAGCGTCGGGTCGAACTCGATCTTGGCACGCATTCTGGTCGGATGGCGCTGCTCCATTTTTCTCAGCTCCTCCTCATAGAGGAAGTCGCCGGTGCCGAGCACTACGAGCTGCAGATCGTCTTCCAACAGTTCATCGCCGATCCGGATCAGAAGGTCGATACCCTTTTGCTCGGCCAGACGAGTAATCATCACGAGCAGCGGTTTGTCGGCGCTTTCCGGCAGGCCGAGTTCCGTCTGCAACGCCTTCTTGCACGTCGCTTTGCCGCGTTTGAACGCTTTTTTCGAGTAGTTTGCGATCAGGGCGCGGTCCGTTTCCGGGTCAAAGCTCTCGGTGTCGATGCCGTTCAAGATACCCGATAACTTCCAGCGCTGTGCGCCGAGCAGTCCGTTTAAGCCTTCGCCGTAATAGTCGAGCAAGATCTCCTCGGCGTAAGACGGCGATACCGTATTCACCCGGTTCGCATAGACGATGCCGCTCTTTAAGAAGTTTGGCACGCCGTCTTTCAAAATGGCGGCTTCCGACATGTAGCGGTTCGGCAGTTCCAGAAGGTCCGCGATCTGTTCTCTGCCGTGAATGCCCTGGAATTTCAAATTGTGGATCGTCATCAGGCTCGGCAGATTCGGGTAATAGCCTTGACTCTTGTAATGCGCTTCGAGCAAGACGGGAATCATGCCGGTCTGCCAGTCATTCAGATGTAAAATATCCGGCGTAAAGCCCATCGGCTCACCCATCGCTTCCAATACGGCCCGCTGGAAGAAGGAGAACCGTTCGATATCGAAGGAGTACTCGAGATACAGTTCATCGTGTCCGAAATAGAATTCGTTATCGATCAGGTAGACCGGGATGCCGTCGACTTCCAGCGTGAAAAGTCCGCTGTACATCGTACGCCAGCCGAGTCGAATCATCGACCAGCGGACGAAGTTTAACTTCTCCGCATAGCGATGACGTATGCCGCGATACAAAGGCATCACGACTCTGGCGTCATGCCCGAGTTTTCTCAGTGCTTTCGGCAGTGCGCCGACCACATCGCCCAAACCGCCCGATTTAGCCAACGGGCTCATCTCAGATGAAACAAAAAGAATATTCATACGATTGCCCCCTTTCGTATGACGACCGGATAGTCGGCGTGGCCCAAGAGCTTGACGCCCATGCGCACGATACAATCCTTGTCGATGATGACGTTCGACAGCTCGACGCCCTCTGATATCTGCACGTCCTGGAAGATCACGGAGTTTTCCACCTTGGCGTGCTTGGCGACCATAACGCCGCGGAATATGATCGAATTGTTCACTTCACCATAGATGCGAGAACCGTCCGAGCAAAGCGAGTTTTTCACGGAACTCCCCTTCTCATAGACAGCCGGTGCGGCGTTTTTCACCTTCGTGTAGATCGGTGTATCTTCGCTGAAGAGATCTTGCCGCACATCGTCTTCCAGTAGCTTCATCGATGCGGTGAAGTAGCTGGCGACCGAGTTGATGCGAAGGCTCGTTCCCTTATGCTCATACCCCCGGATCCGATACTGATTATGCAGCTTTAAAATGCGTTCGAGCGAGAAATCGCTTTGCCCTCTGGCGATCGACTCGGCGATGATCGAGGTGATCAAATCTCTGGAGACGACGATCGCACCGAGGAACGTGCGTTGTGAAGGCACCTGCAAGGCGTCGACCATAACGTCCTTGACGACGCCGCGCCGATCCATATCGAGCGAGATCGTCGGCGAACCGAATTGATTGCCGTCTCTGTTGAAGAGCGCCAAAATGTCCTGCCCGCCGTCGGCGAACTGGCGCACCATGTCTTCAAAGTTGTAGTTCATCACAACGTTCGAGTCGCAGATCACGACGTAGCTCTGCGTGCTTCCGGCGAAGAAATCGAGAAGTCCCGTCAGGTCGGAGCCTTCACCGACCATCGTCGAGTTGATGTAAGGCGGCAGCAGATAAAGGCCCTGCTGCATGCGGTCCAGATCCCAGGATGCTCCGGTTCCCAGATGATCCATCAGCGATTTATAAACAGTCAGCGCAATCACGCCGACTCGCTTGATACCGGAATTGACCATGTTCGACAAGATGAAGTCGATGATCCGGTAGCGGCCGCCAAACGGCATCGCCGCCAGCGCGCGCGGCTGGCTCAATTCACTCAAATTGATGCGATGATGGTCGGCCAGCACAAGCCCCATGGTTTTCGTTAACATGGCAATCCCTCCTTAGATATCGTCTCTCACAGACACATAATCGTTCTTCGTTTTCGGTCTCGTAATCATCGACTGGGCGGCAAATTTCGTCCCGGCCTTGATTTCCAAACCTTCTTGAATAACGGAGATGTTGTCCGCACAGTATTTTTTGTTCACATAATCTTCCATGCCGTCTTTGACGTCCGGTCCGATCTGTACTCTGGCACCGATCTTCGTGTCGATACCTATGATGCAGCGGTCGAGCTTCGCGCCTTTACCGACGATGACGCCCGGCATCAGAATCGAGTCGGTGACCGTAGCGCCTTCTTCCACCACAACCGAGTGGGAGAGCACCGAGTGGACGACGGTTCCGTATACTTCATCACCGTCGGTCAGTGCGACGCGATCGAGGACGGCCTTCTCACCGATGTAGTGCGACGGTCGGATCGGGTTTCGACTGTAGATACGCCAAGACGCGTCATGCAAATCGATCTGATCCGGACTGTCGAGAAGATCCATGTTCGACTCCCAGAGCGATGAGATTGTACCGACGTCCTTCCAATAACCGGCAAAACGGTATGCCATCAGTCGCTTTTTCGCCGCGAGCATGGCCGGGATCACGTTCTTGCCGAAATCGTTGCTCGACTTTTTATCCTCTTCGTCGTCGATCAAGGCTTCCCGCAGCACATCCCAGGTAAAGCAATAGACGCCCATCGAGGCCAGATTGCTCTCGGCCTTCGCTGGTTTTTCGACAAAGTCGGTGATCACATGGTTCTCATCCGTATTCATGATGCCGAACCGATGTGTCTCCTCCCACGGCACTTCGAGCACGGCAATCGTCGCGTCGGCGTTGTTTTCTTCATGGAAGTCGACCATCTTCCCGTAGTTCATCTTATAAATGTGATCCCCCGACAAGATGAGGACGTATTCCGGTCGGTATTGCTCGATAAACGGCATATTCTGGTAGATCGCATTCGCCGTACCCTTGTACCAGTCGGAGCGTCCGCTGCTCTGATACGGCGGCAGGATAAACGCCCCGCCGTTGTTTCGGTCCAAATCCCAGGAATGTCCGTTCCCGATGTAGGCATTCAGCTCGAGTGGCTGGTACTGCGTCAGTACACCGACCGCTTCTATTCCGGAGTTCGTGCAGTTCGAAAGCGGGAAATCAATGATCCGGTAACGACTGCCGAACGGCACGGCCGGCTTGGCCACAGACTCGGTCAGAACACCGAGCCTCGAGCCCTGTCCACCGGCCAATATCATGGCGACAACCCGTTGTCTGTTCATATACGCCTCCTCCTGGCTATCTCGTTAATCGTTGGTGTTATTTTTATCTTCTATCGGTTCATATCTAAAGTAAAGTCCACACAAGGGCGGCAATGCGATCTCCAGCACTAAATCACCGTCTTCTACCATCGTCTCATAAGTTCGCACTTCTTGTTTTTCTTCTATATAACCGCTACCACCAAACTCCGTGCTGTCACTGTTTAGAAGTAACGTATAACGGCCGGCTTTTTCGACCGGCACCCGGTATTCGGCGAAAGTCGCCGGAGTCATATTCAAGACAGCGAGAATCAGGTTGTCTTCGTCTACTCCGTTACGCGTGAAAGCGAACACGCTGTTGGCACTGTCATCGACGATCAGCCAGTGGAACCCGTCCCAGCTGTTGTCAACCTCCCAGAGCGCCGACTCGGATAAGTAAAGATGGTTCAAACGCCGTACAAACGTCTTCATCCGCGCGTGTTTTTCATACTGCAGCATGAACCATTCGAGCTCTTCGTAAAAGCGCCACTCGAGATACGGTGCCATCTCGTTTCCCATGAAATTCAATTTAGCGCCGGGATGGCCGTACTGGTACATGAACAAGGTGCGAAGTGACGCAAATTGGCGCCAGTAATCGCCCGGCATGCGTCCCAGTAGCGATCCTTTGCCATGCACGACTTCATCGTGCGAGAAAGGCAGCACAAATTTTTCGGAAAACGCGTACGTCAAAGAGAAGGTCACGAGATCATGTTTCTCACCGCGCGCATAGTAATCGCGTTTCATGTAGCGCAACGTATCGTTCATCCAGCCCATGTTCCACTTGTGACTGAAACCGAGTCCGCCCTCGCCCGTATCACGCGTGATGTTCGGCCAGGCCGTCGACTCCTCGGCGATCATCATGACGCCCGGGAAGTGTTCTTTGACCATGTAGTTCGCACGTCGCAGGAAATGCACGGCGTCTATGTTGTCGTCGCCGCCGTAGACATTCTTCACGGCGTTGTCTCTGGCGTAGTTGAGGTAGAGCATCGAGGTCACGGCATCAAGCCTCAGACCGTCGGCGTGGAATTCATCAATCCAAAACCAGATAACGGAGAGTAAGAAAGAGACGACTTCGTGCAGCCCGTAATTAAAGATTAAGGTGCCCCACTCGGGATGCTCGCCCATCCTCGTATCGGGATGCTCGAACAACGGTTCTCCGTCAAACTGAGCGAGACCGAACGCATCTTTCGGGAAATGAGAGAGCACGAGATCGAAGATGACCTTGATCCCCGCCTTATGCAATTGATCGACAAGAAACTTCAAATCGGCCGGTGTCCCGTAGCGGCTCGTCGCCGCAAAATAACCGGTCACCTGGTACCCCCAGGAAGCATCGAGCGGATACTCCGACAGGGGCATAAACTCGACCGCGTTGTACCCCATGTCGACCAGATAGTCGACCAGTTGCATGGCCATCTCGCGGTACGAGTAGACATTGCCATCGGGGTAACGGCGCCAGGATCCTAAATGAATCTCATAGATATTCAAGGGTCCGTCAAACGTATCCTTCGCTCTCGCTTCCATGTGTGAGGCATCTTCCCACTGGTAATCGTCTATGCAGTCGTACAAGATGGAAGCCGTGCCGGGACGCGTCTCCGCGTGACGAGCAAACGGATCCGCTTTCAGCAGGCGACGGCCGTCAGCGGCCTCAATCGAGTATTTATAACGCTCCCATTCTCTGGCATCCGGCACAAAACCGGTCCAAATGCCGGTCGCACCATAAGCTCTCAGGGGATTTGCCGAGTCATTCCAGAAATTAAAATCGCCGACGACGCTTACACTTCTCGCGTGTGGCGCCCAGACGGCGAACCGATACCCTTTGTCTCCTTCAGGGGACTGTGCAGGGAACGCACCGAGCATACGATGGCTTTGCACATTCGTCCCGTTATTAAAAAGATAGGCCTGATTCACGAGAGTGCCACCTTTCCGCCGAGGCAACGGTCGATAAATCTATTATACATGTTAACGGAGCCAGGGAAGTTTAAAATAATACTTGTACAAACTGCGAATAAAATACATGCACCTGATTTAACCTACTCTTAACAAGAATCTAACGATGCGTTCGTACAAGCCTGACAGAATGAATGTAATATAAAGCCTTTTAACTTGGAGATTGAAGATGACTTTTAAGAAGTGCATATGTCTGATTGTGCTTTCGCTGGTATTGCTCATAGCTTCCTTTTCCGGCGAGGTGGCTTTGGCTACAGCACAAATGGAAAAGCCGGAGGATGAGATCTGGAACGCATCAATGGAACTTTTCCCAAGCGACCTGATTCTCGAAGCAACCTCCCTTGACGGCTCGTTTGCTTACTCACTAGTCGGCGAAGACAATTACCCGATATTCTTTACAAGTCAAACGTCAGAGACCATTTCCCCGGCCATCTTAGGCGGAACGATATCGTTCGCAGCATTCGACGAAGTACCGTATTACATGGCGTTCATAGCGGCAGACAGACTACTACCGTTTCGTCCCGTAGAGGCCGAGACGGAGCAGTATCACACACTGTGGAAACAGCAGTTCGTCCATCCCAAGAATCAGGTGTTTGAGTTAAATGAACGATATTACCTTGACGTGGAGAGTCTAAATCGTGAATACACGATTAGCGTCAGACCGTTTATCGCGTTACCTGCCACAGAAGCGTTTCCCAAGATTTCGAATTACTTTACAAGTGGTGTTGATTTGCAAGAAGATGATGCGAAAAGTCAGATCGAGTATTACGAATCGATCGATGTTCTGGAAGCTACGCCTTCACCTGAACACGTCCAGGATCTTTTGTTAAATCAACCCATAGACGTGATTCCACCCGGCAAGTTTAGTCAAAAATGGGCACCATTTCACTTCGCAGGTATGCTTTTGCCTGACTCACTTGATCTGGATACATTCGCTGAACGCATGATCTCCAAGGTTCCTGTCGATGAAAGGGAAATCGAACTAAGAGGTAATGCTGGTTCTGAATTGCCGTTACACTACTACGCAAAAAATGACGAAACGAGCCATTTCTTCATGAATGAAGCGTTGGTCAAAGACAGCTATTCCAGCGTTTTCGTTCTGTTTAATGACGAATGGTATTCGTTCGACGGGAAAGACTCTCAGACATTCTTGATGAAAGATGGTGACCTGATCGATCTGCCAATAACCTTGCAATTACCCGAAGAGCCAGGCATCTACCCGATCTATGTGGTGACGAATCATTTCTTTGTTAATCAGACCGAGGACGGAGGTCAAGCTCCATCCGGCGTTCTGTGCGATTTGGTGTTTGTTGAAAAATAAACGATTCTGCATCTCACGCATACTCTTATTCTTGCCGCTCGCCCTTGAACGTCTTTAATCCCATGAAAGGTTTGTCCGCATCGACTCTTTCGTAAATTAACTCGGCGGCCGTATGGCCATGTGTCGCGTAATGCAGTTTGTTTTGAACGATCTCAAAGAACTTGATCGACTCATCTCTTTTTGGATCGTAGTCCACGCTCGTGGCATATAAATCGAGCACTTGACGATACATGACTTTTTCGGAAGAACGAATATCACGGATGCGTTCCAACAGTTCTTTCCAGTAATTACTACCACCCAGCTCTTTAAGTCGAGCATCATCCATGGTGAATCCTTTGATCATGTATTCTTTAAGTCGCTCTGTAGCCCAAATCCGAAAACGTGTGGCAACCGAGGATTTCACGCGATAGCCCAAAGAGATAATCATGTCGAGGTTGTAGTAGGGAATCAGTCTTTCGACTTCTCTATTCCCCTCTTTTCGAACTTGTCGGAATTCCCGACAGGTTGAATTTTTCCCCAATTCCCCCTCAGAATAAATATTGCCAATATGCTCAACTACGTTTGTTCTGGATGTTTGAAATAATGAAGCCATCTGTTGCTGAGTCAACCAGATCGTTTCATCGTCGAGCTTTACATCGATATGCGTCAAGCCATCTTCTGATTCGTAGATGATCACTTCACCCTTATGGTTTTCCATCTCGTTGCCCTCCATCTTTTAGCCCCCTGTTGATTTGTTGCGTAGATCATATCGGCCAAACACAAGCAGCATTTTCCGCCAGCGTAAAATTTAGCAATAGGAAGCACGTGTCATAAACACGCAGCCGAGTCGATTATCGTTTAACATAGTATGGATCATGCTAGGGATGTGAGAAACTCTTTTTTATATCGAGAGTCTACTGAAATGAATTATTTTCTATTTCAACGTTGCGATCGTCACGCCATCGCCGCCTTCGCCTTCGCCACCTAAGCGGTACGATTTGATCCGCCGATCACCGTCAAGATACTCGGCGACTGCGGCTCGCAAAGCACCGGTTCCCTTGCCATGTACGATGCGTAGAACATTCAAGCCTGACAAAGTCGCGTCATCGACATAGTGGTCGAGTGCTGCAATCGCTTCAACGACCGTCTTTCCGATCAATTTGATCTCGCTTTGAATCGTCTGAGATTTTGATGTCGCCGTCGTTTTCGACCTTTGCGGCTTCGTCTTTCTAGCCGGCTTTTGTTCGACGTAGGGAATGAGGTCCTCTTTTTTTATCTTTAAGGTCAATTGCCCGCAATTCAAGGTGACAATACCTTTGGCATCGATCTCTTCGACGATCCCGTCCGTTCCCATCGCCGGGGCTGTCATACGCATGCCGACTTTAATTTCGAGATCATCACCTATCCCCTTCAGCTGCCTCGTTCCGAGCTGCTGTTGCCCAACATTGAGACGCCCCCTGATGTCGCTCGCCGCCTTATGGTCGATGCCACTCGCTTTACCCTTCAGCTCGGCCAACGTCGATTCGACGTCTTCTCTCGCCGACTCATAGAGTTCGGACGCTTTTTCTCTCGCTTCAGCGAGCAGGGCTTTTGCTTCACGCTCCGCTTTTTTCCGCTCGGCTCTTAGAGTCGCCTCCGCCGCTTTCGCTTCCTTTTTCAGATTCTCGATCTCCTCTTCCATGCGCTTCGCTTCGAGATGGCTTTGCCGGATCGCACCGACCATCTCCTCAAAGCGCGCACCTTCATCGGAGATCAAAGCGGCGGCGTCCTCAATGATACGGTCCGGCAAACCGAGCCTTTTGGAAATCGCAAACGCCTGGCTGACACCCGGCACACCGAACAACAAATGGTACGTCGGACGCAGCGTATTCAAATCGAATTCACAGCTCGCGTTGACGACGCCGTCCGTGTTCAGCGCATAGCCTTTCAGCTCTTTGTAGTGGGTCGTGGCGATTGTCAGGGTGCCGCGACGAAGCAGAGTATCGAGAATCGAGACGGCGAGAGCCGCCCCCTCCGACGGGTCGGTACCGGCACCGAGTTCATCGAGTAAGACGAGCGCGCCTTCCTCCGCATCCCTTTCAATATCGACGATATGACGCATATGCGCGGAGAAGGTCGAAAGACTCTGCTCGATGCTCTGTTCCTCACCGATATCGGCCAGAACGTTTGGCCACACAGGTACATCGCAGTGTTCGGCTGCCGGGATAAGAAGACCGGCCATGGCCATCAGGCTCAATAAGCCGCAGGTTTTCAAAGAGACGGTCTTACCGCCCGTATTCGGGCCGGTGATCACTACGGTCTTGATGTCGCCACCAAGCGCAAAATCGATCGGCACCACGACTTTCGGGTCGATCAGGGGGTGTCTTGCGCTCTTCAATTTCAGTCTGCCGTTCGTATTCAAGACGGGCGGCATCGCTTTCATTTTCAAAGCGAGCTTCGCTTTCGCCATCGAAAAATCCAAAACCTTGAGCATCTCGGCATTCAAGATCAACGCGTGTTCCTGACTACCGGCAACGGCCGACAATTCGGAGAGGATACGGTAGATCTCGTCTCGTTCCTGACCACGCAGTTCCCTGATCTCGTTGTTCTTTTCGACAACCCCCATCGGCTCGATGAATACGGTCTGGCCGGATGACGACGTATCGTGCACGATCCCCTGCACAGCGCGTTTATGGGATGCTTTGACCGGCACGACGTAGCGGTCACCTCTTAGCGTCACGATCGCTTCCTGCAGTGCATCGCCACCTTTTCGGATCAATTGCTCGAGCCTCGTCTTGATCTCATCTTGCGCAGCGACGATGCGGCGACGGATCGAAAAGAGTAATGGGGACGCATGATCAGATATTTCATCTTCCGATACGATCGCCTTCTCGATCGCGCTTAGAAGATCGGAAAGAGGCACCAGGGTGACGAGACGCTCAAAAACGAGGCGCGTCGGCTGGCGCCGTTCACTCTCCGGGATCAGAGACTTCAAGCGCTTCACGGCACGCAGGAAGGAGGCAATCTGCAATAGATCTTTCGGCTCCAAGACAGCGCCACCGGCGGCCATGCGTACGGCACCGCCGATCGGATTGATCCCGCCCAATGGCAGGGGGGCAAACTCCAAGACATAAGAGACGGCATCGTCCGTTTCAGCCAACGCCGCCCGTACTTCCGTGATCTCGGTCGACGGAGTCAGGTCGGCACAGGCCGCCTTACCGGGACCTGATTGCGCTTCAGTCACGAGCAACTCGATGACTTTATCAAATTCAAGCGTCTTTAGCGTTTTCTTCGCGATGGACATGACGATTTCCAAAAAGGTTTCGCGACGCGTAAAAAACGGTCGCAATAAATGACACCAACACAGGCGGCAAAAAGATCAAGTCTCTGATATAGCGCGGCTCACTCGGCACCCAAAAGAGGGCGGCGAAGGCGACGACAAACAGAAACGTGGCGATCTTGCCGATCAGACTCGAGTGCACGACCAGGTCCTTGTTCTTCAAAACGAAGATACTGCCGAACACCATAAGAAGTTCTCTCACGAGTAAATACAACGGCACCCAGACCGGGATTCTGTTGATCAAAAACATCGTGATCGCGGTCGCCAGTTGAAAGATCTTATCGACCAGCGGATCGAATAGTTTGCCGAACTCCGTCTCCATGTTGTAGTGGCGCGCGATATAGCCGTCTAAAAGATCGGTAAACCAGATCGCGAGGAACACGACAAACGCCTTGACCTTATGTTCCGGCCATTGCCAGATCAAAAAGCAGAGCACCGGGATCGCCAGGAGCCGGAGCAGGGTCAGAATATTCGGGATTGTCCACTCAACCTTCACGCGCATTCATCACATGGTCAGACGGTCGAGGTAGGCGACGTAGTCGTCATCGATCGTTTTCTTTATCTGCAGCGCCGCTTCAAGATCGAGGTCTTCCAAATGTCCGTCTTTGAAGCAGATGGCGCGGTTGAAGCGTTTTTCTTCCAGACAGTCGACGGCTGATAGCCCCATCGTCGACGCCATGAAACGGTCACGCCAGGTCGGCGAACCACCGCGCTGGAGATAGCCGAGCGTCGTCGCGCGCGTCTCAATCCCGGTCGCACTCTCGATCCGTTTGGCGAGTTCCAGGCCGGATGTCGCGCCTTCAGCGACGACGACAATATAATGGTTTTTGCCGGCATTTCTGTCTTCGATCAGGGTGTGTACGATATCTTTTTCAAAGTCAAAATCGACTTCAGGGATCAAGATGACTTCGGCTCCGGCCGTCACACCCGTATTGAGAGCGATATAACCGGCGTGGCGGCCCATCACCTCGACGACCGAGCAGCGCTCATGCGAAGACGCCGTATCGCGCAGCTTATCGATCGCTTCGATCGCCGTATTGAGCGCCGTGTCATAACCGATCGAATAGTCGGTGCAGCCGATATCATTATCGATGGTCGCCGGAATGGCGATCACCGGAATGCCAGCTCTGGAAAGCTCCAAAGCGCCTTTGAACGTTCCATCGCCGCCGATCGCGACGATCGCGTCGAGTTCAAACACCTTGCACATGCTGACGGCCTTTTGGATTCCTTCAGGCGTTTCAAACGTCTTCGATCTGGCGGTCATCAGAAACGTGCCGCCCTTGTGAATGATCTCCGACACCGTCCGGCTGTTCATCTCATAGATATCACCTCGCCAGAGACCGTGATATCCGCGTCTGATGCCGAACACCTTATGCCCGTGATTCAGCGCACCGCGGGTCACGGCACGGATCGCCGCATTCATGCCCGGGGCATCGCCTCCGCTCGTCAGTACTCCAATATTCAAATGCGCCGAATTTCTTGTCCGTTCGCGTTCCATGTCTTTAGTATCAGTCCTTTCCGAAACTTGAGATATTATAACGAATCGCGCACTCCTTTACCGACCTTGCCGGGTAAAAACGGCATTTTCACGTATCCAATTCCGTTCCACTAGTGTAACGTTAGGCAAGGTGAGTGTCACGGCCGCTTTCATCATGTTTTTCGTCTCGCCATCTGTCATCTTAACAAAAAGGAGTGCGATAAGATTTTTCCATGAAAAAGACCCTGCGCATTGTACTCGCTTTGGTGATCGGCCTCGTTATACTCGCTTTCGCCTCTTTGTTTATCATGTACGAGGTAAAAGCCGAAAGGCGAATCAACCTTTCCTCACTCGTCGCTGATATGAAACTAGAGCGCATATCCATCTATCGACATTTTTCCGACGGCATCTACCGGATCGAGTTAAGCGATCCGGCTGATTTACGCGAAGTTACGACAGCCATAGAAAATCTTCGCGTCGCGCCCAGCACCTACAAAGCAGAAAAAGATGAATGGCATAAGGAGATGACGGCTCTGACTTTTGATTACGCCGACGAGGCGTTGACCATCTTCATCGAGCCGGTATCGTTCGGTTTCTTCAGGGTCAAAGCGAGCGGTCACTTCCATTACATGACGCGGGAAAACATCCGGCCGATCGTGGAACCTTGTTTCAACGAAGCTACGCGGGAGCCGGTCGCTCCACACGAAACGCCGCGCTATCAGTTTTAGAGGAGTCCGACGTTATCGACGCCGAACCGCTCGGCAAAAAGCGATAGCTCCTCCGGACGATCCGTCACCTGAAAGCGCGAACCGAGCCGTCGCACGCGTTTTTCCTTAACGAGATAGAGATGCACCGGCAGCGATCCGTGGAAGTACTCGAGCATCGCAAAGAGCGGCGCCAGCGATTCTTTATCCGTTTCTCCGGCCCAGCGGATGGCAAATCCTTTGGCTGCCGGTTCTTCCAGATCCGGCTCAGACTCGACGACCGGCGCCAGATGGTTTAGATAGTCAGGCGGCGGCAACGGACGTTTGGCTTCCTTTTTCTCCGGTTCCGCTTTTTGCTGACCATTCGCTCTTATACGACGATAAAACGACTGCAGTTCCTTCGGCATGCCGTTTTGCTTCGGCGTGATCTCGACAATGCGTTTCGCCTTCAGCGATATGCCTTCCGTTCGCACCGACAGGTTACCGCCGATCACGAGCACCTGACCTTCACCGATCTCATCTTTGACTTCTTCGTACAGTTTCGGAAAGACGATGACTTCAAAAGAACCGGTCTTGTCTTCCACCAACAGTCGACACATGCGGTCGTTTTTCTTCGTTGTCATCAGTTTGCGTTCGATCACGAGACCACACATGATCGCCGGCTGATTGTCCTCGAACAAGACATCTTCGACCAGGCGTTCTTCGTCATCATGGTCTATAACCTGAAGCGCTCTCGCGGCCAGTGTATCCATGCTGCCGATCGCCTGCTCATATCGATCGAGCGGATGGCCGGACAGATAGATACCGAGCATCTCTTTTTCCTGATCGAGCCGCTGCTTATGTGGCAGTTCCTCTAAGTTCGGATACTGCGGTTCGACATCGACTTCCTCAACCTGACCGAGCGAGAAGATTGACAGTTGACCTTCCATCGCCTGTTTATTCGCCCGGGCGATCTGGTTCATGAACGGTTCGTAGACGGCGGAGAGCCTGGCACGGGCAACGCCGAAACCGTCCAGGGCTGAACTCTTGATCAGGTTTTCGACGACCGCCTTACCGACGCCGCGCTTGACGATACGGCGCATGAAGTCACCGAAACTCGTGAAAACACCGCCTGTCTTTCGTTCTTCGACGATTTCGGCGACGACGTTAGCACCGATATTTTTGATCGCACCGAGGCCGAATCTTATATTGCCGTCTTCCGCGACGAAGCGGCCGACACTCTTGTTGATGTCAGGCGGCAAAATCTGCAGCCCCATATCGATCGCATCGCGGATATAGGTCGAGATCTTGCCGATGTCGTTGAAACTGTTCAGCATCGCGGCCATGAACTCGACCGGATAATACGCTTTCATCCAGGCCGTATAGTAGGCGACGACGGCGTAGGCGCTGGCATGTCCTTTGTTGAAGGCATAGCCGGAGAAGGCGGTCACTTCCTCAAAGATATTGATCGCGACGTCTTCCGGCACACCGCGCTTGATCGCGCCGTCGACTTTCAAATCGCCTTCTTCTCCGCCGTAGATAAAGAGTTTCCTATAGCGCGCGAACTGCTCGCCGTCTTTTTTCGACATGGCGCGTCGGATATTATCCGACTGTCCCATGGAGAATCCGCCGAGGTCTCTGACGATCTGCATCACCTGCTCCTGATACACCATACACCCGTAGGTGACGTCCAGGATCGGCTCTAAAAGCGGATGTTCGTAGCGGATCTGACTCTTGTCATGTCTCGCTTTGACAAACTGCGGAATCTGCTCCATCGGGCCGGGGCGGTAGAGACTGATACCGGCGATGATGTCTTCAAATGACTCCGGTCTCAGCTCCTTCATAAAAGACGTCATGCCGGAGCCTTCCAACTGGAAGATCGCGGCCGTCTCTCCGTCGGCGATCATCTTGTAGATCTTCGGATCGTCAAAACTCAAGGCTTCGAAATCGACTTTAACCCCGTGATTTTCTTCGACCATGTCGGCCGCTTCACGTAGCACGGTCAAGGTACGAAGCCCCAGGAAGTCAAACTTCATCAAGCCGACCGACTCGATACTGTTTTTCGCGTACTGTACGACGATGATGTCGTTGTTTCTGGACAGAGGGGCGAGCTCGGCGACGGGACTTCCCGTGATCACGACACCGGCCGCATGGGTCGAGCTGTGACGCGGCATGCCTTCAAAGCGTTTACCGAGATCGATGATCTTTCTCGCATCCTCGTTCTCTTCATAGAGTTGCTTCAGATCGCTGTTCATCTGGAGCGCCATGTCGAGCGTTATTTTCTTGTTGCCCGGCGCCATGAACGGCACCATTTTCGCGAGACGATCGGTAAAAGACAGAGGGATGTCGAGTGCACGACCGACGTCTCGGATGACGAGCCGCGGCGCGAGCGTACCGAATGAGATGACCTGAGCCACATAGTCCTCACCGTATTTGTCGGTAACGTACTGCATGACCTCGGCCCGTCTTTCAATACAAAAATCGATATCGAAGTCCGGCATACTGACCCGTTCCGGGTTCAAGAAACGCTCGAACAGGAGGTTATAGCGGATCGGGTCGATATTCGTAATCTGCAAGGCGTAGGCGACCAGGGAAGCCGCACCGGAGCCGCGCCCCGGACCGACGAAGATATTCGACTCTCTGGCGAAGCGGACGAAGTCCCAGACGATCAGGTAGTAGTTGGCGTAGCCCATGCCGATGATCACATCGAGCTCCATATCGAGCCTCGTCCAGTAATCTTCGTGCGGATCGATCGTCTCGATCACGGCGAGGCGTTTCGTCAGCCCCTCCTCACTGATCTTTCTCAGATAATCGGCTGCCGATTCCTCATTCGGCGTCGAAAAATCAGGCAGCGAAAAGTTGCGTCTAAGATCGAGTTCAACATTGCAGCGATCGGCGATTTTCCTCGTGTTTTCCAAGGCCTCCGGCACATGGGAAAACGCCGCCTGCATCTCCTCCGGACTTTTGATGTAAAACTCGTCGGTCTCCATCTTCATCCGGTTCTCATCGTTGATCGTCTTGCCGGTCTGCATGCAAAGCAGGACGTCATGCGAGAAGGCATCGCTCTTTTTCGTGTAGTGACAATCGTTCGAGGCGACGAGCGGGATACCGGTCTCTTCAGAGATCTTGATCAGCTCCGTATTCACGATCTGCTGCTCGGCCAATCCGTTGGCCTGCAATTCCAAAAAGAAGTTGCCGCGACCGAAAAGCGCATCGTACTCGAGCGCCTTATTCTTCGCCTCCGCCGTCAGCCCCTGCAAAATCAATTGCGGGATCTCACCACCCAGACAGGCGGAAAGACAGATCAGGCCTTCATGGCGGTCTTTGAGGAGTTCAAAATCGATACGCGGCCGGTAGTAAAAACCACGGATAAACGCTTCGGAGTCGAGCCACATCAGATTCTGCCAACCGGTCATATTCTCAGCCAGCAAAATCAGATGGTACGGGTCTTTGTCGGCTCTTCCCTCTTTCTCCGTATAGCTTCGAGGCGCCACATACATCTCACAGCCGAGAATCGGCTTGACGCCCTCTTTCTTCATCGCCTGATAGAAATCCAGTGTTCCGTACAGCACCCCGTGATCCGTGATCGCGACACTGTCCATGCCGAGTGACTTGACGTGTCCCGCGATCTCGTCGATCCGGTTGGCTCCGTCCAAAAGGCTGTATTCCGTATGCAGATGAAGATGAGTAAAAGACATCTACGCCTCCAGCAATGTGTGCATCGTCTTGTCGAGACTGACGAGAGCAGCCGCGAGCTTTTCTTTCGTTTGCTCCTTATCTCCGTAGAAATTCAAATAGACCTTCAGCTTCGGTTCCGTACCGGATGGACGGACGCAGATATAATCTCTGCCGCCGAGCTCATAGAGCAAGACATTTGAGCTCGGTACGTCGATCGGCGGATTGGCGTCCGGTACCAGATCGAGATGCTCACCTGTCAGATAATCGCGCACGGCCTTGACCTCAAAGCCGGGTAAACCGTCTTCCTTATGGTCACGCAGGTGCTGCATCGCGCCGGCGATACGCTCCAACCCAACCTTGCCTGCCAGCTCGTAAGCGACGGTGCGTTCCGCTGCATAGCCGTACTTTTCATAGAGACGATGCAAACGGTCTTTCAAGGTGCGACCGTGATCGGCTTCGACGGCCGCCATCTCGGACAGCAGCATCGAGGCGACGACGGCATCCTTGTCTCTGACTTCCGTACCGGCCAGATAGCCGAAGCTCTCTTCGAAGCCGAACTGGAAATGCTGCTCGCCGAATTCGTCCAATTCCTTGATCAATTCGCCGATAAACTTAAATCCGGTCAGGGTCGTATAAAGGTCGACGCCGAAATGCTCGGCGATCGTTCCGGTCAAACGGCTGGAGACGATCGTCGTGACCGCAAAGGACCGCTCCGGCAACATGTCGCGTTGTTTTTTTGTCTCGAGAATATAGTCGAGCAACAAGAGCCCGATCTCGTTCCCGGCCAACAGTTTAAACTGGTCGTTGTCTCTGACGGCCACGCCGCAGCGATCGCCGTCCGGGTCGGTGCCGATGACCAGATCGGCGCCTTCGGCTTTGGCCAGTTCGATAGCCATACTGAGCGTTTCCGGCAACTCCGGGTTCGGCACTGCGACCGTGGAAAAGTCCGGATCCGGTTTCTCCTGCTCCGCCACCACCAGTACCTTTTGAAAACCGAGACGGTCGAGCACGGTGCGCACCGGCACGTTGCCGGCTCCGTGTAAAGGTGTATAGACAATCTTCAGATCTTTTTGTCTGGCCACCGCATCTTTGTTGTAGGCCATTTTCAAAAGCATCTCGATGTATGCTTCATCGAGCTCATGCGAAAGTTCCTGCCAGAGCGAACTGGCTTTGGCTTTCTCAAGCGGCAAAGCACTCGCCAGCGCTTCCGGCATATCGACAATCTTATCCATCTCGGCCGAGACAATCGCCGCCCCTTCCGGTGGCAACTGGCTGCCGTCTTCACCGTAAGCTTTAAATCCGTTATAGGCTTTCGGATTGTGACTGGCCGTGATCATCACACCGCCGGAACAGTCATACTTTCTAATCGCAAAGGAGAGCATCGGTACAGGGCGGAGCGTATCGGACAGATACACCTTTATCCCATGCGTCACGAAAATCCGCGCCGTGATCTCGGCAAACTCGGCCGAGCGGGCGCGCGAATCGTAAGAGATCGCGACCCCGCGCTGCATCACACCGGGACCGAGCGACATCAGGTATTTGGCATATCCGGTCGCCGCCCGCGCCACCGTAAATTCGTTCATGCGGTTCGTGCCGGCTCCAAGGATACCGCGCAGTCCCGCCGTACCGAAGGACAGATGCTGATAGAACCGGTCTTCGATCTCGATCGACGGCCAGGTGAGTGCGGCGAGCTCCGCCGCAATCGCCTCGCCGTAGCGAGCTTTGTCTTTCCACTCTTCAAAACGTTGGAAGGATACATTGCTGTTGTTTTCCATTACGACACTCCTTTACGCGCACGTTCCGCTTTCTCGCCTTTGAGGGCGATCAATAGGTCTCTCAGCGTTGCCGCTTCTTCAAAAGCCATCGCCTTCGCTGCTTGTCTCATCTCTCGATTCAACCGGTTTTCCAGTTGCGAAAGCTCGGCATCGGACATGTTGGAATACTGTAGATCCAGTATGTCATCTTCAGCCGTATCGGGCAATTGCCGACGCCCCTCGTCCGACCCTTCCGCTTCCGTATCGATCACATCTCTGACTTCCTTCACGATCGAGGTCGGCGTGATGCCGTGTGCTTCGTTGTATGCCTCCTGAATCTCGCGCCGTCGATTCGTCTCGGCGATCGCCTGTTCCATCGAACGCGTCACCTCATCGGCATACAAGATCACCTTGCCGTTGACGTTTCTCGCCGCGCGTCCGATGATCTGGACGAGCGAGGTAACGGAACGCAAAAAGCCTTCCTTGTCCGCGTCCAAAATGGCGATCAGGGAGACTTCCGGTAAATCGAGACCTTCCCGTAAAAGATTGATCCCGACCAGAACGTCAAATTCGCCTTTTCTCAGACTCCGCAGAATCTTCAGTCGTTCGACCGTGACAATATCGGAATGGAGATAAGCGACACTCAGGCCTTCTTTTCTGAAAAAGTCGGTCAGATCCTCGGCCATCCGCTTCGTCAAGGTCAACACCAGAGTGCGTTCCCCGCGCGCGGTTACTTCTTTAATCTCAGCCATCAGATCCTCGATCTGACCGTCGACGGGACGGATGAAGACCTTGGGGTCGACGAGACCGGTCGGTCGGATCACCTGTTCCACGACCTGCGTCGCATGGGCCGCCTCATAACGGGACGGCGTGGCGCTGACAAACAAGGTCTGCCCCATCCTCGCTTCAAACTCATCGAATTTGAGCGGCCGATTGTCAAAAGCCGAGGGCAGCCGAAAACCGAAGTCGACGAGCGACACTTTGCGCGAGCGGTCGCCTTCGTACATCGCGCCGATCTGCGGCACAGTGACATGCGATTCATCGATAAACAAGAGATAGTCGTCGGGAAAAAAGTCGAGCAGCGTATACGGCGGCTGGCCGGGGCTGCGGCCTGTCAAGTGTCTCGAATAGTTTTCGATTCCCTTGGTGAATCCGGTTTCCAAAAGCATGTCCATGTCATAGCGTGTGCGCTGTTCGAGCCGATACGCCTCCAAGAGCTTCCCTTCGCTTCGCAGCTCATTCAGTCGCTCATCGAGCTCTTGCAGGATCGACACGACAGCCGACTTCACGTTCTCGCGATCGGTCGCATAGTGACTGGCCGGAAAGATCGAGGCGTAATGACGATTGGCGATGAACTGACCGGTCAGCGCATCGTATTCCGATACGCGCTCGATCTCATCACCAAAAAAAGACACACGGATAAGCAGGTTGTCGGCGGAAGCGGCATGAATATCGATGACGTCGCCTCTGACTCTGAACGTGCCGCGTTTCGCTTCGTAATCGTTGCGCGAAAACTGAATCGCGACGAGTTCAGCCATCACCTGTTCTCTCGATTTTTGCATGCCGGGACGCACCGAGACCATAAGGTTTTTGTAATCGGAGGGCGAACCGAGACCGTAGATACAAGAGACCGATGCGACGACGATCACGTCGCGGCGCTCCAAGAGCGACGACGTCGCCGAGTGGCGCAGGCGATCAATCTCGTCGTTGATCGAGGAATCCTTTTCAATATAGATGTCACTGGAGGGGATGTACGCCTCCGGTTGATAGTAGTCGTAGTAACTGACAAAATACTCGACGGCATTTTCCGGGAAGAACGCCATGAACTCGGCACAGAGCTGACCGGCCAACGTCTTATTGTGAGCGATCACGAGGGTCGGCCGCTGCAGTTCCTGAATGACGGACGCCATGGTGAACGTCTTACCGGATCCGGTCACGCCGAGCAGGGTCTGCGCCGGCATGCCGTTTCTAAACCCGTCACATATGTCGGCGATCGCTTTCGGCTGATCTCCGGTCGGACGCATGTCCGTCGTCAACTTAAACTTGTTCATGGTTCTTTTCTTCTAAAAGTGTCGATTCCAACCGTTTCTTTACGGCTAGGAGGTCATCGTAGAGCGGCAAACGATGCCGATTGTTGCGCAGGACGTAGGCAGGATGAAAGGTCGGCATGACATCCATACCCCTGTGGCGTTGCCACATACCGCGGATCTTCGTGATCGGGTCGCTCTGACCGGTGAAATACTTATAAGCAGTGGCTCCCATTAGAAGGACAATTTTCGGCTTGACCAAGTCAAACTGACGCGTCAGGAGCGGTTCGCAGGACGTCGCCTCGGCTTCCGTCGGCACCCGATTTCCCGGTGGCCGGCATTTGACGATGTTTCCGATATGCACCTGATCGAGCGGTAAATCGATCGCCTGCAGCAAGGTGTCCAGAAGATGACCGGAACGGCCGACGAATGGCCTCCCCTGCAGATCTTCTTTTTCGCCGGGACCTTCGCCCAGAATGAATAAAGGCGCATTCAGCGCACCGCGATAAACGACGGCATTTTGCCGCAGTTCACCGAGACTACAGGCGCGACAGTTGACGCAGTCGGCATAGAATTGCTGCCACTCATCAGGCAAAAAATCGTGCTCCATGGAACCTCCCGGCGCTATCTTATCATATGGGATGCGACGAAAAAGTAACGAAAACGAGTGGGCGAAGCCAGGTAAAAAGAGTCAGCGAAAAGCCGTTTATTTAACAGTCGATTAGAGCATCAGGCTGACAAAAAAGGTCGCCCCTCTGCCCGGTTCCGACTCGACCCAGGCTTTCCCCTGATAGAGCTGAGCGATATGCTTGACGATCGAAAGACCGAGTCCCGTGCCGCCGGCGCCTCTGTTGCGTCCGCGATCGACGCGATAGAATCGTTCGAAGATGCGCGTCTGATGATCCGCATCGATGCCGCGGCCGTTATCTTTCACGCTGATCAAGACGCCTTGGTTTGGCGTTCTGGTGTAATCGATCCAAACCTTACCGCCGGTATCCGAATACTTGATCGCGTTGTCGATCAAGTTGATAAATATCTGTCTCAGGCGATTCCGGTTCGCCGTCAGCTCGACGCCTTCGCCTTCCGTCTCGGCCATGATCGTAATCTTTTTCTCGTCCGCTTTTTCATCGAACAAGACCAGCACTTCTTCCACGATGTCATTTAAATTCAGCGTCTCAAGATCGCGTTCCGTCTTTTTCGATTCGATTTCGGACAAGACGAGAATGTCCGTGATCAGCTGTTCGAGGCGTTCGGCTTCGATTTCGATGATGTCGAGAAAGCGCTCACGCACCGCCTCATCGGACGGGTTGCTGCGCCTCAACGTTTCGACAAAGCCGCGGATCGAGGTCAACGGCGACTTTAGTTCATGGGTCACGTTCGCGACAAACTCGGCACGCATGTCCTGCATGCGGTGTTCGTCGGTTCGATCGTCAAAGATCAAAATCGTATGCTCTTTTTCGCCGCCTTCTCTGACTGGAACGGCGACGACATCGAACTCGCGCCGGCCTTTCGAAGTCAGCATGCTGATCGCTTCTTCACTCGCCTGCCCTTCGACGCCGGCTTCTCTCGCCAGGCGCTCGGTCGTCTTGCTGCCGGTCAATAAAATAAGGGGGAACGGGTTTTCATCCGGCGTCAGATTTCGCGAAAAGATGCGGCTGGCCGAGGTGTTCATGAAGTGAACCCAGAGATCCTGGTCGACCATGACAAGTGGATCGACCATCGAGTTTAAGATCGCATCGAGTCGGGCCGTCTTCTCCTGCATGTTGCGCGAACTCATCTCCAGTTGTTCCGCCATCTCGTTCAGTTCGATCGCCACACTTCGAAGCACCGATCTGGTGTGATGGGCACCGATCACACGAGCCGCATAATTGCCGGCCGCTAGTTCCTTACCGAGCGATTTCAGATCCCGCGACGTCTCGTTCAGTTCGCGTATCGCTTTCCAAAATAAAAGCCCGATGACGAGAAGCGTCAGGACCGCCGTGATCGCGACGGTCCAGATAAAGCGACCTTCCAGCCGCGGATTGGTGATCGAGGTGCGACCGACCAGCAACACGATCAGAAAGCCGAGGAACAATAGAGCGGCCGCTGTCAAAATCGTGCTTTTCTTCATGCGTTCTCTTCGTAGAAACGGTAGCCGCGCCCTCTGACCGTCTCGATCAGCGTCGGCGCTTTATCGTCTCGTTCCAGTTTTCTTCTGAGCTGACGGATATGGACGTCGACCGTTCTCGTCTCGCCTGCATAATCGAAGCCCCAGACATGGTTTAAAAGCTCGTCGCGCGTGTAGGCGATGCCGCTGTTTCGCATCAAAAACTTCAAAAGCTCGTACTCGCGGTTCGTCATCTCGATCTCTTCGCCATCGAGGTACACCCGGTGTCGGGCGTCATCCAACGAGACGTGGCCGATCGTGATCACGTCCGGCGATTCGGCTTCCATCTCACCTTCGATTTTTTCTCTGGTCGCATAGATCTTGGCGTAGCGGCGCACCAGGCTGTGCACACGCGAGAGTAATTCTCTGATACCAAACGGTTTCGTCAGGTAATCATCGGCGCCCGTCTCGAGCCCCGTGACCTTATCGGTCTCAGTCGCCCTCGCGGTCAGCATCAGGATCGGCGTCAAATCAAAGTGGGCTTTTCGCCGCAGGAGCGCACACACCTCAAAACCGTCCATACCGGGCATCATGACATCCAAAATGAACAGTGATACACCGGACGTTTCCAGCCGGTTCAACTCTTTGACCATCAGGTCTCCGCTCGCGAACACCTCGGTGACAAAGCCTTCATTTTTTAAGTTGTATTCGATCAGCTCGGCGATCACATGGTCATCTTCAACGATGACTATCGGTTTTTTTAGCATTCTTCGCTTCCTCTTCTTCGTAGATCGCATGACGTCCCTCGATAAAGTAGATCACCCACTCGGCCACATTCTGCGCATGGTCTCCGGCGCGTTCGAAATGTTTGGCGATGAGGAGCAAGTCCACGAGCTGAGGCACGTTATCACGATCAATCGCGATTTGGTGCACGAAATAGCGTTTAAGCTGACGATAGAGTTTATCGATCTGACGATCCATACGGATCGTCTCTTCTGCCTGTTGCTTGTCGCGATTGACGTAAGAATCGAGCGCCGCCTTAATGATCCGGCGCGTCATGTCGGCGAGCACGACCACATCATGCGGAATGGAAAACTCATACGGTGCTTTGACGAGCGTTTTCACCGCTTGACAGATATCGGTCGCGTGGTCGGCAATCCTCTCCAAGTCCGTGATCAGCTTCAAGTTCGCAGTGACGTCTCGCAAATCTCTCGCTACCGGTTGCTGCAGTGCGATCAGACGCACGCAGTTGCGATCGATCTCGCGTTCCATCTCATCGATGACGTCGTCGCCGTCGATCACTTTTTGAGCGAGCTCGACATCTAGGTTAATCAGCGCTTCAACCGCCAGGCCGATCGCCTGTTCGACGGCGGCGCCCATGCGGATGATCTGCTCATGCAGTGCTTGTAGTTCTCGTTGAAATTCAATACGTACGGCCATATCCCACCCCTTTATTAACCGAATTTACCTGAGATGTAATCTTCGGTGCGTTTATCCCTCGGAACGTGGAACACTTCCGAAGTATCACCGACTTCCACCAGATCTCCGAGTAAGAAGAACGCCGTCTTATCACTGATACGCGCCGCCTGATTCATCGAGTGCGTCACGATAATAATAGTATAGAGTTTTTTCAGTTCTTCGATTAAGTCTTCGATATGCGCGGTGGCAATCGGGTCTAGAGCCGATGTCGGCTCGTCCATCAAGATCACTTTCGGCTCGAGTGCGATCGCTCTCGCGATACAGAGCCGCTGCTGCTGACCGCCCGACAGTTTCAAGGCGTTTCGATGCAGATGATCTTTCGCTTCTTCCCAGAGCGCCGCTTTTCTCAGCGAATCTTCGACCACGACGCGCAGTTTTTTCATGTCCCGGATTCCCTGACAGCGAAGGCCGTAGGCGACGTTGTCGAAGATACTCATCGGGAACGGGTTCGGCGCCTGGAACACCATGCCGACTTCCGTTCGCAGATTGACGACGTCGAGGTCCTTGCTGTGAATATCCTGGCCTTCCATCGTAATGCTGCCGTCGATCCTCACCCCGTCGATCAGGTCGTTCATGCGGTTGAAGCAACGCAGAAGCGTCGACTTACCGCAACCGGAAGGACCGATAAACGCGGTCACGTGGTTTTTCGGAATGTCGATCGTCACGTTCTTCAAGGCATGAAACTTCTCGTAATAGAGATTGAGGTCTCTCACCTCGAACACATTCGGGCTGTTCGGGTCGAGCTTTGGATCCGGCATACGCACCTGCTTGGCAGGTTTTGTCTCTTCCGGCGTCTCCGGCTTCACATCGAGTTCCGATGATGCCTGCGGCTCGGTCTGAGGCGACTCGATCATCGGGTCAGTTGTCATTCTTGCATCCATGTACTATGTTCTCCATTTACGGTTCAGGCGCGAGGAAATGCCTTTTACCGTCAAGTTCAAGACGAGAACCATGATCAGTATAACGATCGAGATGGCACTCGCCAATTCAAAGTTTGGTTGTTCTCCGGTCATCACTGTCCAGATCTGCACGGCCAGAGACGTGCCGGAACGGCCGATCTCCGGATGATCGTTGATCGCCACTCCCATCGTATAGATCAAGGCGGCCGATTCACCGATGATCCGCGATATTGACAGCAGGGTCGCCGTCAAAATACCGGGCAGCGCATTCGGCAAGATCACCTTGAAAATCATCTGTGTGTGCGACGAACCGAGCGATAAGCTGGCCATGCGCAGGCCGTCCGGTACGACGATCAGGGCTTCCTCCGTCTGCCTGATGATCACCGGAAACAAGATGACCGACAAGGTCAACGCGCCGAGTAAAATACTCTGCGTCGTAATGCCAAACAGAGCCGTCACCGAAAAGAGCATCGTCATACCCATCAGGCCGAAGACGATCGAGGGCACACCGGACAGCATCTCGATAAATGAGCGAATCACCGATGTGAATTTGTTCTTCGGAGCCAGCTCATGCAGATAGACGGCCGCGGCAATGCCGATCGGCAAAGCGATGACCAGGGTCAACCCGATCAACATCAAGGTGGCGACGAGTGAGCCTCGCATACCGCCTCCCGTCGACTGATAGAACATGCCGATCAACGCGGAGCCATCCGTCTCGATGCGCTCGATCGTCTCGTCGGCTGTCTTCTGGTTGCCCATGAAACCGGCCGGCGATTTTCTGCCGCGCGCTTCACTCATGTAATCGAAGCGACGGATCTGCATGTCTTCCATCACCGTGATCTTATCGCCTTTACGCGGACCGCTGCCGGCAAAGACGGCATCTCTGAGCGGTGAATCGTCGGCGATGTAGGTCAAAACCATGAGATGTTGTTTTCTATGGTCGATCTCGTCGCGTAGCGCGAAACCGTATTTTTCGGAGAAGACATCAGCGTCATCGAGGTCGGCCGGACGCTCGAAGTGACCGGGCGTGCCATCGCTGAACTCGACCAGCATGTTCTCCGGATGATAGTCCGACATCAAGACATCCCAGCTCAAGGTATTCCAGCCTCTGGAAAAGACGAAGACGAAGATGGCTGCGAGCACGATGACGGAAATAGAAGTCGATAGCCAAGTGACGACGGTGCGCACATCGTCGGCAAATTTACGCCGCTTATTCATTCGTCACCCCGCCTATGCTCTTTTTCACGAGTCGGATCGCAAGGTTCGTCAACAAGATGACGACCATCAAGACGACACCGATCGAGAAGCGGATGTCATAGTCGACGCCGCTCGTCTCGGAGAGCCCAGACAACATCGTCGTCGTGAGGGTTCTCGTCGTATCAAAGAGATTGAAAGTCGGACCGAACAATTTATTCCCGGCGACCATCGTGACCGCCGTCGCTTCACCGAACGCGCGACCTAGACCGAGGATCAGGCCGGCGAATATTCCGGACTTGGCTGAGGTCAATATGACCTTGAAATTCGTCTCCATGCGAGACGCCCCTAGCGCTAATGAACCGAGTTCAAGATTTCTATCGACTGAAGCGATAGACACGATCGAGAGCGACGTGATCGTCGGAAAGATCATGATCGCAAGCAGGATAATCACTGCGAGCATCGAACTTCCGCCGTAAGTCGACTGACCGAACATCCCGGCCAGTTTCGACACAAGGGTCGTGATCGAGCCGGCGGCGAACACACCGTAGACGACGCTCGGTATGGCGGCCAGGATCTCGACGACCGTCGTAAAGAACACGCGGAGCCCCTTCGGCGCAACCTTGACGATGAAAAGAGCCGTCAGGACCGAGAGCGGAAACGACAATATCGCCGCACCGAGCGCCGTGGTGATCGTATTAATGATAATGAACAAGACCGAGTATACGGGCGGTGTCAGGTCCGGACGCCAGCGCATCCCCGTAAGGAATGTACCGAGGTCCTGCCGGCCTTCATAACCAGGCATAAATACCTGTATGCCGCGGCCTGCCACAAAGACGAAAATCAAAACGATCATCGCCGCGGCGATCAACCCCGCAAGGAGGAAGATCGCCCGGGCGATTAGATCGATGATTTTCTTACGCCGCTGATAACCCGGATGGATTGGCAGCGTTCTCATACTATTTTACTTCGGACCACTCAGTGATCTCACCTTTGAATATTTGCGGCAGCATCTCAGCCGAGATGTTCTCGATCGGGTTGTCGACGTGGACAGCCGTCACGACTGCGTCAAGACAGTATACACCGGACATCATGCCGTTCGAAATGTCTTCGTCATCTTTGAAGTCGCGCGAGGCGAAGCCGATGTCGGCACGGTTCGCGGAATCTTTCTCATCACCGAGCGTACGCTTCCAGCCTTCACCGGAACCGGGGTGCTCAGATTTGAAGGTCACATTACCGGCGAGCGGAATGAACGCTTCTTTCGCCGAGTCGAGGGTCTTGACGACCGAGGTCGAACCGGTCGTGATCAGCTCGATAGCCGAGTTGTCCTGATCGACGATCGGATGCTCTTCAGCGATCTCGCTCCACGGTCTGGCGTTCGAGTAATCGACGATACCACCGGCCGCTTCCA
>DUQI01000108.1 GCA_012837885.1 Fastidiosipila sp.
AGCTTGCGTCTAATGACTGTCCACTTCGTGTGGAAATAAGATCAAGCGCCCTGAGGGCGGAAAGGTAACATACATGAAAAAGTTTCTCATTATCGCGATGGCGCTCGTCATGGGCTTTCTGGCCGTGACCATGATCGGCGGTGTACCGGCGCAGGCCGAAACAGATGAAGTACCCAAAAAAGGCATCAGCTTTTTGGCGAATGGAACCGGCAAAGTCAGCATTGATCCTGATATCGCATACTTGACTGTCGGTGTCACGGTCGAGCGTGACAAAGCGGCGGATGCTATGGCCGATAACAACGAATTGATGGCCGCTGTTCTGGAAGCGATTAAAGCAACTGGACTTGCGGAAGAGGACATCAAAACGTCTAGACTCAACCTTGAGGTCGTATATGACTATAGCGGTTCAAACCGCGTACTTAAAGGATATGCCGCCAGAAACTCTTTGGCACTCACCATCCGCGATCTCGAGAAAATTGCCGATGTGATTGACGCTACAGTTGAAGCCGGCGCGACTGATATCTCGAGCCTCTACTTCGATAAAGAAAACCGTGATGAAGCCTACGATCAGGCGCTGGCACTGGCCGTCGAGCGGGCCACGACCAAGGTTAACGTACTGGCAAAAGCAGCCGGTGTTGACGCAGAACTCTTTCCGAGAACTATCTCGGAAGGTGGAGTCCAGATTTATTACCCCGCTGCCAGAGATATGGCAATGGAAGAAGCTGCGGCTGGAGTACCGATTGTTCCCGGGCAGATTGAGATTACAGCGAACGTGAGCGTAGAGTTTTCGACCGTCGAATAGCCTTTATCACCGACCATTATCAAACACTGCTTTCCTGACAGATGACCGCCTTCGGGCGGTTTTCTGTTAAGAAAGGAATGAAAAAGGAATCGACAGCAGTCGATTCCTAGTGATAGACAAAACAAGTTTGCTACTTTTGAAGGATTAACTGGCGTATTGCCTCTATAGTCACTTCGATCGCCCGTGACGTGTCATGGCTGTGTGGGTCGTCTAATCCCTTTTTCGCCCGTTCCTGATTCCAGATGGTATTCAGAATACATGCCGATCTTGCACCGAGAATCTGGCTCACAATGAAAAGTGTGGCACTTTCCATTTCGGAGGCCAGACAGTTGGCCTTAATCCAAGCGTCCCATTTTTGCATCAATTCATATCCTGCAGGGATGCGTTCAGGTGAGTGCTGACCGTAGAATGAATCCTTACACTGCACGACACCGGCATGGTAGGAGTATTGCTTATCTTTAGCCGCATTGACCAGCGCGTTTGTCAGATCGAGATTGGCAACAGCTGGAAATTCGATCGGCACATACTCCTTCGACGTGCCTTCCATGCGGATGGCACCGGTTGCGATGACGAGATCTCCACCCTTGACATCGATATGCATTCCGCCGCAGGTGCCGACGCGTATGAAATTTGTCACACCAGTTATGAAAAGCTCCTCGACACCTATGGCCGTGGACGGGCCTCCCATGCCGGTCGACATGACAAGAACCGGCTCCTCTTCGATTTCGCCGATCCACGTCGTGTACTCCCGGTTTTGTCCGAGAAACCTCGCATTTTTGAGGTTGCTCGCAATTTTCTCGACACGTCCAGGGTCGCCCGGTAAGATAGCGTATTTTGCACCGTGTGAATCATCGAGTTGAATATGGTATAACTTTTCCATCTTTTACTCCTCCAGTGTATTTTTAAGATTTTTTGGTCCAAATGCATGTGGTAATATTTCTTCGAGAGAAGTCTCTACGTAGTCATTCACTGTCTTAACAACAAACACCGGCATGTTAGGTAGTGCAAATTCGTTCAAAAACTGCCGACATATGCCACAGGGAAAGGCAAGCGATAATTGCTCACGTGTAGCATTTATCGGATACCCGGCGACAGCGATAGCGACAAACTTGTCATCACCTTCAGAAATTGCTTTGACTGCGGCCGTACGTTCTGCACAGATGCCTGCGCCGAAAGCCGCGTTTTCAACATTGCAACCTGTGTAGATGCTTCCAGACTTTGTAAGCAGCGCTGCACCGACTGCGAAATTTGAATACGGGGCATAGCTTTGTTGTCGCGCTGCAATCGCTTTCTGAAGAAGTGTGGTTCTGAGTACATCGGTAATCATCATCAATTTATAGATCCTCACATTCTGTACCGTTTATCGTA
The DNA here is from genome assembly GCA_012837885.1 of Fastidiosipila sp. GTDB lineage: Bacteria > Bacillota > Clostridia > Saccharofermentanales > DTU023 > DUPJ01. The sequence goes on from DUQI01000108.1 coordinate 2,171, forward strand.
ATTATACCGACTATAATGGTACTAATGATTTGCGAGGAGAAAATCCATGCCCAATCTTTTAATTTCGCACGATCTGGGAACTTCAGGGAATAAGGCAAGTTTATATGATGAATCGGGACGGCTTTTGGCCTCGGCAACCGCGCGGTACAAAACTCGTTATTTTCGCGGGAACTGGGCGGAGCAAGATCCAGCCGATTGGTGGGATGCGGTGTGTCATTCGACGCAAGAGGTTCTGAAAGATTATCGCGCGGAGCAGGTGAAGGCAATCGCTTTTTCCGGACATATGGACGGATGTTTATCCGTGGACAAAGAAGGGAATCCTCTATATCCACATATTCTTTGGGCAGATCAAAGATCATGGAGAGAATCAAACTGGATTAAAGAACAGATAAGCGAGCAACGACTTTTTG
>DUQI01000109.1 GCA_012837885.1 Fastidiosipila sp.
AGGACAACGCCGTGATCACGGAAGGAAACGTCGGTACAGGATCCAAGATTCATTTCTATGCTTCGGGACAGACGTCGCCGGCCAGAACACTTACGGTTATAATCTACGGCGATGCCAACGGAGATGGGCTAGTGAACTCGATCGATATGAGCCATGTGTTCGAACATCGCATGGGGAGACTGTCGATCGGTGAACCATTCCTGTCTGCCATGGACACGAACCGTGACGGTCTCATCAACTCGATTGATATGAAAGATATCTTTGATGATCGTATGAGACGCCGCATCATTTCACAGAAAAGGACTGACTAACGTGAAACTTAAACGATTCGCTACACTTTTTATCGCATTGCTGGTGATACTGTCAGCTGTCTTCCTACCGCGTACGGATGTATTTGCACAGACGATGTCTGTGTCAAAAGTTCGACCGCAAGGAGAAGTGAAAGTCGGTGACACGGTCGTTGTGCAGATAAATCTAAGTCCTCAGCAGACGATTTCCGGTTTCGATGCCACGATCAATTATCCCGCGGATGCATTGACATATGTTGGAAGCTCCTGGGGAATAGGCGGATCGGGACATGAAGTCGGTGGTTCAAATGGCGTGTTGGTCGCCATGGCTCAACACGGAAGCTATACGGTTGGCAATGTGCTCAGTTTGACCTTCACCGCAAAAGCACCGGTTTCAGCCCAAATTAGTGTCAATAGCGCATCTAACGGTGACGTTAATCTTAACAGTGCAGGGACAGGTGCTTTCCAGATATCAGGTGGGGCGCAGCAGCCGCCGAATCCTGCGGCGACCACCCCGCTTCCGACCGTCGGACCGACGGCGTCGCCGACGACGAGACCGGCCGCGACGACGACACGTCAAACGACGCCGACGACGCAGCTGGCGAACGTCACCACACCGGCACCTGTGCCGCCTGTCACGTTGGAAGATTCGACGATGCCGACTGTCGAAACACCTGAGACGGATCCCGAGACCGGTGATCCGGTTGCGGCGTTCCATCGCTTTGACGGCGTCGCGCTCTATGCTTCCGAAGAAGCGATTCCTGAAGTACTGATCCCGGCCGGGTATGAATCGGAGAAGATCACGGTCAACGAAGTCGAAGTAACGACGCTTCGGGGAGGGAATAGACCTCGCCTGTTCTGGTTGGCAGAGTCGGAGGGAGACCCGGGTCTCTATCTGCATTGGCAGGCGGAAGACCGCTATCTGCCGTACCGCGTCATTCGACCGATCGGTGACACATTTGTCATCGTGCCGCCGCCTTCGGATGCTATTTTGCCGCCGGATTTCCAGTTGACGACACTTGAAATCGACGGGGAACTGGTGCCTGCCTACCAGGCGGACTCCGAAAAATATGAGACGATTTTCAGCGAACAGGGCATAGGTGATCCGGCAGATGTCTACGTCGTGTACGCTCGTGTTCTGGAAGTACCTGAAGCGGCCGACGCCGAACCGGAGACGCCGGAAGAAGAAACCGAACCGGAAGAAGAAGCTGAACCTGGCGAGGAGACTGATCCGGAAGCAGAGACAGAGCCTGAGGCGACAGAGACGACTGAAGAGACGGACGTTGAAGTGACCTGGCGAGACGGTGAGTTTTATCTTTACGACCAGACGCGAAACATGCTGTTTCCGTTCAGTCTGCTGATCGTGCCGATACCGGAACCGACACCTGAACCGACGCCGGAACCGACACCGACGCCGACGCCGGCACCGACCGAACCGGTCGAGACGATTCCGGTCGACGCCGAACCGGTGATCAGCATCTTCGGTTATAAGTACGGCCTCTGGAAGGCGATTATCTTTGTGCTCGGCTTCCTACTGCTCGTGACCTGGCTGATTCTGCTCTTACGTTCGCTCGGCAGAAAGTCGAGAGAGATGGAAAGAGAGCGCGAACTGGAGCGGGCGATCCGTGCCGGTTACCGTGCCAGATCGAAGTCCATTCCGCCGGTTGTCGAAGAAGAACCGTTGTCATTCGATGAAAGACCGGATACTCCGGCTCAGCCACTCGTCACGCCTCCGGTTAAAAACGATATCAAGGTGGAAGAAGATCCGAAACCGCAGGCGTCGCGTCAACGCGACATCGATTTGCCGGCGATGCCGAAGCTTAAAGAGCCGAGACCTTCGCCTTTGCCGCCGCGCCGAAACGTGACGCGCACGCATGCCGACGAGATGGTCTTACGCCCCTTGCCGGAAGAGCCTGAGGTTCCTGAGGTCAAAGAACCGGTGGAAAAGAAGGTCGAAACGCCGGCTGAAAAGACACCGCCGTCTGAGCCTTCCGCACCGCCGCGTCCCGTGATCCGTCGCGTCGATCCGGGAGCGATGAAACCGAAAATTAGGCGTCCTGAGCGTCCGCTGATCGACGACGAAGATAACAGTGAAATCTGACGAGAAGACGTCTATCTGGCAAAAGCTGTTACGGCTTTTAAAGACGGAGATCGGCTTGTATATTTTCTTCGGCGGGTTGACCACACTGGTCAACCTCGTCGTTTACACGTTCTTCAACAGCCTGCTCGGCGAGCGTCTCTGGCTGATCTCAATGACGCTCTCGATAGGGCTGTCGATCCTGTTCGCGTACATCGTGAATCGAAAATTCGTGTTCAAATCGAAGAATCCGATCTGGCCGGAGATCTTCCATTTTTTTGCGAGCCGACTCCTGATTTCCTTTCTCTTTGAAGTCGTGACCTTCCAGTTGATCTATAATGTGTTCAAGTTTCGAGCGAAGTTCCTACCGGATCTCGAATATGCCAAGCTGATCGGCCAGATTGCGGTCGTCATCGGCAACTATCTGGTCGGGAAATTTGCCGTGTTCAAACCGTTGAAAGAGGCGGCCACGCTGGAAGACGATCATGAAATAGAAGAATGAGGTGCGTGTTATGGACGATCGTTCAATGACATACGAAGAGGCGAGAGCGTATATGGAATCGATGCTCGTCTTCGGCATTCGTATCGGACTCGAGCGGATCACGGTGCTTTTGGAAGAACTCGGTCATCCCGAGCTCGGTATCGACACCTTTCATATCGCCGGCACGAACGGCAAGGGCTCGACCTCGAGTTACGTCGCGCACATCCTGGCGATGGCCGGCAAGAAGGTCGGCTGGTTTACGTCCCCCTATCTCGTTCGCTTCACCGAACGCATGCGGATATTGGAAGGCGAAGCCGGCGTCAAAGCGTTTCATGATGACGATGCCGCAGGCGAGATCAGTGAAGAGGAGTTCGCCTTGCATATGACAACGGTGCGCGATGCGGTCGACAAGATCGTCGCCAAAGGTCATGAGCCGCCGACCGAGTTCGAATTGATCATGGTTGTGGCCTTTTTATTCTTCAAGTCAGAACGTTGTGACGTACTGGTGTTAGAAACAGGTCTCGGCGGTCGCCTTGATGCGACCAACGTGATCGACCGGCCGATCGCGACGATCATTACGTCGATCGGGCACGATCATCATGAACGGCTCGGCGATACGATCGAAAAGATCGCCTGGGAGAAGTCGGGGATTATCAAACCGAACGTGCCGGTCTTTGCTTATATGCCGGAAGACATGCATCTGACCGAAGAAGATGCGGCCGATGTGAGACGCGTCTTAACCGACAAGGCGCGAGCCGTCTCTGCGCCGCTTCGTTTCATCGGAACGAAAGATGTCTCGATTCTCGACAGTTCGCTGTCCGGACAATATTTCACGTTTGACAAAGAGACGTTTGAGACAAAGCATCCGGCGACCTACCAATCGATCCACGCGGCGCTCTCGATCGCCGCGACGAAATCGTACGTGTCGATGAATGCGCTGGTCAGCGGGATGCGTGCCACGCGTTGGCCCGGCCGGCTGGAAGTCTTACGTACCTTCCCGTTTGTCTTACTGGACGGTGCGCATAACCCGGAAGGTGTGATCGCGCTTCGCGAGCAACTCGATCAGCTGCTCCCCGATGAGCCGATCGTGGTGCTCGTCGGTATGTTGAAAGACAAAGATATCGACCACATGATCCCTCCGCTCTTTAAGCCTCCCGTCAGGAACCTGGAAGCCGTGATCTGCACGACGCCGGCCTCCGACCGGGCGCTGCCGCCTGAAGAGCTCGCAGAAAAAGTGGCGGATGCTGCTTTCGCTGGTTATAATGCAAAGGTCAAGGTCGTCCCCGATCCGATCGAGGCGGCCAAGGAAGCGATTTCGATCGCCCGCCAAAGACACCGTAAGGTCGTCGCCTTCGGTTCGCTCTATCTCGTCGGTGCGATCCGACAGACCTTGATGACGTTTGAACCGTAAAAAGGAGTACCCCGCTGCGGCGGGAGCATTTGATGGATTATAAGAAATTAATGGCGGCTTTTTTGCCGCTCGAAAATGAAGATGTCCCCTTATTCGGCAGTGAAAGAGAATCGGAGCGGGCCGTCTATGGCTTTAACCGGA
>DUQI01000110.1 GCA_012837885.1 Fastidiosipila sp.
CCAGATGCGCCGCAGTTCGTATTGGTTCGAATTGACCGAGCACGGCCATTTAAGGCATCTGCATTACGGCCCTCTGCTGCCGATACAAGACCCGACACCTTTGCGTTTGAAATATACCCAGGAATTGAGCGGTCTCCTGATCGATCCGGAAGATCGACTTTACAGCCTCGACCATCTGCTTTTGGAGTATTCGTCTTTCGGCAAGGGTGATTTCAGGGAAAGCCCATTAGAGATCGAGTGGCCAGACGGCAGGTTTAACGTCGATCTGAGCTATGCCGGATATCGCCATTATCGAAATAGTGAGCCGGTATCCGAAGAAGGTGATATTCCCGGTGATCTGTCAATCGATTTTTTATCGCTCGGTCTGCCTGCACCGGATCAGGAAGGCGCGGAGACGCTGTTGATCCGCCTTGTTGATGAATTCAGTCTAATTGCCGTCGACCTAATCTATCTCGTCTACTCCGATTTCGATGTGATCGTGCGGACGACGCGTGTCGTCAATCTCGGCACGGAGCCTTTTCGCATCTTAAAACAGATGAGCTTCATGCTCGATCTGCCGAACCGTGCCTTTTCACATCTCACTCTGCACGGACTCTGGGGCAAAGAAGCGCATGTCTCTGTCGCACCGCTCACAGTCGGGACGTTTTCGAGCGGAGCCGAGACCGGTACCAGCTCGAATCAGCATAATCCCGGACTGATGCTACTCGCCGGGGACGAAAGCGGTTATGCCTACGGTCTGAATATCATCTATTCCGGCAATCACTACACGAGTGTCTCCTTGAATTCGATGAATCTTTGCCGGGTTCAGCAGGGCCTTCACCCGTCACGTTTTAAAAAGACATTGTCTGCCGGGGAGTCATTTACGGTGCCGCTATGCATCGCCACGTTCAGCGACAATTTCGACAACGGTGTATCGCAGAACTTCCATGATTTTATCAACGCCCGACTGATGCCTTTTGCGTTCCGCGAAAAGCCGCGTCCCATCGTATATAACAACTGGGAGGCGACCTTTTTCGATTTCACGGAAAAGAAACTTCTCAGTTTGGCAAAGCGGGCGAAATCGCTCGGCTGTGAACTGTTTATGCTGGACGATGGCTGGTTTGGCAGTAGAGACGATGATAAGCGAAGTCTCGGTGACTATCACGTAAATAAAAAGAAGTTTCCACGTGGCTTAGCGCCGTTTTATGACAAAATCACCGGGCTCGGGCTTGAAGCCGGTATCTGGGTTGAACCGGAGATGATCAGCGAGGACAGCGATCTCTATCGGGCGCACCCTGAATATGTCCTGGCCGAACCGGGCAGAACGCCTGCGACCGGCAGGCATCAGCTCGTGCTCGATCTTTGTAATCCCGAGGTGCGAGATTATCTCGTAAAAAGTCTGTCGGAGCTGTTTGACGCGTTGCCGATCACGTATGTGAAGTGGGACATGAATCGAAACCTCTCCGACGTCTACAGCCGCGTGCTGGGCTCGCAGGAGGACGTCTACCATCAGTATGTGTTGGGTCTGTATGATGTGTTGCGCCGCGTCTTTACGCCGCGTCCGCATCTGATGCTCGAGATGTGCAGCTCCGGCGGCAACCGGTTTGATCTCGGCATGCTCTCTTTTGCCTCCTTGATCTGGTCTTCGGATGATACGGACCCGATCGAACGATTGAAGATTCAGGAGGGGCTAAGCTATTTCTACCCGCCTTCGGCGATCTCGAACCATGTGTCGTCGAGTCCGCATCAGGCGACGTTTCGAACGACGCCGCTGTCGACCAGATTCAATGTCGCCTCGTTCGGCGTGCTCGGTTATGAACTCGATCTCGATCTGCTCGGTCCTCTCGAGATCAAGGAGATCCGTGACCAGATCGAGTTTTACAAGGCGCACCGCGAGCTCTTTCAATTCGGACGCTTTTCGAGACAGAAAGCGGTGAAGAAAAACAAAGTCATCTGGCAGACAGTACGTGATGATCGCGCGGTCATCGGGCTCTTTCAAACGCTCGGTATGGCGCTCGAGCCGTTTGACCGCCTCAGCGTCACGGGGCTCGAGCCGGACCGTTTTTACGTTATCGAGACCAAGCCGCAGCGTCTCTTTCTGGAGCGTTTTGGTGAACTGATCAAGCACGCCCTACCGGTCAAGATCAATCCCAGGGGCTTCGCTTTTGCTCAACTGAATAAGCGATACAGTCTGCAAGATGCCGTTGAGCGCTATGAAGCGAGCGGTAAGATGCTGCAACACGGCATTTTGTTAAAAAACCAATTCCTCGGAAGCTACTACAACGAAGAGGTACGGATGCTCGGTGATTTCGGCAGCAGCCTTTATACGGTGATGCCGCTCGATTCGCTATAAGATGTGGAGGTACGTATGAAAAATCAGTTATCGGCACGGAGCGAGAAGCAGAATCGGAAGAACATGATCTTCTTCGGTATCGGTACGATCGGCCGGGACATGGTCTATACCATGATCTCGACCTACCTGATCTACTACCTGACGAACGTTCTATCGCTGTCGGATAAGACGATGGTGGCGCTGGCGATCGTGTTCATGATCATGCGTGTGTTCGATGCCGTGAACGATCCGTTTATGGGCATGATCGTCGATAACACGACCTCCGTTTTCGGTAAATTCAAACCGTGGATCGCATCCGGTGCCCTCGTCTCCGGTATTTTCACCGTGTTGCTGTTTGTCGATCTCGGGCTTGACGGTACCGGTTTTATTCTTGCCTTTGCCGTCATCTACCTGCTCTGGGAGGTAGCCTTTACGGCTAATGACATTGCGTACTGGTCGATGCTGCCGGCGTTGTCGCGAGATCAAAAAGAGAGAGAGAAGATCGGCTCGATCGCGAGGATCTGCGCCAATGTCGGAATGTTCGCTCTGATCGTCGGTTTCGTACCGATCACCGATAAATTGACTCAGTTGGTCGGTAACGAGCAAAAGGCGTATACGCTGCTCGCCGGTATTTTAGTCGTCTTCATGCTCGTCTTCCAGCTGATCATGCTGATCTTTGTCAAGGAAGAGAAGATCCAGGTCGAGCTCGATGAACCGACCTCACTGCGCGATCTCTATCAGACGATCGTGAAAAACGACCAGTTGCTGTGGACGACGGTGGCGATGGCTCTTTTCATGATCGGATATGTGACGACGACCAGCTTCGGTCTCTATTACTTCGAGTTCATCTTTGGCGACAAGGATATGTACTCGGTATTTGCCGCTGTCCTGGGCGTCTCACAGATCTCGGCGCTCGCCGTTTTCCCGCTCTTTTCCAAACGCTTTACCAGGAAACAGCTTTATTTGGCGGCGACGATTCTGGTCGTCGCCGGTTACCTGATCTTCTATCCGGCGACGACATCGATGCTCCAGATCGGCATCGCAGGCGTCTTGCTGTTTATCGGTCAGGCCTTTATCCAGCTGATCATGTTGATGTTTATCTCCGACTGCGTCGAATACGGTCAGTACAAACTCGGTCGCAGGAACGACTCGGTCACCCTCTCTTTGCAGCCCCTGATCAATAAGATCGGCGGTGCCGTCTCATCCGGCATCGTCGGTCTGACGGTCGTCTACAGCGGCGTAAAAAATGCGAAGAGTCCGGCCGATATCACGCCGCAGGGAGCGGCGCTTTTCAAGACGGCGATGCTGATCGTACCATTGATCCTCATCGTTGCCGGTTTCCTCGTCTATGCCTGGAAATATAGGATCGATGAGGAGACGTACAAGATGATGGTCGAAACGATTGAAAAAAGAGAAGCGATGAAAGAGAAGAAAGAAGACGATACGGTCTGATCGTCTCGTATGTCGCGTGCATTTCGCGCACAATAAAAGCTTTACCGATCAACTTATTTTGCCTGAGAAAACGCTGAAACGTCGCTCAGGACGTCACTTTGTATAAACTTACAATGCCGCTCCGCCTCTACGCGTGATATCATGGTGACAAGCGCCAAGGTTGCGGTTTCTTTCGCCTTCTGTCCTTGGCAAAACAGCTAAACATTGAAAAAAACTTAACAATTTTTTGCCTTACAAAGGAGGTAAGACATGAGCCAATGGACTGAAAAACTGAGAAAACTGGAAGCCTCATCGCTGTTCGGCGATGATTTTTTCCTGACCTGGGATAAGACCAGAGATGAACTCGATGCGATCTTCACGGTGGCGGACGCGCTGCGCGATCTGAGAGAGAAGAATATCTCGAGCCGCATCTTCGATTCCGGTCTCGGTATTTCCATTTTCCGCGACATGTCGACACGTACACGTTTCTCGTTTGTGTCCGCATGTAATCTGCTCGGCCTCACCGTACAGGACTTCGACGAGAGTGTCTCGCAGGTCGCCCACGGTGAAACGGTCAAAGAGACGGCCAACATGATTTCTTTCATGGCTGATGTCATCGGTATCAGAGACGACATGTACATCGGCAAAGGCCACACCTACATGAAAGACTTCTCGAAGTTCGTCAACGAAGGGTATAAAGACGGCGTTCTCGAACAGCGTCCGACCCTGGTCAACCTGCAGTGCGATATCGACCATCCGACCCAGTCGATGGCCGACATGCTCCACCTGATCCACCACTTCGGCGGCGTCGAGAACCTGAAGGGTAAGAAAATCGCGATGACCTGGGCGTATTCGCCGTCCTACGGTAAACCGCTGTCGGTGCCGCAGGGCATCGTCGGCCTGATGACCCGCTTCGGCATGGACGTCCATCTGGCGCATCCGGAAGGATACGAGATCATGAGCGACGTCGAAGAAGTCGGTAAGAAGCATGCCAAGGAATACGGCGGCAGCTTCACCAAGTCGAACAGTATGAAAGAAGCGTTCCAGGACGCCGACATCGTCTACCCGAAGAGCTGGGCGCCGTTCGCCGCGATGGAAAAACGTACGAATCTGTACGCCGACGGCGATCAGGAAGGCATCAATGCGCTCGAGCAAGAGCTTCTGAAGCAAAACGCCGAGTACAAAGACTGGGCCTGCACCGAGGACATGATGTCCGTGACGCGCGACAAAAAAGCCCTCTACATGCACTGTCTGCCGGCTGACATCACGGGCGTTTCGACGGCTGAAGGTGAAGTCGACGCGTCGGTCTTCGACCGCTACCGTGTGCCGCTTTACAAAGAAGCGAGCTACAAACCTTACATCATCGCCGCCATGATCTTCATGCAGAAGATGAAAGATCCGGCCGGTGCGCTTGAGAAGCTTGAGCGCGACGGCAAACAGCGCATGCTCAGACTGTAATAAAAATTAAAAGACAATAATTGAAGGAGATATATATGTCACAGACCATTCAACTCGATTACAAAAAAATTAAAGAAGCGGCCGAAGGTTATCGCGCCGATATGTCCCGGTTCCTGCGTGAACTGATCGCGCTTCCCGGCGAGAGCTGTGAGGAAGAGAAAAAAGCCCGTCACATCAAAGCGGAGATGGAAAAGCTCGGCTATGATAAAGCGGAATTCGACGGCCTCGGCAACGTCTATGGTTGGATCGGCGACGGTGACCGCATCATCGCGCTCGACGCGCATATCGACAACGTCGGTATCGGCAACCTGGCGAACTGGGAATTCGACCCGTACGAAGGCTTTGAAGATGACGAAGTGATCGGCGGCCGCGGTGGCTCCGACCAGCTCGGCGGCATGGTGTCTGCTGTCTACGGCGGCAAGATCATGAAAGATCTCGGCTTGATTCCGGAAGGCTTCAAACTGATGGTCGTCGGCTCCGTGCAGGAAGAAGACTGCGACGGCATGTGCTGGCTCTACATCATCGAAAGAGAAAAGATCCGTCCGGAGTTTGTCGTGTCGACTGAACCGACGAACAACAAGATCTATCGCGGCCACAGAGGTCGTATGGAGATCAGAGTTGACGTCAAGGGCGTGTCCTCGCACGGTTCCGCACCGGAGAGAGGCGACAACGCGATCTACAAGATGGCGGACATCCTGCAAGAGATCCGTGATCTGAACCCGAAACTGAAGCACGACGACTTCCTCGGCAAGGGCACCGTCACGACGTCCGAGATTTTCTTCACGTCGCCGTCCCGCTGCGCCGTCGCCGACAGCTGCGCCATCTCGCTCGACCGTCGTCTGACCGATGGTGAGACGTGGGAATCCGCGCTGGAAGAGATCCGCGCTCTGCCGTCCGTCAAGAAGTACGACGCGGTCGTCTCGATGTACGACTACAGCCGTCCGTCCTGGACCGGTGAAGTGTTTGAGCAAGAGTGCTACTTCCCGACCTGGGTCATTCCGGAAGATGCGCCGCAGACCAAGGCGCTGGTCGAAGGCTATACCGAGCTCTACGGTGAGCCGGAAGTAGACAAGTGGACGTTCTCCACGAACGGCGTGGCCATCATGGGCCGTCACGGCATCCCGACGATCGGCCTCGGCCCTGGTAAAGAAGAACAGGCGCACGCACCGAACGAGATCACCTGGAAAGACGATCTGGTCCAGTGTGCGGCTATCTACGCGACGTTGCCGGCGCTGTATGAAAAATATCAGCCGGAAAAACCTGAAGAAAAGAAATAAATCGTAAAAAACGGAGGAAACAGATCCGATGAAGGCTAAACGTATTCTCATTTCACTAGGTGGCAACGCCCTCGGTACCGATCCGGTACCGCTCGTTGAAACGGCCAGGACGGTCGCCGAACCGCTCGCCGAGTTGATCAGCAATGGCTATGAAGTCGTCTTGTGTCACGGCAACGGACCGCAGGTCGGCATGATCAAGGTCGGGCTGGACGGCGGACGGACACCGGAAGGGAAAACGCCCGTACCGATGGCCGACTGTGTGGCGATGAGCCAGAGTTACATGGGGCATCACATACAGAATCAGCTGGAGAATGAGTTGCGTCGCAAAGGATCGGATAAGACGGTCGTGACGGTCGTGTCGCGTTGTCTCGTCGATCCTGAAGATCCCGGGTTTTCGAACCCGACCAAGCCGATCGGCGCGTTTCTTTCGGAAGAGGAAGGCAGAAAACTTGCCGCCCTCGGTAAAACAGTCGTTGAGGATTCGGGACGCGGGTACCGCGAGGTGGTCGCGTCCCCGATCCCTCTTTCCATCATGGAAGAAAAATCGATAGCAGCTCTCGTGGACGCCGGTCAGATTGTGATCGCCGGCGGCGGCGGGGGCATTCCGGTCGTCGATCGTGACGGCCAGATCGAACCGATCGACGCGGTCATCGACAAAGACTGGGTCTCGGTTCTCTTGGCGTCTGCTGTCAATGCCGATGCGCTGGTCATTTTGACCGGTGTCGAAAAAGTAGCGATCGGCTACAACACGCCGGGACAGGCGTGGCTCTCTGAAATCACGACAGAAGAAGCCAAAGACTACATCAAAGCTGGCGAGTTCCCTCCGGGATCGATGTTGCCAAAAATTCAGGCTGCGTTGAAATTCGTCGAGAGTGGAGACGACAGAAAAACTCTTATCACCTCACTGGATCGGCTGGTGGAAGGCCTCGCCGGTGAGACTGGTACCTGGATCGTTTCATGAACCAAAAGCAAGGAGAAAAACACATGAGTGATATCATGCGCCCTATGCCGTTTTCGACAATTGTGGAATGGATAACGGCTGAATTAAAGAGCCAAAAAAGCGTGTTCGGTGTGAGGGAAGCGCACTTCTTTTACCCCGGCAAAAAGCGGGTACGCACCGCACTTGGGGACGATCTGTCGGTACCGCTCGGTCCGGCCGCCGGTCCGCACACGCAATTGGCCCAAAACATCATCGCCTCGTATCTGACCGGTGCGCGCTTCATCGAATTGAAGACGGTACAGAAGATGGACGGCGACGAGATCAGAGAAGCGGTAGCCAAACCATGTATCAACGCGGAAGACGAGGCGTATAACTGCGAATGGTCGACCGAACTGACAGTCGAAGAAGCATTCAACGAGTATGTCAAAGCGTGGTTTGCGATCGGCTTGTTGAAAAAAGAACTCGGTATCTCGGAAGATTGGGACCTCGTCTACAACATGAGCGTCGGCTATGATCTGGCCGGCATTAAAACGAAGAAAATTGACGATTTCATCGAGGGCTTAAAAGACGCGTCGGAGACAGAAGTGTTCTTGAACTGTCGCGCGACTCTGGAAGCCAACATGGATCGTTTTGAACATTTTACCCATGATGATCTCTACAAGATCCCGCATCAGCTTTGCAACGCGATCACCTTGTCGACCCTGCACGGGACGAAACCGGAAGAGATCAAGAGTATTTCGAAATATCTGATCGAAGAAAAAGGCCTGCATACGTTCGTCAAATGCAACCCGACACTTCTTGGTTACGAGTTTGCCAGAAAGACGCTCGACGAACTCGGCTATGACTATATGGCGTTCGACGATCACCATTTCCGCCATGACCTGCAGTATGCCGATGCGATCACGATGTTCCATGAGCTGATCGAGACGGCGAAAGCGCACGATCTCGTCTTCGGCGTCAAACTGACGAACACCTTCCCGGTAAAAGTCGATAACAAGGAATTGCCGGCAGAAGAGATGTACATGTCGGGACGCGCCCTTTTGCCTCTGACCATTTCGCTCGCGGCGAAACTGGCTGAAGAGACAGACGGACGCATGCCGATATCCTATTCCGGCGGTGCCGACGCAAATAACGTCAAACAGATGTTGGAAACCGGCATTGCGCCGGTGACCGTGGCGACGACGCTTCTGAAACCGGGCGGCTATATGCGCTTTAAGCAGATGACCGAGCTCGCGGTCGAAAGCGCTTCCGACTGGCGTGCGATCGATGTCGAGGCCGTGAAAAATCTGGCCAGACAGTTGATCGAAGCGCCGGAAAACCATAAGCGCTGGAGAGAGAAAGTCCGTTCCAGAAAGACGGATACACCGCTGCCTCTGTTTGACTGCTTTAAAGCACCGTGTAAATCCGGCGGCTGCCCGATCGAGCAGCAGATTCCGGAGTATCTGAAACTGGTCGCCGACGGCCGCGCCGATGAGGCGTTCGACGTGATCGCGATCGACAACACGGCGCCGACGATTCTCGGCATTCTCTGTTCGCAGCAGTGTAGAGAACACTGTACGAGACTCGACTACGACGAATCGCTGGCGATGCGTGATGTGAAGAAGATTGCTGCCGATGCGGCTCAGAAAGAGTATACGGAAGCGACCGAGGTCACGCCGCTGCAGACGGATAAGAAGGTGGTCGTGATCGGTGCCGGTCCGGCCGGTATCGCCGCCGCGATGTATCTGCGTCGTGCGGGTATCAAGGTCGACGTTCACGAAAAACTCGACACGACGTACGGCATCGTGCGTACCGTGATCCCCGAGTTCCGTATCCCCGACGCCGATATCGACCGCGATTTGAACTACGCGCTCGCGACCGGTTTTGAGATCAAGACGGGTGTCGATCCGAACTATGATGTCGACGAACTGTTGAAGACGTATGACAAGGTCATCGTCGCCACCGGTGCCTGGGGCAAATGTGTCAATCCGGTCAAGGACGGTGCCGACAAAGTGGAAGATGCACTCGACTACCTCTGGCGGACACGCATGGAAAATAACGGCAAACTCCCGGCGAAAGTCGCCGTGATCGGTGCCGGTGACGTGGCCATGGACTGTGCCCGACTGGCCAAGCGGACCGAAGGGGTTGAAGACGTGACGATCGTCTACCGCCGGAATGAAACCTACATGCCGGCGACCCAGCACGATGTCAATCTGACCCGTGCCGACGGCATCAATATTCTGGAATTGCATAATCCCGTGTCGTTCGATGGTAAGACCTTGAAACTCGAAGTGATGCGCCTTGGCGCGTATGGCGAAGACGGCAGAAAGTACACCGAAGCGACCGGCGAATTCACCGAGATCGAAGTCGATCACGTGATCGCTGCGACCGGTGCCTCGCTTGAACCGGAGATGTACGACAGAAACGGTCTTGAACTCGACCAGCGTGGTCGTCCCGTTCTGAACGAGGTGTACGAATCCTCGAAGCCGGGTGTCTATGTGATCGGCGACGGCAGAAGAGGTCCTTCCACAATCGTTGATGCGATGGCTGATGCGAAGCGCGTCGCGCTCGATATCGCGAAGGCGTTCGAGGTCAAAATGGAGTTTCCGCGCGTCCACGTTGCGGAGAAAATCGCGGATATCGAAGCGAAACGGGGGCGTATTGTGCACCGTCGCTTCGACGATAGAGAAGGCGAGCGCTGTCTGAAGTGCGACGAAGTCTGTGAGATCTGCGTCGAAGTCTGTCCGAACCGGGCCAACATCAGTATCCCGGTGCCCGGCATGGCGAACCTGCGCCAGATTATCCATATGGACGGCATGTGTAATGAATGCGGCAACTGCGCCACGTTCTGCCCGCACGCCGGTAAACCGTATACGGACAAACCGACGATCTATTGGAATATGGAAGACTTCACCCATTCGACAAACGATGGTCTGGTGGAGACACCGGAAGGATTCCACCTGCGTCTCGACGGTGTCGTCACGGTCGTCACCGATCTCTCCAGCCTGCCGCCGCTCTGGGCTGCGCTGATGGATCAGGTGGAACGAGACGGACGTCCGTTCTTCATGGAGGCAACACATGCTGATTTATAATGCGAAAGTTTTAACAAATGATGACAAGAATCCGGTCATCGATAACGGTGCGGTCTGGGTTGAAGACGGCCTGATCAAGAAGATCGGCGCATCCGATGCCCTGCTGAAGGAATATACCGGAGACGAAAAGATCGACAATAAGGGACGAATCCTGATGCCCGGCTTGATCAACATGCATACGCATATCTACAGCGCGTATGCGCGGGGGATGGGGATCTCACGTCAGACGAGAGACTTCCCGGAGATTTTGGAAAATCTCTGGTGGCATTTGGACCGCGATCTGAAAGTCGACGACGGCCGATTGAACGCCTACGCCACCGGTATCGAATCGGTGAGAAACGGTGTCACGACACTGTTCGACCATCACTCGAGCCCGAATGCGGCACGAGGCTCCCTGCAGGCGATCTCCGACGCCTTGTCGGCGATCGGTCTGAGACATTCGCTCTGCTACGAAGCGTCGGATCGGGACGGGGAGAAGATCTTCGCGGAGCAGATCAAAGAGAACATGGAGTACATGGAATCACTCGATCCGAATGACAAGAAGCGAAAGGCGATGTTCGGGCTCCATGCCTCCTTCACGTTGTCGGATCCGAGTCTCGATAAAATTCAAGAGGCGATGGCCGGTAGAAAAGAAGGCTACCATGTGCATGTGGCCGAAGGTATTTCGGATCAGATGGATAGCTTGAAAAAATACGGCAAGCGTGTCGTCGAGCGGTTGAACGATCGACAGATGGTCGGACCGAATTCACTTGCGATCCATGCCGTCAACACGAACGCGTTCGAGCATGACATTCTGGCCAGCTCGAAAGCGAATGTCGTCCATAACCCGATGTCGAACATGGGGAATGCCGTCGGCTGTACACCGGTCGTAGCGATGCTGGAAAAGGGTGTGTTGGTCGGTCTCGGTACCGATGCCTACACCAACTGCATGCTGGAATCGGTGAAGGTTGCGAAGATCCTGCAAAGCCATCATCTGGCCGATCCGACCAAAGGCTTTGGCGAAGCGTTGACCTTGCAGTTCACGAACAACCCGAAAATGGCGACGTCCTTCTTCGGCATTGAACTCGGCCGACTGGTCGAAGGTGGAGCCGCCGATATGATCACCTTGGACTATCGTCCATATACACCGCTCACGGCCAACACGGTCGGCGGACACCTGGTCTTCGGTATGACCGGCCGCCAGGTGGTCGATACGATCATCGACGGCAAGTACGTGATGAAAGACCGCGAGATCCAGACGGTCGATGAAGAAAAACTCTTCGCCGAGTCGAATGAGCGCGCGGTGGAAATCTGGAAGACGCAGGCATAATACGATGGCGACCTTAATAAAAAACGGTCGATTGGTGACTCCACACGGAGTCAAGGAAGAAGATCTGTTAATCGAGGGCGGCGTGATCGCCGCCCTCGGTCATATCGTGCCAAGTGAAGGTGACCAGATCTTTGATGCCAAAGGAAAATATGTCCTCCCGGGCGGCATTGAGACACACACGCATCTCGATCTCGAAGTCATGGGCATGCACACGGCCGATGACTTTTTTACCGGATCGAGGGCTGCGCTCTTAGGCGGCACGACAACCTTCCTCGATTTTGCGACGCAGTTTCGCGGCGAAACGATGAGTGAAGGGTTTGAGAACTGGGATAAAAAGGCTAGCGTCGGATCGTTCACCGATTACGGCTATCACATGGCACTGACCGAGTGGAATGAGCTTCTCTCGGCTGAGATGCCGGACATGGTGAAGGCCGGTGTCACCTCATTTAAGCTCTATCAGGCGTATAAAGGCGCCTTGATGGTCGACGATGCAGAACTATTCCTCGCCTTGCAGCGAGCCGCAGAGCTCGGCGTAGCAATCGGTGTGCACTGTGAAAACGGCGACGTGATCGACCTCCTCGTTCAACAGGCAAAAGCAAAAGACGAAAAGGCACCTGAATACCACGAAAAAGTGAGACCGGCCGTTCTCGAGGCCGAGGCGATCTGGCGCTTTATCACGCTCGCCACTCTGGCCGGGGCGAACCACTACGTCGTGCATCTATCGACAAAAGATGGTCTCGAACTTATAAGAAGAAAAAGAGAAGAAGGCGCTACGACTGTCATCGAGACGTGTCCGCAGTATCTCTTCCTCGATAAGTCGAAGTACGACGCTGACGGATTCTATGAAAAAGCAGGCTTTGTCATGTCGCCTCCACTCCGAGAAAAAGAAGATCAGGAAGCGCTGTGGCAGGGACTTTCTACAGGTGATATCCAGTTAGTCGGCACCGATCACTGTTCATTTAATTTGAAAGGGCAGAAGGATCACGGGAAAGACGGATTCTGGAATATTCCGAACGGTGCGCCGGGTATCGAGCTGAGGATGAATCTCCTCTATAGCGGCGGCGTCGCCACGGGAAAATTCGATATCGAACGTTTCGCTGAACTTACTTCGACGAACGCAGCCAAGTACTTTGGACTGTATCCAAAGAAAGGCTGCCTGGAAGAAGGGTCCGATGCCGATATTGCGATCTTGGATCCAGAAGTGACCTGGTCGGTGACGCATGACCAGTTGCACGATAACTGCGACTACACACCGTATGAAGGCATCACGCTGCAAGGGAAAATAAGCGACGTCTTTTTGCGAGGCCAGCATCTGGTAGAAGATGGAAAGTTAACCAGTGAAAAACCGCAGGGACAATTCTTAAAACGAGATCTGCCGGCATAAAGCTACGCCCGGAAGTTGGCTGATAATAAGAGCCGCCTGATATGGAGATAACCTATCGGCGGCTTTTTTCGATGCTTAAGGATTTCGACTGTTCGCGGCTCTGACAGACGTTCAGTTGTAAGAAATTCGACTTAAGACAGGATTTTGACCGGTGCCCGTTTATTGACGATTTTTACTATTTCCTGAAAATCGATCAAACGAATATTCTCTTCGGCTGCCGCATGATTCTTAAGCGCCGAGGTAAAACCGGTTTTGCAAAACAAGACGTAAAAAGTGGAAGACGATTCGACTAGTTGGCTTTTTCGCTTGAGTTCGCTGAGAGTTTTCTGAGAGCATGGTTCGTTTCGCCACTTCATCTCAGCAAATATTGTCACTGTATCGCTGATGCCAATTAGATCAATTTCTTCTTCTTGTTTTAATTCTGGATCATTGCCCCACCAACGTCCTCTTGCCGTGATTAAGTCTGGCCAGGCATCGTCGGTGTTTAAGAGGTCGAAGACATCGTAGGCGATATTTTCAAATCCAGCCCCCATGTAGTTGGACAGATCGCGCATCACGAGATCGTTCACCACCGTTTCTCCTCGGCCTAATTCGATCGCCGTCATGTACTTGGCTACGTAGCGGTACCAGAAGCGAAAGCACCCGTCGTCAATCCGGTAGAGCGTTTTGCGGTGTTGTTTCCCAACGATAGGTGATTCACGCTTGACGATACCTAAGTCGGTCAGGTTATCGAGATAATGGTTCAAGCTGTTTGGTGTACTCAAACCGATTCTCATTGCGATGTCGTTTAACTTGGTAGCTCCCTGCGCCATGGCTGCCAACAAGCTGTTGTAGAGTTTCGGTTGACGAAGTTCCTGGAGAAGGAGATTTGCCGGTTCTTCGTAGAGCCGTCCGTCGGTTCTGAAGAAAAGCCGATACAAGTTCTCTTGCAGACTAAGCGATTGGTCAACAAAACTGAGATATTCTGCTACGCCGCCGGTCGCTTCATGTAAAACAGCCACATCATGTGCATCCATCTTGTCGAGATAGGCAATTGTTTCATGAAAACGAAACGGCTGTAGCCTGATTTGACTCGTGCGTCTCCCGTAAAGCGGGCTTTTGGCGCCGAGCACCTGCCGCTCCATGAAGCTCATGGATGAACCGCACAAGATGAGATGGAGCTTTGTCTTTGCCCATTCGTGATCGACAAAGCGCTGAATCAGGGAGGATAAATACGGGCTGGCTTTAGCCAGATATGGAAACTCATCAATGATGACAACCAGTCGCTTCTTCCTAGCTACATCGGCCATTTCCAGAAAAATCTGTTCATATGATTGATGTAGAGGTGCCGCTTCGGTTCGTCCCAGATAATCATTGAGCTGTCGTGAAAGGCCTGCAATATTGTCGGTTTCCGTAAACGCGAGCCCAGTATAGAAAACAGCATCCTTGCCCTCGATAAACGCTTCGAGTAATGCTGTCTTACCGATGCGCCGTCGCCCAAACAAGACGCTAAAAGCAAAACCATTGCTGTCGTATTCTTTTTTAAGCCGACTTAGTTCTTGTTTTCTACCGACAAAGCGCATTGTTCTTTCTCCAATTCCAGAAGACTTCTTATATAATATCATGATCTGCAAGATCATGGCATTATTAATAATTCTGGTTCAGTCAAAGATTGGGAGACCTGTGTGGCTAAGCGCTGATAGAAAACGCTATCAGTGCTTATTCTTACATTACACGTTTCTTGTTGTTGAGGTTCGTCGTTCTTTTGCCGAAAGTTCATCGCGTTGAATATAAGCAAAAGTAAGATAATCGTGGAGCACTATTAAGCCATTCGTTGGACATTACCGCGACAGATACAAGAAAAGTATGAAGCGCTGACCAATATATAGA
>DUQI01000111.1 GCA_012837885.1 Fastidiosipila sp.
ACCCTCTTGAAAGGTTTAGTGCAATAAATATATACAATATCTCCCACGCTGTAATTTGCGCGTTGCCTCCAATCTATAAATCCCCACTTTTGAAAAGCTGTAGCATGATCATACATTTTTCCGTTCGCAGAAATCATCCAATTCATTTCATCTTCCTCTTTCCATCCTTATTTTCTTGACAGCAGACAGAGTGTCTCCACATGCGTCGTATGCGGAAACATATCGACCGCTTGCAATCGCTTGATCGCAAAACTTTCGGACAAGTAGCCGAGATCACGTGCGAGTGTCGCCGGGTTACAAGACACATAGACAATCGTCTGCACATGATCCGATTTCAGCAAGGCGTCGAGCAATCGCTGGTCACAGCCTTTTCTCGGCGGATCGAGGACGACGAGTGAAACAGCATCTCTAACGCCTTCACTTTGTACATAATCGACTATGTCGGCTGCTTTGAAGTTTGCCAAGGAGATATCGTTTTTGATGGCTGATGCGCGCGCCTCATCGATCGCTTCAGGCACGATCTCGACACCGGTTACCTCTACTCCCTGTCTAGCCAGATGAAGTGCAATGGTGCCGCTTCCGCAATAAAGATCGAGCGCCTGTTTTTTAGGGCTGGTCGCGATCGCTTCGGTTGTCCATGCTTCCACGATCGAAAAGAGCTTTTCTGCCTGCTTGGTGTTGACTTGGAAAAACGCTTCCGGCCGCAAGCTGAACGATATTCCGTTCAGTGTCTCTGTCACCGCTTCTTCACCGTAAAGATGTATCGCCTTTCCACGTAACACCACATTCGAGCGTCTGTGATTCTCGATCGCGTATGAGGAAACAAGTTTTGTTTCTATCTTTGAAGTCTCGAGCGCTTTTGCCAGCTCCGCCGGCCATTTCTTCATCACTTCCGGCAACTTGGTCACGACAAAGACCACCATCAATTCATTTGTGGCACATGTGTGTCGGACGACGAGATGACGAAGAATACCTTCGTGTTCTTTTTCATTGTACGGCGAAATCTTGTCGCGCTTCATTAAGCCGAGGACGATTCGCTTCACTTCATTTGTCGCATCGGTCAACAAAAGACAATCGTCATGCGGCACGATCTGATGGCTCCTCGTCGCATAGAAACCGGTGACCGGCGCATCTGCCGTACCGGTAAACGGATACGATGCTTTATTCGTGTAGCGCCAGGGATCTTCCATACCGATGATCGGATATATATCGATCTCACTTGTATCGAGTTTACCGATCCGCTCGAGTGCGGTCAGCACACGCTGTTCTTTCCAACGAAGCTCGGCATCATAATTCAGATGTTGCAAACTGCAACCGCCACAGCGCTCGAAGACGGGACAAGGCGGCTCGGTACGATCGGGAGAAGGGATCAAAATGTCGTGGATAGACGACACAACATAGGACGCTGACTTGCGTTCTATCGACACCATGACGGTTTCGCCCGGCAGCGCCCCGTCGACAAAATGAACGAGTCCGTTCGCATCCTGGCCGACGCCCTGTCCGTGCTGATTAAAATCCGTGATCGTTATTTTCATCCGGCTATCCATCACCTCAAGTATGCCACGTAAAACACCTTATGCGTCGGCCTTTCGCTCGTATTGTCGCTGTTTTGTAATGTGTGTGTTGTTGACGTTCCGACAAGCCATGTGTATCGTAATCACACGCACTTTGGGTGAAATGACAGGAGGCGCATTATTAAATCTGTCAACGATGACAACGACAAGTCCTTTCATATAAGCGTCAAAAAAACGCGTCCGCTACTGCGAGCCAGACATTTCGTCTGTTTCGTTTTCGTCGTGTTATTTGTCCTTGGCATGCACGCATTTGCTGCTAATGCACTTGTCGGTTATAGCGATCTCCCGCCCTTGACCGTATTGGACGGTGACATCTACTCGATCTCGGATAATCAGGTCTATAAACAACCTGAAGGCGGCGGTGATCGTGTCTCACTTTTTTCTTTAACTTCAAACGATTTCCGCACGATTGTCCAGGATCCGCAGCTCTATGCTTATGAAGGTAAACTCTGGACCGTCATCGAGAACGCCGATGCGGGAACCGTGCTGCTTCGCGGCTATCAAGCGCCGTTCAGCGAAGTCAGTCAGGAGATCACCTTGCTTGGCTGGCCGGAACAAGGACGCTTCGTAAACGGTCAGTTTTATTACTCCGCTTCCGAATCATCACAGATCGGTTTGTATGCTGTCGATTTGTCATCCGGTGTATCGATCCAGATTGAAAAGCGCTCTGTACTGACCTTTGCCGCAACCGACCGTTATCTCTATTTCTCACCTTATGAATTGTTGACCGACGGACAAGGCGGCAGCGTCACCTTCGCTTCGGAGCCGCCTTATGACGTCTATCGCTTTGACACGGTGAACGGCAATCTGGCACCACTCGGCTTCGGTATCCCCTTCCCCGATGTCTACGTGATCGGGCAGAAGGTACTCGCGTTGAGCCCGAAAGATGACAATCCGAGCGAATTCGAATGCCTCTCCTTCGATCTGACAAGCGGTGGACACGAGATCGCCTGTACGATCGAGAGCCAGACGTATCCCCTGATGATTACGAACCAGGACTACATCGTCATGCAGACGACAAGTCAGGGAGAAACGCGCTACCGCGTTTTCGACAAGAGCTTAAGCGAGATAAACAGCTTCGCTTTACCGTACAGCGCCGATCGCATGCCGGTCGCGCTCATCGGCAGCCGCTTATATACGGCGAAACGTGCGAACGATGCCGCCAACGGACACAATGTCTACAGCGGCTATGAATCGCATCAGGTACTGACGGCAGGCCACTAAACCTTTTCCGTTAACGTATTGACGGACACCCTTTCATTTGCCCTTTTTTCGCGGCGCTATTAGAATAGAGACACCGATTTACCAGCTAGACGTACGGAATCGGGTGTGTATTTAGAGGCAATCGATGGATCAACAACCGAACCGGCCGTCTCGGCCGAAAGGCGCAGGACAACCAGCCAGGCGCCGACCACAACCGAATCAGTCACCGACGAGAAGTGAACACAGGCAGATTTCACGCACGGAAGCGGCCGAGGTTCGCCGTCTGCGCGCACAAAAGCGCCTGCAGGCGACGCGCCGACACCGTCTCGGCGTCTTAAAGCGCCGCCAGCGTATTGAAAAGCGCGAGCTTAGAAAGCGAATCAGCGGCAGACCAAGAAGAAATGCCACCTCTGTTTCCTTACCGGAAGTCATTCTCTCCGGCGTCGGCAAGGTCGTCAAACTCACCTTGATCGGTATTCTCCTGATCGGATTTGCCTTACTCGGCCTGGGGCTCGGTATGCTCTCGGCCTACATCGCAAACGCCAAACCACTGGAAGTCGTCAATATCCGCTACTCGAATGAACCGACCAGCATCGTCGACCGAAACGGTCGTCAGATTGCCGTGCTCGTCGGTGCCCAGAATATCCAGCGTGAATATGTCCAGATCGCTGAGATCCGAAACACGTACCTCGAAGAAGCGATCAAGGCGATCGAGGATGAACGATTCGACACCCATAACGGTATCGACGTGCGCCGTATCGGCAGCGCCGTGCTCAGCATGGTGGCAAACGCCGGTACACCGTCGCACGGCGGTTCCACGATCACGCAGCAGGTCGTCAAAATGATGTCCGGCCAGGATCAGGAATCGGCACAGAGAAAAATTCAAGAGTGGTATCGCGCGCAGGATCTCGAAACCCGCATGTCGAAAGACGAGATCATGGAGCTGTATATCAACATCATACCGATGTCGAACAACTACGTCGGTGTGCAGGCGGCAGCCAAAGCCTATTTCGACAAGGATGCGAGTAAGCTCGATCTGGCCGAAAGCGCCTTTTTGGCCGGTATCCCGAACCTGCCGTCGATCTATAACCCGCTGACCGAATACGGACGCCGAAATGCGCTCCGCCGCATGCGGATCACCTTGCAGAAGATGCGCGAACTCGAGATGATCAGCGAGATTGAATACGAACAGGCGCTGAACCGTGAACTCGTCTTCCGCCAGGTCGAACCGACCGTTTCCGTAAATCAGATCAACTCCTACTTTGTCGACGCGGCGATCAATTCCGTCATCTCCGACTTGATGACGAGGCGTGGTTACTCCGAGATGCTCGCCAGACAAGCCGTCTATCAACAGGGGTTGACGATCGAATTGACTGTCGATCCGACCGTTCAGGCGGCTGCCGAAGCGACCTTTAAGAAAAGAGAATTATTTGCTTCGAACGAAGCGGCGCTGCCTGATATTCCGGAACCACCGCAGGCCTCGATCACGATTATCTCGAATGAACCGGCGACCAGAGGCCAGGTCGTCGCCATGGTCGGCGGCTTCGGCGAGAAAACGGGCAACTTCGTCTTAAACCGTGCGATGCAATCACAGCGGCAGCCCGGTTCGGCGATCAAGCCGATCTTGGTCTACGCGCCGGCGATCAACTCCGGTGCGATCACCGCCGCCACCGTGATCACGGACAAAGAACGTTTCCTCGACTATCAGAATCCGAATCGACCGTATCCGCAAAACGTCACACGGCGCTATGCCGGTGACATGACGATTCGCCATGCCCTCGCCTACTCGGTCAATACCGTGGCAGCAGAGATCTATGCGAATATCCTATCGCCGCAGATCGGTCTGTCCTATATGCGTGAGCTCGGTATCGATCGCACCAACGAACAACAGATCGCCGGTGCGTTGGGTGGTTTCGGCGTCGGCATGTCGAGCTACCAGATGGCCGGAGCTTATACGGCGCTGGCAAACGGCGGACTCTACACCGAGCCTTACTTTTACACCAGAGTGCTCGATCTTGACGGCAACGTCGTTTTGGAAAACAAACCGCAGTTCCGACAGGTGTTCTCTCCGGAAACGGCATTCATCGTGACTGACATTCTGCGTGATGCTCAGGAGAACGTCTCCTGGTTCGTCAACTCCCGCATGGAAGGCCATATGTCGGCCGGCAAGACGGGAACGACGAACGACATCATCGACAGCTGGTACGTCGGCTATACGCCTTACTACACAGCTGCCGTCTGGTACGGTTACGATAACCGCGACGGACGTCGTACGGAGATCATCGAAGCCGATCGCTACAACTCGCAACGTATCTGGAAAGATGCGATGGTTCAGATCCATGAGAATCTGCCAAATCGCGCCTTTGAAAAACCGGAGTACGTGCAGGGTATCACCGTCTGTCGGCAGACCGGCTACCGGATCGGGCCATATTGCCCCTCGGCTTTAAGTGAATGGTTCGACACGACGAAGCAGAACGCACCGCAACAACAGTGCCCGGTACATCGCGCTGCGCCGACTCAAGCACCGACACAGCCACCGGCACCGGTCGTCGTTCCGGATGATCCTGAACCGGTAGAAGTCCCGGATCCGGCACCGGGCGGCTAAAGCATCCAAAGTTAATTAAGCGAAAACAAAAATGTCCCCAGACGTGACAAAAGCTCCGATCGGAGCTTTTGCCAGAGGAGACGTATGAAGAGGTGTGTTGTGTGTGTAGCTCATTTGCTACTGAGGCTATTCTACTCCCCCTATGTGAGCTAAAAAGAGCGAGAAAACGAACGAATATGACGTTTCAATGTCACATTGTTTCAGATCTTTACGTCAGGTCTGCCGTACCCACATTCAATTCGTAATAGCGTCCGCGCTGCGCCATAAGTTCATCGTGGTCGCCGCGCTCAATGATTCTACCGTTTTCCAGCACCATGATCGCGTTCGCATTCCGCACCGTCGACAGGCGATGTGCGATGACGAGCGTCGTTCGCCCTTCCATCATCTTGTTCATCGCCGTCCCGATCTCGCGCTCCGTCCGCGTATCGACCGAAGACGTCGCCTCGTCCAGAATGAGAAGCAGCGGTTCGGCGATCGCCGATCGCGCGATCGAGATCATCTGACGCTGGCCCTGTGACAGGCTGCCGCCTTCGACCGTGATCTCCGTGTCATAACCGTGTTCGAGCGGCTGGATGAAGTTGTCGGCGTTCGCCATACGTGCCGCTTCGTATACATCCTCATCGCTCGCTTCAATATTGCCGAAGCGGATATTCTCCTTGACCGTGTCGGAGAAGAGATGGACGTCCTGCAAGACGATGCCGGTCAGCATGCGTAGACTTTCTTTCTTGATATCGCGGATATCAAAGCCGTCTACCAGTATCCGCCCTTCATCGATCTCGTAGAACCTGGTTAAGAGTTGAACGATCGTCGTCTTCCCTGCGCCTGTCGAACCGACCAGCGCGATACGCTGCCCAGGCTTGGCGTAGAAGGAGACGTCGTCCAGAACCTTCTTGCCTTCGACATAAGAGAAACTGACGTTTTCAAAGACAACTTCGCCTCGTACCGGCACCTTTTCGGCACCATTCTCATTCGGCACACGCCAGTAGCAGTCGCCGCTCAGGAAGTCTTCCTGCGAAAGTTCGATCGTGCCGGTATCGACTTCCGGCTCATCATCCAGGATGGCAAAGATACGCTCGGCACCGGCCAACGCCGAAAGCAGCGTACCGATCTGCTGCGAGATCATGACCATCGGACGCGAGACATTTCTCGTGTACTGGAGGAAGGTCGCCAGAAGACCGAGGCTCATGCCGGCCTGTCCAGCGATCGCCAGATTGGCACCGACGATGGCGGTCACCGCATACTGCACCATGGCGAGGCTGCCCATTAGGGGGAACATCGCGGTGCCGAAGGTGCTGGCCAGGGTTGAGTGTTTTTTCGTCTCTTCATTTCGCTTCGAAAACCCTTCGATTGTCTGTGGTTCCCGATTGAACACCTTGATCACGCGGAGGCCACGGATATGCTCTTCGACAAAGCCGTTCATATCGCCCATCGCCTGTTGTCGTTTCTTGTAATAACGTGAAGAGAAACGAGAGATCAGCAAGACGGTGAGCAACATCACGAGCATCAGGCCGAGCGCGATCGCCGTCAGTAGCGGCGACAAAATCAGCATCATGACGAAGGTGCCGACGAAGGTCAAAAGCGAGCTCATGACATTCGAAATCGTGTCTTCGAGCGCCGTCGTCACCTGCTCGGCATCGTTCGTGTAGGCGCTCATTACTTCCCCGTGGCTTTTCGTATCGAAAAACTTCATCGGCAAGTACTGACTCTTCGCGAACAATTCGCCACGCAATTGATGCACCGCGTGTTCGGCCACATAGATCAGACTTCTGCTGCCGATATAACCGGCCGTGACGCCGCTCACAAAGATAGCCGCCATGATCGCCAGATTCGAGGCCAGATAGCCGATGCCTCTGCCGTCGACGATGCCGTTGACGATCGGTAGGAGCATCGCGTTACCGGCGACACCGGCGAGACTCTGTATCGCGATTAAAAAGAGACCGAGGAAGAAACGCCAGCGGTACGCATCCAGATAAGAGAAGATGCGGCGTGTCGTCTTGCCTACGTTTCGAGGTTTATGGTCGGTTTTGCCGCCCGCACGTCTGCCTTGCATTCTCCTACTCATGATGCGATCCCCTGTTGCTGTGACTCAAAGACTTCACGGTAGATCGTGTTCGTCTTTAAGAGCGTCTCATGATCGCCCATGCCGTCGATCCGCCCCTCATCCATGACTAGGATCAGGTCGGAGTCCTGCACCGACGATATACGCTGAGCGATCGTCAACACGGTGACGTCTTTCAAGGCCGCGGCGAGCGTTTGCTTCAGGCGGCGCTCGGTCGCCATATCGACCGCCGACATCGCATCGTCGAGAATCAGGATCTTCGGCTTTTTCAAAAGTGCGCGCGCGATCGTCAAGCGCTGACGCTGACCGCCCGAGAAGTTCCCGCCGCCTGCTTCCACCTCATGGTCGAGCGCACCGTCTTTTTCCGAGATAAACTCCTTGGCACTCGCGATATCGAGCGCTTCCCAGATCTCTTCGTCGGTCGCTGTCTCATTGCCAAACTGCATATTCTCTCTGACCGTGCCGGAGAACAGACGGTTCTTTTGCAAGACGACCGACACCTGTTCGCGTAAAGCACGCAGATCGTAATCCTTGACGTCGATGCCACCGACCTTGACGACGCCTTCCTGCGGATCGTAGAGGCGGGAAAGAAGCATAACCAGGGTCGTCTTCGACGATCCGGTCGCTCCGATGATGCCGACCTTTTGGCCTTCTTTGATTTGTATAGAGACGTCCTTCAGCGAGTCCTCATTCATGCCGGCATAGCGGAAGGAGACATGCTCGAAACTGATGTCGCCGGACGGTACTTCCGTAATACCGTCTACCGGCGACTCGAGATCGATCTTCGTGTCGATCACTTCGAGGCAACGCACGGCCGACGCTTTCGCTCGGACGTAGTTGACGAGAAGCATAGTCAGCATCGTCAATGAGATAAAGATCTGGGTGATGTACGTCAAAAACCCGATCAGGTCGCCGGCCAGCATCTGACCGTCCATACTCTTGATGCCGCCGAACCAGAGGATCGCGACCATCGTCGCGTACATCATGAGGAACATCATCGGCATCGAGAAGACGATCACGTTGAAGATCCGGATCGAGATGTCTCTGACCTTGCTGTTTCTCTTCTCAAATTTCTTTTTCTCGTAATCTTCACGCACAAATCCCTTGACGACGCGCATCGCCGACAAGTTTTCGTTGACGACGCCATTTAAGCGGTCGACGGCGTCTTGCAGTTGGGAAAACTTCGGAAAGGCAAAGCGCACGATGGCGTATAAGGCAAGCGCGAGAATCGGGACAGAGACAGCGAAGATAAACGCCAATTCCGTGTTGATCGACAGCGCCATCACGGTCGCGAGTATCAGCATGAATGGAGCTCTGACCGCCATGCGCAAGGTCATCTCTGCCGTCTGTGCCATACGCTGTGCATCGGTCGACAGCCGTGTGACCAAGGTAGCCGTACCGAAGTGATCGAGATTGGCAAAGGAGAACATCTGGATCTTTCTAAACATCGCCTGACGCAGATTGGCGCCGAATCCCTGACCGGCTCTCGATCCGAGATAACTGGCGGTGCCTCCCGTGATAAACCCGATAAAGGCCATCAGGATCATTAAAGAACCATAATGAGCGACGGCCGCTGCATCGCGTTGCAAAACACCTTCGTTGACGACGAGGCGCATCAGGAAGGGCGTCGTCACGTCCGTCCCCACCTCAATCAGCATCATGATCGGCGAGAGCACAGCCGCGACACGGTATCCACGTACGTATGTCAATAGTTTTTTCAGCATCTAAACCATGGTAACGCTTGGAAATTAATTGTAAAGTCAAAGTATTACGGACGGCAGTGGTTTTCAGCATGCCTGTCGTTAAAACAAGGTAGAATAACGATTATGAGTGAGCCAAATCAAAACGACGCCAAGACGAGGAAGCACTTAATCGGTAAGATCGTCGCCGTCTTGGTCATTATCATCGCACTGGCGGCCTTATACGTCTATACTCCGCAGTATTCATTGACGACACTCCTCAGTGAGACGGATCAGGCGCTGACGAAAATCGTCATCGTCCCGATCGCGACCGATGAAATCGAAGCGACCGAGGTGACGATTCTCGATGATGAAGCATCGATCAAAGCGTTTGTCGAGGCAGCCGATCAGATCGGCTTTCGCCGCGCCGCACCGTTTACCGTAAGAACGTTCGCCGCTTATCCGGATGCGCAGTATTACGTCTTCGCCACGCGTGCCGACGGCAGTGAAGCGTCATACCTTTCAGTCAAAGGCGGCATGATCAATCTGCGAGGATCCTTTTTCGATCGCTTCAAAAAGCTGGCCGGAGACGCGGAAGCACTCTTCTACCAGACCGTTTATGGTGAGATCGCAGGAGAGTGATTCAGGCACGTCGATCAAAAAATCAACTATTAAACAATGGCCAAATAATGACTACTTGATATTCATCTAACAATCATATATGCTGTGTCCATAAAGTGAAGGAGCACGATTATGGACAGGCAAATTATCATCCCGGATAAGCCTAATTTCTTCAACGAAGCGCACATTCTGATGTACGATTATTTCGCGCATCTCGAAGCCAAACATGAGGCGGTGCCGTGGCACGAAAAACCGCTCGTCACGAAACCGGGTACATTCTCTCTCGCCCCCGAAGTGATCAACGAGATGTTCCCTGACGTCCGTCAGTATATTTCGCGTTGTCGCAAGGAGGCGACGCCGCTTTTGGAAGGTCAGGACGATCTGCAAAACCTCTTCCGGGTGGTCGTCGGCGCGTCTGAAGGCAAATTGGACGGTGAGAACTTCCTGATCGGCCTTCTGGTCATGCTCGATATCGAAGATGCCGCCGACTTACAGCGTGACGAGTTTGTCAGTATGGCATTGCTTGAGCTCAACATACTGGCACGAGACGAGGCGGAGATGCCCGGGGCCATCGATGAGTTGACTTCTCCGGCATTCGAGATCAGCGAGATTTTTTCTATAGTCAATGAAGTGGCGATCGACGACGCCAAGCGCATGACGCTGCTTCGTTTTTTTCAGGAGATCGACGCCTGGTTTGAAAAACTGAAAGACCTATTACTGAAGCTTCAAAAGATCTGTCAGAAACATTATCCACTCGTCGAGAAACGCTTTATAGAAAACGTCGCTCAACTGAAAAAAGAAGGCGCCGAGGCTTATGCTTTTCAGTGGCTATCGAGAATCACTTTCGATTTGACGACGTTTCGACCGAAAGATCCGATCACCTTACAGCTCAGCCTGATTATCTATAACGGTATGAGTTTTCGCTTTTCCACGGTAGAGCGTCTTCCCCTCTTGATTCTGTTCGGCATTCTGGTCGATGATCTGTCCGCGCTACAGGATAGGCAGCGCGTGCGAGATGAATTGACGGAGCGGCAACTGAAGGCGATCGCCGATCAGACGAGGCTCGAGATCCTCCGAAGCCTCTCGCGCGGTGAACAGTATGTCCAGCAGCTGGCGGATCAACTGCAGTTGACCGCTGCTACCTTGTCGCATCATCTAAACCAGCTGCTCGCCGTGATGCTTGTCGGCCTAAGAGGTGAAGGACGACGCAATTATTATCACTTGAACCGCAACGAACTTTCAGCATTGGCCGCCGACTTAAACCGGTTGGCTGGAAACTATGGAGAGAAATAAGGAAAGATGAATACGTACGAACAAAAGACAGCGACTCGCCCCGATCTGGCACGAGAACTGTTGGATGAAGGAAAGCGACGCGCATTTTTGCATCCGAACGAACGCACGATGCTCGGAAGCCTGAAGCGCATGTATGAGCCGGTAAAGAAAAATCCCCGCATCATCATGGCGTCAATTGGCTACGCTTTAACGAGCGGTGTCCTGCCGCTTCTCAGTGTGCTCGTGACCTACATTCTGGTACAGATGCTCTCATCACCGAATCAGACACCTGGCCGCATGTTCATGGCGGCAGGTATCTATGGTGCCGTCTACTTCATCTGTAGCGGATTGAGCCATCAGCTTGAGATGCGTAACTACAGCTGGTTCAATCTGGAGCGCATGAAAATGATCCACAAGGTCAACTATCAATTGATGCGTATGGATTTCGGACTCTATGAGAACCCGACATTCATGGACGATCTTGAGACGGCCACGTATTCGCTCAGTTCCAATGACCAGGGTTTTGAAGGCACGTACCACAAAATCTTCCAGATGGGGGGCACGTTTGTCTCCGCCTTACTCCTCGCTTTACTTCTCGGCTGGTTAAATCCCCTGATCGCCTTCGTCGGTGTCTTCTTCGTCATCGTTACCTTTCTCGTGCAGTCTCACGTCGGAGATTTCAAGTACAAGCGTCGCGAGGAATTGATGCGCATCTATCGACAGATCGGCATGCTCAATCACGTAGCGGCTGACTTTAAAGCAGGTAAAGACCTGCGACTCTACCGCGTCGCCTCCCGCTTCAAAGCTGTGTTCGACCCCATACTCAAAGCGAATACGCTACTTTACAAAGCGTTCACGAGACGCGAGTTCGAACTGTCGTTCGTGGAGAGTGTCGCTCTCATCGCGATCGATCTGGTCAGTGCCATCGTCCTCGTCCAACAGAGAATGGCGGGCGCCATCGATACAGCGCAATTCGTCATGCTTCTCTCGGCCGTGATTCTTTTCTCGCAGACGATGCTGCTGCTTGGCCAACAACTCTCTGCCGTCAAAACGGAAACTTTGTATGTACAGGATATGTACGACATGGTCAACGCCGATCTGAACACCGAGTTCGGCAGCAATGTCATCCCCGGCGACGGACCGATCGATGTGACGTTCGAAGATGTCAGCTTCAGTTATCCCGGTACCGACCGACTTGTCCTGGAACACTTGAATTTCACGATCCCGGCCGGTGAGCGGGTCGCTCTGGTCGGTTTGAACGGCGCCGGCAAGACGACGCTCGTCAAACTGTTGCTCGGGCTTTATCAGCCGGATTCCGGCCGCATCCTGATCAACGGCATCGACTCATCGACACTGAGCTACAAAGCATTGTTTAGCCTATTCGGTGTCGTCTTTCAGGAAGCCGATCCGATCGCCTTGACGATCGCCGAGACGGTCGCAGCCAGCGTCGATAATATCGATCGGGAAAGAGTCGAGGCGTGTCTTAAGACGGCTGGGTTGTGGCAGAAAGTCGAAAGCTTCGCCAAAGGCATCGATACGCCTCTCCTGAAAATCATTGATGAGGACGGCGCGATCTTGTCAGGTGGCGAGAATCAGAAACTGATGATCGCCAGAGCCTTGTACCGTGAGGGTACACGCATGATGGTGATGGACGAACCGACGGCAGCGCTCGACGCTCTGGCCGAGCAAAAGATCTATCAGGAATTCGACAAATTACTGAGAGGGAGAACGGCGCTCTTTATCAGTCACCGGCTTGCGAGCACGAGATTTTGTGACCGCATCTTGCTTCTGGACGGCGGCCATATCAGTCAGGCCGGAACGCATGACGAACTGATCGCCCAAGAAGGCTTGTACAAGACGCTGTTCACGACGCAGGGCAAGTACTATCAAGAGGAGAATGACGATGAGAAATAGACAGAATTCGGATGGAAAAATGTATAAACCGACCGCCTGGACGGCCTTCAAGACATTCCTTCGACTCTTCTGGCAAGAAGACAGACGCTACTTTGTTGTGGTTCTCTTCCTGACCGTGGTCGGTGCCTTGAGCAGCCTGATCAATCTGCTGTTGCCGAAGCTCTTGATCGACGGGTTTACGCTCGGCTGGGATTTTCCCTTCTTTCTGCGCGCCGTCTTAATCCTTCTCGCCGGCAAGTATGTCATTTTGCAGCTGGAAAAATACTTTAAGCGAAAAGACAGAATACACAGCGAATTCCTGCAAAACCGCATACCGATGGTGTTCGCCGAGAAGATCATGCGGCTTCCCTATCCGCATCTCGAAGATCCGGAGATCCTCGATCTGAAAGAAAGAGCGATCTTTCCGATCACCAGTTATGGTGCGTTCCAAAACATGTTGACCTCGGCGGTCAGCATGCTGACCGGCATCTTCACTCTGGGTGGCCTCGCGGTCGTACTTTTCGCCTTCAGCCCGCTCTTTCTGCTCGCGCTCTTGATGCTTTCCAGCATCGCGATCGTGCTCTCTGCCCGATTCATGAAACGGATGCGGATCGAGCAACAAAACCTGATCCCTGTAAACCGACGTTACGGCTACTGGTCGAACACCTCACAACAGCCGGAGCATCAAAAAGAATTCAGACTGTATGGTCTGTCCGAGGTGATGAACACCAAAATCAATGCCTACGCTCATGAAATCATCGACTGGATCGACAAGGTGAGAATCAGCACCGGTAACAATTCCACCTTACAAGCCCTGATCACGGCCGCCATGCGGGTGCTCGCCTACGGCTACGCCGCGATTCGTGTGTTCAGCCCGTACCTCGGTCCGACGATCACGCTCGGCGACTACTCGGTCATCGTAATGGCGACGGAAAATTTCTTTTCCACGTTCATGCAGGCGTTCACCGGTTTCTTCCAAGTGATTACGTCACTGAACCACCTATTGCCTTTCGCCGAATTCATGGCACTCGAAGAGTCAGAGATGCAAGGCGGCGGTATCCCGACACCACTCGAATCGCTCGCGTTTGAAAACGTCTCTTTCAAATATCCGGCAGGCGACCGTCTTATCCTGGACGATATCTCGTTTGAGATTAATAAGGGTGAGGAGATCAGTATTGTCGGCCTGAACAACGCCGGCAAGAGCACGATCGTCAAGCTGATCTGCCGCTTGTTCGAGCCGCAAAAAGGACGCATTCTCTGGAACGGCACCGATATAAGGGAGTTTGACTACAAAGCGTATCTCGCAGAGCTGTCAGCCGTCTTCCAAGACTTCTTCCTCTTCCCTTTCACGATCCGAGACAACATCGATCCGAAGGGCAAGGGCAAAGACGAAGACATCTATTCAGTTCTAGAAGAGACCGATCTGACGCCGGTCATCAAACGACTCGAAAAAGGCATCGACACGTATTTAAACAAAAACGTCTGGGAGGAAGCGACGGAACTATCAGGCGGCGAAAGACAAAAGATCGCCATCGCCAGAAGCCTCTTCCGCCCTTCCGGACTTGTCATCTTAGACGAACCGACAGCGGCTTTGGATCCTCTCGCAGAGAGCGAAGTCTACGAACATTTCCATGAGCTAACTCGGGGCAGAACGGCCATATTCATCTCCCACCGCATGAGCAGTTCGACCTTCTGCGATCGCATCCTATTACTCCAAGACGGCAAAGTCGCCGCCTTCGACAGTCACCGAAATCTGATGCGCGGTCACAACCTCTACCGCCAGCTGTTCGAAGCACAGGCCATGCACTTCCGCCAACAAGCAGGGTAAAGAAAAGTAATAGGCAGAGTCTCAAAATAGATCACTGAAGAAATTGAGACTCTGCCTATTTTTATCTGACGCGCTTTTAAATCGCCTCTTAGGTGACAGCAGCCATAAGCCCGTGTGCTATACTTCTATCACCGCCATTTTGGACCTGCAACCGACCGTGGGTCCCGTGCGATACAGGCCCATGAACCCCGTCAGGTCCGGAAGGAAGCAGCGGTAAGTGGTCACCCGTAGGTGCCGCGGGAGAGCCTGCGCCGGTTGCAGCTCGAAGATGGCGGTCACTTGTGGCGAAGGAGGAATCAGCGTGGCACATATTGCGCTCTATCGTGCATTTCGACCACAGACTTTTGACGAAGTCGTGGCACAAAAGCACATCGTCTATCCTTTACGCCAAAGTGTAAGAAACAAGATGATCAATCACGCGCTGCTCTTTGCCGGTACAAGAGGCACAGGTAAGACGTCACTTGCCAAAATCTATGCCAAAGCGATCAACTGCAAGCAGCCGGATGACGGAAATCCCTGCAATAAATGTGAGATCTGTCTGAGCGCCAATGACGGTTCCTTACTCGACATCGTTGAGATGGACGCCGCCTCGCATAACAGCGTCGAAAACATCCGGAAGATGACGGAAGAAGTCATCTACACGCCGGTCAGCGCAGCGTTCAAAGTCTATATCATTGACGAAGCGCACATGCTCTCGGGTGGCGCTTTCAATGCTCTACTGAAGACACTCGAAGAACCGCCGTCGCATGCCGTTTTCATTTTGGCAACGACGGAAGCCCACCGTATACCGGCGACGATCGCGTCGCGCTGTCAGCGCTACGATTTTCGCCGCATCGGCAGCGACGATATTCAACATCAACTACAGTCGATCGCAAAAGCAGAGAAGATTGCGATCGACCAAGGCGCGATCAAGACGATCGCCTCACTCGCCGACGGCGCCCTGAGAGACGCGATTTCCTTGCTCGATCAAGTGAGTGGCGGCGTCGAAGGAGATATCACGAGACAACACGTCCTCGACCTCGTCGGTCTCACGTCCGACCAGGCAATTCTGACGTTGATACGCGCGATCGTCGAAAGAAAGCCTGACGCACTTTTAACATCGGTCGAAGAGCTTTCCATGTCAGGTCGGGACTTAAACCGTCTGACACTCGATCTCGCGCAACAGTTTAGAAATCTTC
Source organism: Fastidiosipila sp. (assembly GCA_012837885.1). Classification (GTDB taxonomy): domain Bacteria; phylum Bacillota; class Clostridia; order Saccharofermentanales; family DTU023; genus DUPJ01. Next base: position 15,913 of record DUQI01000111.1, read on the forward strand.
TGGTCATCAAGTTCGCTGACGATGCGACCTCGATCAGCCAGTTGCCGGACGATGTGCTGGCCGAACTGAGACAGATCGCGCCGCATATATCGACCAACCGCCTGATTCGGATCGTGCAAAAGCTGTCGGAGCTCTTATCAGATCTCAGGTTTTCCGGTCAACCACGCACGACACTTGAAATAGGTCTGCTCTCGTTACTGGCAGATCCGTCGACGACAGAAGACTCATCTCCTCTGCCAACAGCGAAACCGAAAAAAGAAACAGCGCCTGAAACGACAACGGCCAAAGCGCAGCCTACTACCGATTCCGTTAAGGCAAAACCGGTAGAGAAAAAAGCATCTCAGTCTGACGTTGCCGCCGATAAAAAAATGGATTTACTCTCGACACTCAACGAAGCGTCTGAAGAAAAAGTCAGCGCTCAAGAAAAAGAGGTCGTGGAAGTAAAAGAACCGGCAAAAGCCGAACCGAGAAAAGAAGAAAAAGAAGAAGCAGTAGTAGAAGAAGTAGTAGCAGTTGAAGATGCGAGTAAAGTAGCAGAGCCGGCTGAACCGGTAGCACCGAAACAGGAAGTAGCAAGTACAGCTACCGAGACAGAATCTGCGACTGAAGAGATCGATCATCTCGATCTTTTGGAAATTTGGGAAAAAGTACTCGACGATCTGTCGGCCAATAACCGAATGGATCTTCGCCTGATGGCAAAGTCTGCCGAAGTGTCGCTCGATGACAGGGTCTTTACGATCCGCTTCAAGCAGGGCATGACCGGCGCTTACCAGTTGGTTTCAAAGCAGGCATCTGTAGAATTAATCACCTCGTACGTCGTCAAACATCTCGATCGTCCGGTCAGCGTCAGTGTCGCTATCGGCGATGAAGGTGGGCAGGCGACAGCGGAAGAAGAATGGCTCAGGGCGCTTCGCGAGCGCACCTGACATAGGAAAGAAAGGAATACACCATGGCTAGATATCAGCGCGGCGGTTTCCACGGTGGTGGAGGCGGCAACATGAAAGGCATCATGCAGCAAGTGCAGAAAATGCAGCGTGAGATGGAGAAAGCGCAGGAAGAAGCCGCCAGCATGACGGGCGAAGCGACAGTCGGCGGCGGTGCCGTTAAAGTGACGGTCGATGGCGATCGTCAGATCACGGAATTGATCATTGAACCTGGCGTCGTCGATCCCGATGACGTTGAAATGCTCCAGGATCTCATCACAGCAGCGGTGAACGAAGCGATCCGCGATCTGAATAAGAAGGTTGAGTCCCGCATGTCGGCAGTGACCGGCGGTCTCGATCTGCCGATCCCCGGATTCTAAGTGGCTAGATTCGCTCCGGCCGTCGCCAAGCTGATCTCCGAACTCGGAAGGCTGCCGGGTATCGGTGGCAAGACGGCACAACGACTGGCCTTCCATTTACTGTCCGTTCCGGAAAAGAACGCACTCTCGCTTGCCGAAGCGATCGTCGCTGCGCGTCAAAAAATCAAGATGTGCTCTGTCTGCTCGAATCTGACGCAGACCGATCCATGTGAGATCTGCAGTTCGACGACGAGAGACCGCTCGATCATCTGTGTCGTGGAAAATCCGCGAGATGTCGCCGCGATCGAACGCATGCGGGATTACAACGGACTCTACCATGTCTTGCACGGCGTTTTATCGCCGTCCGACGGCATCGGTCCGGACAAAATAAAGCTGCAGGAATTAATCAGACGCCTGCAGGAACATCAGGAAGTCGAAGAGATTATTCTGGCGATGAATCCGAGCGTCGAAGGTGAAGCGACGGCGCTCTATATCGCGCGGCTTCTAAAGATGAGCGGCCTCAAGACGACACGTCCGGCCCACGGCATTCCGATGGGCGGAGATCTCGAGTACGCCGATGAGATCACCCTGGCGAGAGCATTCTCCGGCCGTAGTCAGATTTAAGCGACTTTCAACTCTTATTAACGATTGACGCTGTTCTTCGGAGCAGCGTTTTCGTTTTACTAGCGTCTCACGCTTTGCAAGAATAGTTTGGTGCGCTCCTCTTTCGGATTGGTAAGGAGCACGGACGGTTCTCCTTCTTCGAGGATTTTTTTATCATCCATGAAGAACATCCGGTTCGCCGCTGCTTTGGCAAATCCCATCTCGTGGCTGACCACGAGCATCGTCATGCCGGCGTCCGACAACTGGCGCATCACATCGAGCACCTCACCGACCATCTCCGGATCGAGTGCCGATGTCGGTTCGTCAAACAACATGATGTCGGGTCCCATGGCGAGCGCCCGGGCGATCGCGACGCGTTGCTTTTGTCCACCCGACAAGGTCGACGGGTAGACATCTCTTTTCTCGGCCAAGCCGACGCGTTCCAAAAGCGCCATCGCATTTTTTTCGGCTTCCGCCTTCCCCATCATCTTCAAGGTCAGTGGCGCCAGCGTGATGTTATCGATCACCTTCAGGTTGTTGAACAGGTTAAAGTGTTGAAACACCATCCCCATGCTGCGGCGCAGGCGATTGACGTTCTTCTCGGTTACAACTTCACCGTTGATCTTGATCTCACCAGCCGTCGGAGTCTCCAGGCGGTTAATGCAACGAAGCAGAGTACTCTTACCGGATCCGGACGGCCCGATAATTGAAATGGTCTCGCCTTTTTCTACCGTAAAAGAGACATCTTCCAGGACGACGAGATCGCCGTAATGTTTGGTCAAACCGTTAACCTCGATCACTTGATGCGAGCCTCCTCTCCAGTCGTCTCAGAATAAAGGTCATGAACATCACGATGATCAGGTAGATCAAGGCGACGAGCAACAGGGGCATCGCCGAGAAGGTGAGTGTCCTGATATTGTTGCCGGCGCGAGTTAAGTCCGTGAATGCGATGTAGCCGGCGATCGAGGTCTCCTTCAAGAGGGTGATGAACTCGTTGAACATAGCCGGCAAGACATTCTTCACCGCCTGCGGCAACACGATCAGGCGCATCGATTGTCCGTAGGACAGACCGAGCGAGCGCGCCGCCTCCGCCTGCCCTGCGTCGACCGAGTTGATACCGGCCCGGAAAATCTCCGCGACATAGGCACCGCTGTTTATACCGAAGGCGAGACTTGCGACCAGGAGTTTGGAGACCGGTATGCTGGCAAAGATCACGAAATTGATGATCAGGATCTGGACCATTACAGGTGTGCCCCGGATCACCGTGATATATGCGTTGGCAAAGGCATTCAAAAAGCCGATTTTAGCACCGGACTTATGAAGCACCCTGATCAGGCTCAATACGAGCCCGATCAGGATGCCGATCATGCCGGCGAATAAGGTCATCTGAAGTGTGTTCGCTAAGCCTTGTAAAAGCCAGCGATAACGGTCTTCAAAGATGAAATTTCGATAAAACTGATCCGCCAGGTCCGAAAACCAGGCGCTCATGTAGACGCCAACCACAGACATTAATCTCCGCGCTTGACGACCAGTACCTGTTTCGCACCGATGACGTAATCGTCAGAGAAGTCGATTTCCTTCTTTCGCTCTTCATTGACCGTCAAACCGGCCGCGATAATATCGATCTTACCGGACTGGACAGCCGGGATCAGGGAGTCAAACTGCATATCCTCGATCACGAGTTCCTTGTCGATCGCTTTGGCGACCGCAGCCATAATCTCGATATCGATACCGACAACTGTGTCACCTTTTCTCATCTCATAAGGCGGGAATCCGCTCTCGGTGCCCATGATCAATTTGCCAGAAGCGCCTTTATTCAAATCGATATCGTCACCGGCTCCCGGTTCATCGTTGACATACTTGTCGAAGATACGCTTCAGTTCCCCACTGGCTGAAAGTTCTGCCAACGCTTCGTTGACCGCATCGAGCAGTTCCTTATTATCTTTCTTGATGCCGAATGCATAATTTTCTTCCGTCAGTTCATCGTCATAGATCATAAGATCGGGGTTGGCCTGCAAGAATTTCTCCGCCGGCCCGAGATCCATGATCGCTCCCTGCACCTTATTTTGCTTGACGGCCGTGATCGCATCGACGTAGAGATGATATTGATCGACATTATCCGCACCGAGCATATCCTGCGCGATGAGATCGCCGATCGTACCGGCTTGTACGGCAACTTTTATGCCGTCTTGAGCGAGAAACGCCTCAGCCGTCTCCGGCATACCGGTCGTAGGAGGATCGGTTGCAGGTGCGTCGGTGGCCGGCGCGTCCGTGCCTGCCGTCGTTTTAGCCGGTGTTTGCGGTGTGCAAGCCGAAAGCGCCAGGGCTATGACGAGCACAATTAACAGAATCAGTGATTTTCTCATAATTATCTCCCTTGTGATTAATTTAGTGCGTTGGAATTATTATAACTCACAAGCGATAATTATACCTGGAGAAAACACGTATGCAAGTGCTCCCCCGAAAGAACGGAAGATTTCTACGATGCCTTGAAAAAGAACAGTTTTATCGCGTTCAGGATTGTGATCAATGCCAGTCCCGTATCGGCAAATACAGCACCCCAGATTCCGACCAACCCGAGTGCACCGAGCACCAGAAAGATGATCTTGCCGCCCAAAGCCAGGATCAGGTTTTCGGCCGCGACCTGACGCGTTTTCTTGCCGAGCCAGAGCGAGGTCGATAGTCGGGAGAGTTCATCGGTCATCAAGACCATGTCGGCCGTTTCGATCGCCGCATCCTTGCCGACAGCCCCCATCGCGACACCAACATCGGCCGTCGCGAGTGCCGGCGCATCATTTATGCCATCACCGACATACATAATTTTGCCTTTGCCATTACGCTTTTGGCGGGCAGTCATGATGACCTCGGCTTTGTCCTCCGGTAACAGTTCGCCCTCAGCCCGATCGAGGCCAAGCGCTGCCTGAACTCTGGCAGCCACATGGACGTGATCGCCCGATAAAAGTGCTAAATCCTTGACTTTCTTTTTGCGTAACTCTGCGATCGCTTTATCCGCTTCACGCTTGATCTCGTCTTCAAGCTCGATGCGACCGGCGTACCTTCCGTCGATTGCGATATGGACAGCCGATACGTCGGTATCAACAAATCCCTTGACCTGCCCCTTGATCATCTGGCGCTTGTTGCCGACCAGCACTTCTTGTCCATCGATGATCGCTTCGACTCCGAGACCGGGGACTTCACGAAACTCGGCTACGACATCGTTTTCTCTGTCTTCATTCTCCAGATCCTGCTGTCGTTCTTTCCTGTAAGCGGTAATAGCAAGCGCCACCGGATGCGTCGAGTGAGTCTCCGCTGCAGCGGCAATAGCGAGCACTTCGTCCTCGCCGAATCCTTCTTCCGCCACGACGTCTTTGACACTCAGTTTGCCGGTCGTCAGCGTACCGGTCTTATCGAAGTAAATCGTGTCCACGTCGGCCAACGCTTCCAGAACATTGCCACCTTTGACTAAAATGCCGCGCTTGGCACCGGCGCCGATACCGGCAAAGAAGGTGAGCGGAATCGACACGACCATGGCGCACGGACAGGAGATGACAAGAAAGACGAGCGCGCGTCTCAGCCAGACGTCAAAAGACAGGTTACCGATCAGGGGGACCAAAAGTCCGATGGCGAGCGCCAAAAAGACGACGACCATCGTGTATTTACTCGCGAAGCGGCTGATGAAGCGTTCAGTCACAGCCTTTTTCGTTTCAGCTTCTCTGACGAGCTGTAAGATACGCGCCGAGGTGGACTGCGAAAAGGCACGGGATACCTCGATCTCGACCCTTCCGGTCAGTGAGACAAAACCGGCCAGCGCATCGTCTCCCGGCAGGAGGCCACGCGGTACGGCTTCACCGGTGATCGCCTGCGTATCGACATCGGCGCCACCACTTTTGACGACACCGTCCAATGGAATACGCTCACCGGGGTTGACCGCGACGAGATCTCCGACTGACACTTGCTCCGGCTCTTTCCACACTTCACTGCCGTTCTCTAAGACGCGCACCCGATCGGGGCGAAGGTCGAGAAGCGATTCGATGGAATGACGCGAACGTCTCGTCGCCAGTTCCTGAAAAAACTCGCCGATCAAGTAAAAGAGCATGACGGCGACGCCTTCAGCCATGTCGCCGAGAAGAATCGCGCCGATCGTGGCGATACTCATCAAAAAGAATTCATTAAAGACTTCACCTTTGGCCAGACGCTTAATAGCCGTGTATACGACGTCACTGCCGACGATC
>DUQI01000112.1 GCA_012837885.1 Fastidiosipila sp.
GACCGCGTCGACAGACTCATAACCCATGACGTAGCCCTGCTGACTGACGGACATCGTCAATTCGCCTTTCAAAATAGAATCACAAGCGGACTGAATACCGTCAAATCCCAGGAATACAGTGTTTTTGTAGGCATCATTCGAGGCAGCAGCGCGCGCCGCGGCCATAGCCATATCGTCATTGTTCGCGGCGATGACGGCAACACCGTCCGGATGGTTCTGCATGATCGCTTCCATCGCCGTTACGGCCTGGTCGGCCACGGCATTGGCATACTGAATCTCATCGTAGAGGAATTCGCCGCCTGCAGCTTCGATACCTGCGGCATAGCCTGTCATGCGGGCTTCGTTCGTCGAGTCACCCTGAACACCGGCGATCTCGATACATTTAATCTCTTCCCAGCCACGATCTTTTGCAAGCTTGGCGGCGGCTTCGCCACCGAGTTTACCGGCGGCTTCATTACCGGTGCCGACAAAAGACAAGACTTCCGGCGCATCGATGTCGGTGTCAACAGCGACGATCGGCTTGGTCTGGCCTTTGATCATGTTGGCAACCATGTCGGCCTGCAGTGGTGCGATGACATAGCCGTCAATGTCGGCATTGTTCATGTCGGTCTCGATCATGCTCTGCTGTTCATCGTAGGCCGTTTCAGACGTCGCGCCTTTGACTTCAACCTTCACATTCGGATGATCTTTAGCATACGCCTGAGCGCCTGCCACGACATAGCCCCAATACTCAGATGAGGTCGTCTTCAAAATGACGGAGATGCGATACTCTTTATCTGCGCCGGTCTGATCGTCCGTCGACGGAGGTTCAGTTTCCGGGGCATCGGTTGCCGGGCCGTCTGTTGCCGGAGCATCTGTCTTCGGTGTGGCCGTCGTCGTGGTCGGCGTCGTCGGTCCACATGCCACTGCGCTGATGATCAGCGTCAGGATGACTAGAATAGAAAGCAGTTTTTTCATTTCTTTCTCCTTTTATACTTCTTTCTCTTGGGTTGTCATGACAACGTTGGAAACGTTGCCTACATTAAAGTATTATATCTTCTTCTTGCACAAGTGGCAATCCTTTTTTCATCATATTTGTATGTAATTACGCTAGTCACGCATAGAATTCCGGTCTTTCCGGAATGGAAATCTCTACGTCTTGACCAGTTTCCCTAGCTTTTGTCAGCGCCGTTGCCGTGTATGTTGCCACATAGCCATCCCACGCCGACGGCCCCCTAGCCTCGCCATCTTGAATAGATTGAAGCCAATCGTGGATCTCGAGATCGTAGGCGTCAGGAAAGCGATCCTGCCAGTCAGGTAAAATAACCGCTGACTTAGCTCCCGACTTTCTTAGAGCCGGCGCGGCCGGATCGGGGAGCGAGATGGTCCCATAATCGCCGACAACTTCACATTGAACGTCGTAGCCATAGGAACAAGATACATATGATTCGACATCGATCAACACGCCGCTTTCGGTTCGCAGCAGGATAAATTGAGGATCTTGCAACGTTTCACCGGCAGTAGCCGAGCTTTTTGGCATCAGCACCTGCCCCCACACATACGGTTCGCCGAGCAGCCAATGAAGTACATCGATCTCATGAATCACCGAGTTAGTAATGTTCATTGAGGTGGTGTGCCCCGGTCCCGGTTCTCTGTTTCGATGACGGCAATGAACCATGAGCGGACGACCAATGGCATCTTCATCGAGCATTCGCTTCATCTCCATATAACCTTGATCGTAACGGCGCATAAAGCCGACTTGCACCAACCGCCTGCCGCCTGCTATCTCTCGCTCGACGACACGCTTTGCGTCTTCGGCCGTTTCGGCTAAAGGCTTCTCGCAAAACACCGGTTTTTCAGCGTCGAGGCAAGCTAAGGTTAATTTCGCATGCGTGTCATCCGATGAAGCGATAAGTACGGCATCTACGTCAGACCGCGAGATCAGCTTGAACGCATCGGATTCAGCATCAACGCCATAAGTGGTTGCTATCTCACGAGCCACGTCGGCTCGCACATCGTAAACGGCTGTCACTACTGCGCCAGGCATTTTCTCGGATATTCGCCTTATGTGATCCGTACCGATCGCACCGGTACCGATCACCCCGACTCGAATCAAATCACTCATAAGCAACGCTCCTTTGTCGACAAAACAAGAAAGGCATGACCTGAGACGGCTGCGCGCCGCTCAGGTCATTGCGTCGTTACTTTTTCCAAGAAGGCAGGTTGAGGTATTTATTCGTTTCGGCGACTCCTTCTTTGCCGTCTTTCTGCATACCGGCAGCCGCCCGAATCGCATCAATCGTCTCTGGAATCGTCACCGATTCCTGCGGGATATGGAGGCCGAACATAATACCGTCGCCGGTCTCGACAATCGTGTCCTCCCAGATCGCGATTTCATAGAGATCACCGTGCGGACGACCGAGGTCACGGCCATAACGGAACAACGAAGCATTACCTAAAAAGCCGTCCTCGAGTCTTACGACGCGAATACGGTCATGATCTTTAAACGCTTTGATCGCCATCTCCTTCGTGATCTTCTCTTTACCATTGGCGACTACCGTAATGAAGTGGCCATGGGTAACCGGTGTGTGGACGAGAATACCCGTCGCCTCGATATGCGGCATGATCGACATGAGGTCTACGGCCTGATGGCTCGGCGCTTTATCGACCAGTAACGCATTCGTCAAACCACGGTGATAGTCACCCGGATCCGCGACGCGGCGCACGATCGTAATCGCCACGCGATCAAGTCCAACCAACTTATCGAGACAGTCCACCGCACGAATCAAGCCGGTCGTGTTACACGATGTCAGCTTCAGAAACTGCTGATCTACACCGGCATCATAGTTGGCGTAACCGTGAAAGAACACATCGGCGACTTCGTCTTTTTCGCCGCCTTGGAAAACGGCTTTCACGCCCTTCGCTTTGTACACTTCTTTGTTCTTAATACCAACACCGCCCGGCGCCGAGTCGAGCATTACGTCAACCTTCGAGACGAGGTCATCGAAAGAGCCGGCTGTTTTGATGCCGAGTTTGTCAAATGCTTCTTTATCTGCTCCATCGACCAGATAAAGGTCGTACGGCATGCCGCGTTCCGCGAGCGCGCGAATCGATAATGTCGGAGCGATGTCGGCAATACCGACCAGCTCCATATCTTTTTGTAAGGCGACACCGTCAGCCAAGCGCTGCCCGATCACACCATATCCTGCAATTCCTACTTTAATCATGTGGGTTTATCTCCTTTACTACGCTTCTTTTATCTCGCTCTACTTCTTTTTGGCAATCGTCTCTTTAACCGAAACGATCAGATCTTTAGCGGTCAAACCGTACACTTCCTGCAGATAATCAACAGCACCGACCTGGCCGAAGCGATCCATAACACCGTGTCGCTTAAATGCCACGGGTAGCCCTTGTTCCAATAGTGAGGCGGCGACTGATTCACCAAGACCGCCGATAATGTTGTGATTCTCCGCGGTGACGATTGCGCCCGTTTCCGCTGCTTTCGCCACTGCCTCGTGGTCGAGCGGTTTAACCGTGAACATATCGATCACGGTCAGTTCAATCCCTTCCTTCGCCAGCTCTTCAGCTGCAAGCATCGCCTCTCCGACCATCAGGCCGCAGGCGATTACGGCAGCATCTTTGCCTTCTCGCAAGAGATTGGCTTTTCCCTGCTCAAACGTCGAACCTTCCTCGTAAATCTTGAGAAACGATTTTCTCGTACTGCGCAGATAAGTCACACCTTCATTCGATTTGATATCTCTTAACACCCAACCGAGCAAAACGGCATCTGAAATATCGAACACCGTCGCGCCCGGAATCGCACGCATCAGAGCCATATCTTCAAACGGCATGTGCGTGCCGCCATTAAACGCCGCACATACGCCGGGGTCAGAACCGAATATGCGCACGCTGTTGCCGGCATAGCCGATCGAGATGAAAGTCTGGTCGAAACTGCGGCGTGAGGCAAAAGGTCCAAACGTGTGAACGTACGGAATTCTGCCGACAGCGGAAAGGCCACCGGCTATGCCCATCATATTGGCTTCGGCAACACCGACGTTGATCATCTGATCTGGATGTTCTTTCCAGAACTTAAACGTGCCGGATGAATTCATCAGATCGGCGTCGAGTGCAATAATCTTTTCGTCTTCGGCCGCTAAGGCTTGAATTGTATTGGCGTATACCGACTTATGGTCCGCTTTCTCCCGTGATCCATCAAATACCACTTTATACATTGGCGAGCTCCTTTCTGACACGCTCGAGCGCTGCAGTGACTTGTTCCAACGCGCGATTTGCCATCTCTTCGGGGAACTGCACATGATGGTTCAGCTCGATTTCGATCAGGTCCGACACCCCTTCACCCTTCACCGTGTCAAGAATGATGCAGGACGGTTTGCCTTTAGCCTGACGCGCGGCTTCGATGGCATCGTAAATCTCTCTGACAGAGGTGCCGTCGACAGTCTGCGTGTGGAAACCGAAAGCCTCGAACTTCTCCTGGAAGTCGCCCATATCCATCACATCTTCGACAAAACCGTCGAGTTGTTTTTTGTTGTAGTCGACAAACCAGACGATGTTGTCAAGCTTGTAGTGCGAACAGAACATCGCCGCTTCCCATACCTGACCTTCATTGCTTTCGCCGTCACCTATGAAGAGGAAGACACGCGAATCGCTTCCGGCCAGTTTTCTGCCGAGGGCCATGCCCGTCGCCGTCGATGATCCTTGCCCCAGAGAGCCGGTGGTCATATCGACACCCGGTGTCTTCAAGCGATCCGTATGGCTCGGCAGGTTCGTCCCCGGTTTATTCAGGGTTTTGAGCCAATCCATGGGGAAATACCCCTTCAAGGCAAGTGTCGCGTATACGGCCGGACCGGCGTGACCTTTCGACATCACCATAATGTCTCTTTCATCCCAATCGGGATTCTTCGGATCGATCTTCATGACTTCGCCATAGAGCACCGCGAGTGCTTCCACCACGGAAAGCGACCCACCGATATGACCGAAGCCAAGATCAGCGACCTCTTTTACCGTTTCGGCCCGAATTGTCGCTGCAAATTCCTGTAGCTCCAATTCTCGTTTTCTATCCATCTATATTGAACTCCTTGTTGTAATTTTTCTGCATCGCCTCGATCAGGGGGAGCGTTTTACCGGTCATAAACCGGACCATCGCACCACCCGCCGAACTGATAAAGCCAATATCGCTGACGTCGATGAAACGGTGTGCCGCACTGACAGAGTCTCCCCCGCCCAATACACTGTGACCTGATGAAGCGGCTATCGCCTGCCAAATACGTTTCGTTCCTTTCGCAAACCGCTCATCTTCATACACTCCGGCCGGCCCGTTGGCAAAAAGGCTGCCGGCTTCGGCGACGACGCGTTCAGCATTTTCGATCGTCTTTTCGCCTACATCGAGGAAGAGCGCATCATCGATCGGCAAGTTTGAAACGTCGACCTCTGTCCGCTCCCCGTCTTTTTCATAGGCCAAGTCGACAGGAATGACAAAACGATCAGGATACTGCTCGAGATATTGTTTGGCCTGCGGCACAAAGTCCATTAGCTTGCGATCGGAGAGCCATGCTTCTGACGCCTCCCCGAGTTTTTTACCTGACGCCAGTAAGAAGACCTGTCCGGTGACACCGAGTGTCAAAATCGTATCAGCCGTATTGTTTTTCAACACCTGATCGAGCATACCGAACGCGTCCGATATTTTCGCACCGCCGAGAATAAACACGGCCGGACGTCTCGGGTTATGCAGGATATTGCTTAATTCGGAAAACTCCGTGAACAACAAATCGCCTGCCGACGCCGGCAGCACTTCCTGAAAAGCGACCATCGACGGCGACGCACGATGAGCGGCCGAGAAAGCATCATTCACATAGAGATCGAAAAGTGGTGCAAGCGTTCTGACAAGCCACGTCTTCGTCATCTCTTCCGGTGACAATTTGACCACGGTTTCAAAGCTCGAGACTTCTTCCGTCAAATAACGCACGTTGCCAAGGATGACCGCTTCACCTTGTTCCAGTGACTGCACCACCCTGATCGCTTCCGGACCGCAAACGTCATCGACATAGCCGACGTTTCGTTTCGCCAGTTCGGATAGGATTTTCGCATGCTCCGACAGATCTCTTAAATTTTGATAGTCCAGCGTATCTCCCTGATGCGCTAGGATGGCCACTTTCGCCCCACGGTCCAGTAAATCGACGAGTGTCGGCACACTTTTTTCCAAACGCGTCCGATCGACGATCTCACCATTTTTTCCAAGCGGTGAATTGATATCGAGCCTGAGTAATACTCTTTTCCCCGTGACATCGACGTCGCGAGTTGATCTGATCTGTGCGTTCATTTAGAGCCCCGTATTTTCTTTAATGTACTGGCGAGCCTTCTTCGCGTATTCAAGCGGGTTCGCTTTCGCCGGATCCTGCTCGGCTTCAACGATCATCCATCCGTGATAATTATTCTCGGCGAGAACGTCAAAGATCGGTTTGAAGTCGATAGAACCGTCACCCGGAACGGTAAATGCACCGGCCTTTACAGCGTCCAGGAAACTCATGTCTTCCTCTTTCACTTTCTTCAGAACTTCCGGACGTACATCTTTCAGATGGACATGACCAATTCGATCAACATAGCGCTTCACGGCAGCGAGCGGATCTTCACCGCAAAATGCGAAATGGCCGGTATCGTAAAGCAAAAACACAAGTTCTGGATCGGTCATGTCGAGAAAGCGGTCCACTTCATCCATGAACTGAATGCCGGTTCCCATATGGTGATGATAGGTGAAAGTGATGCCTTCATCTTTGGCGATCTTCCCCATGTCGTTGCAACCTTTGGCAATCAATTCCCATTGCTCTTCAGTAAAGACCGGTTTTTGATCGCTCAAAATCGGCACCGGCTTCCCTTGAATTGAGTTGCCCTGCTCCGACGCACCGATCACGGTAGCGCCCATAGCTTTCAGAAACTCCAACTGTTTCTTGAAGTTTTCGATCGTGACTTCATAGCCTTCCGAAGTCAACAGCGATGAAAACCACTGATTCGCGATCTGAAGCCCTTTCTGGTCGAGTGCCGGTTTCAGCACTTTGGGATCTTTCGGATATTTGTTTCCAACTTCACAACCTACAAAACCGGCCTCCGACATCTCTGATATGCACTGCTCAAAGCTGATCTCACCACCTAATTCCGGCAGATCGTCATTCGTCCAACCGATCGGTGCAATACCGAGTCTTACCTGATCTTTCTTCAACATACGCTTTTCCTTTCTTATGCTTTCACTTTTAAATTGTTATTGAATTTCACGTGATTCACTTTTTCCGACGCGACTTGTCGGTCGTCTCACGAATCACAAGTGTCGGCTCAAGCAACGAGTTGGCTTGTTTTTCTTCTGATGAAGATGCCTTCTTCTCGTCCGACGTTTCTTTTTTATCGCCGTTTTCTGCAAGTAAGTCCATCAATTCCAACCAACCACGTTTCGCCAATTCAGCGAGCGGAATATCCATCGTGGTCAAGCGAATCTGCGGTAACCCCGCATAAATGACATTGTCGACTCCGACAATTCCAATATCTGCTCCAACTCTGAGACCATCGAGTGTAACAGCCTCCATCGCCCCCATCGCGATCAGGTCATTAGCACAGAAAAAGGCATCCGGCCTAATATCTGGCTCCATGGCAAGCAACGTTCTGGCGCGATCGTATCCACTGTCGATCGTAAATGCGCCAGTGGAAATGAAGGCTTCCGGTAGATTCACCTTTTGCTTGTTGCAGATGTTTTCATAACCTCTGCAGCGTGCAATACTTGAGGCAGAATGTTGATTGCCTCCGAGAAACGCCGGTCGCTTATACCCTTGATCGAAAAGATGCTGGGTCGCGATCTCACCGCCGTACTCGTTATCGATACCGACAAAAAACACCTGCCCCCGATCATCCTCCTGATCTGTAAATACACAGATGGGAATCTTATAGAGATCGAGCGCTTTTGCGTCGATCGGATCACTCGGATAAAGCAAGATGCCGTCACAACGACGTTCGAAGAGCAGCTTTAACTCATGCTCTTCTTTTGCCGGATCCCAGGCCGACATGCAGATCAACAGGCTGTAATCGGCTGCATCAGCCAGACTCTTGATATGAAACAGCAGCGTCGAGAAGAAGGGGTTTGCCAAATCAGGAACGATTAAGCCAATCGTTTTCGTTTTTCGGGACACGAGGCTTTTTGCGATCTGGTTCGGTCTGTACCCCATCTCCTCGGCAACCGCTTTTATTTTTTTCAGCGTTTTCGGGTCAATACCGTAGCGGTCGTTTAGCGCGCGCGAAACGGTGGCAAATGAATAACCGGATCGTTTCGCGATATCCTTGATGGTAACCGCCATGGTAAATCTCCTTACTTAAGGCTTGGCTTCAAACAGCCGGTCTAATATTTTCTGGAGCGTTTCAACTCTTTATCTATACCGGCGCGGGCTTTCAGAACGGCTTCACTCTGCGAGACTTCAGCGACCCCGACATGCCACCAACTGCCATAGCCGTCAGTCATGCTGCCGGGCAACACCTTGATATCAAACAATACCGGCTTATCCGTCGCTTTCGCATCATTCAGTGCTTTTTTCAACTCGTTGCCGTTTCTCACAGTATACGCCTCGAACCCCAGCGATCTGGCATTCATCGCGTAATCGATCTTAATCTCATCACCGGCGAGCGCACCCGTTTTCGGATCGCGCGACAAAAACACCGTACCGTAGCTGTTGCCGCCATGATTATTCTGAAGATCTTCAATGCAGCCCCAGCCGCTGTTGTCGAACAAGCAGACATGTACTTTAAGTCGTTCTTGCACCATCGTGTGCATTTCTGAAGGCAACATGAGATAGCCACCGTCACCGACCATGGCAAACACATCCCTGTCCGGTTCGGCCATTTTCACACCGAGCGCACCATTCAGATCGTAGCCCATATTGCTGTAGCCATATTCGACATGATAGGTATCGGTGCCTTCACCCGGCTGCCACATCCGCTGCAAGTCACCAGGCAGGCTACCGGCAGCACAGACGACCACGCCGTCTTTACCTGCAAAATCGTTGATGATTCCGACCGCTTCCGTCTGACTAAAGCCTTCTTTCACCGGCTGTCTCAGTCTTTCGAGCTCTTCGGCGAAGGCCTGTTTTTTAGTGGCGATCTCACGATCATACGCCGTCTTATAAGAACCCATAGCATCAGCGATTTGACCAAGCGCCAGCTTGGCGTCACCAATAATGGCCTCCGCATCGAGCTTGTACGCATCGAACGCCGCGACATTGATCGACATGAATTCCACGCCCTCATTCTGGAAAAGCCATTTCGATGCAGTCGTAAAATCAGAAAAGCGCGTACCGACTCCGATGACCAGGTCGGCATCTTTTGCGATTTGATTCGCTGCCGCCGTACCGGTTACGCCTATTCCGCCTAAATTCAACTCGTGTGCCTGAGGCAAAGTACCTTTGCCGGCCTGAGTCTCGGCAAACGGAATATTGTGAGCTTTTGCCAGACGCAACAGTTCATCTCCCGCCTCGGAATAGCGCACGCCACCACCGACAATCAGCAGTGGTTTTTTGGCAGCAGAGAGCTTTTCGACAGCGCGTTTTACCTGAGACTCGGCGAGTGGCCTTCTGTCCATATGCCACACGCGTTTTTGCAAGAAATGCTCCGGATAATCGTAGGCCATGCCTTCGACATCCTGCGGTAGCGCTATGCAGACGGCGCCCGTGTCAGCCGGATCGACCAATACACGAATCGCATTGATAGCTGCGGTCATCAGCTGCTCTGGACGGTCGATGCGATCGAAGTATCGACAAACGGCTTTGAATGCATCATTCACCGTACGCCCGACACTGTCAAACATCTCTACCTGCTGCAAAACAGGATCCGGCTGGCGCGTCGCAAACGTGTCACCCGGTAACACCAAAAGCGGAATGCGGTTTGCCGTTGCGCAGGCAGCGGCAGTCACCATATTGGTCGCTCCCGGACCGATCGAGCTGACGCACGGAATAATTTCGCGTCTCTTTTTCTGCTTCGCATAAGCCATAGCAGCCAGACCCATACTCTGCTCATTCTTGCCCTGATAAAAAGTTAAATTATGCGACTCAAACTCGAGAGCCTCGCCCACGCCAACGACGCAGCCGTGACCAAATATGCCAAAAATGCTGTTGACAAATTTTGTTTCGACACCGTCGACCTCAATATACTGATTATCGAGAAAATGAACGAGTGCCTGAGCAGTCGTCAGTCTTCTTGTTTTCATGACAGTCCCCCTTATACTTCCAGCGTGACCGTTCTGCCTTCTTCCAAAGATTGCTGTGCCGCTTTGGCGATTTCGACCGCTCTTAAACCGTCAATCTCATCGACGGGATTGGGAGCTCCATCCAACACCATGGCCACAAACGCCTCAAACTGATCGACGAATGCGCCCGTGTAGCGATCAAGGAAAAAGTGCGGGATTTTGTCGGTACGCGGCGCGTCTTCAGTGAACACCTCGACCGTGGTCGGTTTATCGTTCAGAGCATACGCCATACCCTTGCTACCGAACACTTCAACCCGCTGATCATAGCCATAGACAGCCTGACGACTGTTGTCAATCGTGCAGAGTGCGCCGTTCTTCATCTTCAGAACGACAACCGCCGTGTCGACGTCGCCGGCTTCTCCGATGGCAGGATCGACCAGAACCGCACCGTGTGCAGTCACTTCAACCACATCAGATCCAGCCAGATAACGCACCATGTCGAAGTCATGAATCATCATGTCGGAGAACAAACCACCAGACACCTTGACATAGGAGATGGGCGGCGGTGCCGGATCCCGGGAGGAGACACGGACAATATGCGGCTCACCTAACGTGCCATCTTCGACGAGCTTTCGCACCCCGCGAAAGTTGTGGTCAAAGCGACGGTTGAAGCCCGTCTGAAACGGTACACCATTCTCTTTAACGGCCGCGATCACCTCATGGATGCGGTCAATGTCTGAATCGATCGGTTTCTCACAGAAAATCGCTTTTTTTGCTTTGGCAGCCGCGATCGATACTTCCGCGTGAGTATCGGTCGAGGTTGCCACGATGACGGCATCGACATCGTCTCTCGCAATGAGCTCACGATAATCGGAATACAAATTAGTAATCCCGTATTCCGAAGCCCACTCTCTCGCCTGATCAATGTAAATATCAGCGAGCGCAACCACTTCTGCACGCGATACGAACTTTGTTAAATTTTCCACGTGCAGTCTGCCGATACGGCCAGTTCCAATTACACCAATACGCAGTTTTTTCATTCTGACCCCCATTCCGTTTCTCTCGCACTTCGATTTAGGAAACGTTTCCTAATCATTATAAAACAACACAAAAACAAGTCAAGAAAAACATCAACATTCAGGTCAACTTGCCCAACAAGCGAGCCGGAACCGTCTTTTCCTATGAATCAAGGCGAATCAGCTAACCACTAAGGCCTTACTCTTGATCACCGGTCCAATATTTCGGATCCTCAGCCAACAGCCATTCATGCTGCGGATCATCGATTCTCGTTTTTTCCCAAGGATTATCCGGCAGGTGACGGATACCCCAGACATAGCAACAAGCATATCCGGGCGCCATAACCTGTGAGTGACATGTGTTGTCTGTCACGAGCAGACAACCATGATGCCGAACCTCATGAACCTTATTGCTACTCCAGCCTGCGCCAAAACCCTGCTCTTTTTCGAAAAAGTAAAAATACACTTCGGGCTGAGGATGCGAATGTGGCGGGTATGAAGACCACTTGCCTGGCAGATTAACGACTTCGCCCAGCACCATATTACTGTCCGGACGTGTCTCGTAGTCATAACAGGTTCGTACATCTCGTCTTATCGTATCTCCAAGTTCCCCTTGATCACCACGATGCCACGTATGCGTTTCTTCAGGCGTATAAACCTTTGTCGCATAATCGCGGTCGTTCTCACTTTTTTGCACATAGAATTCTGACGTGCTTGTCGCTGTGATCTTCGCTTCATGACCTTTTGCCATCAAAAGGCACCAAGGATTATGTGAAAACGGATTATCTCTTTCCATGTCATACGATTGTCCGTCAACTTCGAGCGTCGCTTTTCCTGACATGAGAATAAAAGATACCTCTAAATCCTCCTCAAAAAACGTATAGCTTATACCTTCTTCAAGAAGTAATAGCCCAACCTCCATAAATGTGCCATAGCCATTTTCAACAGCCAGATCCGTGTATTTTGTATAGCCTGGCTTTATCGTCTTTTCAATATACATTTTGCTCACCTCAATTCAATTGCTCAGTTATCTATTGTAACAGCCAATATCTTAAGTCAATTCATAGTTTGCCATGGTTGCAAATAACTATCCGCTTACATTATCGACTTACTGCTATTCATTTCATTTGTGATATCCAGATTTCTTAATTTTACGGTTGTGTCCCTATAATGGTGTAAAAATAAAAAGGTGAGTCATCTCACTATCTCCGTTAAACTTGGTTTAGCAAAAACAATCAAGTGGAGGTAAGCAAAGATGACCCGACTCAATTTTACACTGGATCAAGAAGATGTGAAGAAGATTCTTTTATCCAAAGACTCAGATGAGCTGAAAGCTCTCAAGGAAGGGGTATTGAACCAGATTTTGCAAGCAGAAGCGCCCGAGCAGATCGGTGCCGAATACTACGAACGGTCAGAAAACCGGAAGACCCAGCGGAACGGTACCCGCATTCGTACGTTAACGACGCGGGTTGGTTCTCTCGTCTTGCATGTGCCGAAGTTTCGAAACGGTACATTTTCGACC
>DUQI01000113.1 GCA_012837885.1 Fastidiosipila sp.
CCCCGTGCCGGTTCGAGTCCGGCCACCGGCACCACGAAAGTGTCCTTAAAGGATCTCAGCATCCTATAAGGACATTTTTATTTTATGTAGAGCCGTTTGACTCTGCGCCGCCCCCTCATTGCTGACATACAAGATTGGCTCTTTCGACGGTAGCAGCTATTTTTCTTCGGCACTTGCCAATCGGCCAACTATAGTATATTGTATAGTAGTAATCAAAGAGTCTATGTTGCACAGACAAGGAGAGAGAAGTGGATACGCAATTTAAAAAAGGGGTATTGGAGTTATGTGTGCTTTCGATGTTAATAAAACGCGACTGCTACGGATATGAGATCTCGCAATACTTGTCGAGCCACATAGACATTTCAGATGGAACGGTGTATCCGATTTTGCGAAAGCTCAAAAGAGATGGAATGCTAACGACCTATATGCAGGAGGAAAGTGGGGGACCACCGCGCAAGTACTACTCGCTGACGACGCTTGGACGAGAAAACTTCGAGAAGAGTCGCACTGCCTATCTGCGTTTTACAAGGGCAATTGAAAACATACTGGAAGGTGATGAAAATGAATAAGCAGGAATTCCTATCAATACTTAACGGTGAACTGGAGAAACACAAGGCATGGTTTAACCTGCTTTTTTACGCAGTCACCCTGATTGTGAACACGCTCGGTGCTTTTGGCATCATCAACGGTATGTCGCAAAAGGAAGTGTCGGATACTTATCCGACCTTGATCACGCCTCGGCCTTCAACCTTTTCTATTTGGTTCGTCATCTATGTGATGGTGTTTATCTCCCTAATCTATATGGTGGTAAAGCATCGAGATGTGCGTACGCAAAAACTGATTGACGATATTAGTGTGCCTTTCTGGATCGCGAATATCGCGAACATCCTCTGGATCATCACCTTTTCATTCGAGCTAATCGGACTGTCAACCGTGTTGATTTTTATCTTTGTGATAGCGCTTGCTGTCATCAATCGACGCCTCAGTACACCAATAGAAGTCGGTGAGAAGATCAATGCGGCGGCCTTTGGAATCTATAACGGCTGGCTCATTATTGCGACGGTCGTCAATGTGGCTGCCTTTCTCGTTCAGATCAAATGGGATCGCTTTGGCGTCGCGGAAAGTACATGGACGTTAATCACGTTGATCGCGGCATTCGTGATTACCTTATTGATCCAACTTCGTTTGAGAAACGCCGTGCTAACCTTGCCTCTGGCCTGGGCATACTTCGGTATCTGGCAGGAGCATCAGCCGAGCGGAAAATTTCTCGGTCAATATCCGTCTGTCGCTCTGACGGCCATTATCATCGCCTGCCTGTTTGTCGTGGTGGCTATCTTAGTCTTCTTTATGAATGGCCGCTGCGTCTTGCCGAAGAAAATGGAAAGCGTCGAAAGGTAGGCGCTCGCGGTAGGCTTCGCGTCACATATGCGCTGTCCGTTATGGTCATCACTGGTCAAGTGCTACACTTCAGGTGAATGAATTTTTCTGGAGGCTTTTCATGGAAATCAAGTCAGTGACGAGAGTCGGTGAAGGGAAGACCTCGGTCATCGAGATTAACGGCTATAAGATTATTACGGAACCGGGTGTGGCGGCAGGCGGCAGTGGACAGTATCCACCGGCGACGACGTTGATCATCGCGGCGCTGGTCAATTGCATGTTCGCGAACGTCAAAGCGTATGTCGCAGCACAGAATCTACCGCTCGACGATCTGGTCATGGAGTTTAACGGCAATCTGACCGATGACGGCATTTATGACAAGATGGAACTTCTGATCACCTTGCCGGGCGGTTTCCCGGAAGAGAGGAAGGATCGTTTGGGCAGAGTCATCGATAAGTGCGGTGTCAAGAAGATCGCGCAGAATCTGCCGGAGATCACCTGGTCGCTCAAAGAATAACGGCACTTTTCGGTCTTTTTCTCGAAAACTGTCATCTCGCTGAAACATTGGGAAGCGGGGAGCTTATGCTATGATGTGCCTATGGTTTTGAGTCTCTTCCTGGCCTTGCTTGCCGTGGCGGTTCTATACTTGATGGGCACGATTCCTCCCGTCGCTGCAGGCGCGGCGTTGCTCGTGATCGTCGTCTGTCTCGCCTTGCTGTTTGCCGGGCGGATTATTCACGTATCCTATTTGACGAGAAGAGCGAAAGAACTGCGGGCGAAATGGGCGGGAGCTCTGACCCTTATCTTCGGCTTGCCGACGTTGATCGATCAGAAGTTTTATCTTTTTATCTCTCGCCGTGATGAGCTTTTAATCGAGAACAAAGAGTACAAACTGCTTTTGCCTCTCAATACGATTCACTCGATCTTGATCATTAATGCCGGTGCATTACTCCACATGGGGGACGCTGAGATCGCCGAACGGTTGCATTTTGACGAAAAACCGCGTCTGAACTTGACGCGGGAATGGGTTAAACGGCATCCTGATTCCGGCAATCAGAAGCTCGTCCTGTTTTGGGTGCAGCCGGAGATGAAGCAGATGCATAATCTGGGCGAAATCTTAGTCTTTGCCGATGAGAAAGCATTGGGCGATCTGACGGCGCTCTTAGGACGACCGGAAGTTGCTTTGAAGACAACCGTCATCGATGAGAAAGTATCAAAGGTGTCGGACCTGATAGCGGGCAAGAGCCCGAAGACGATTACTGAAGGACACACGGAGCCGTTTTTGAGCAGTGCGCTCGAAGAGGCCACCAAAAAGGAAGAAAACGTATGACTATAGACCCTAAACAGGCCGGCCAGCTCAGCCGGTTGATCGAAGATAATATCGGCCGTGTGATGGTCGGTAAACGCTCGGCGATTCACCGCCTGATGATTGCACTCGCCTCGAGCGGACATGTGCTCTTGGAAGACGTGCCGGGCATCGGCAAGACGACGCTTGTTTCGGCGCTCGCTAAGTCCTTGTCGCTCTCGTTCAACCGTATCCAGTTTACGCCCGACGTCATGCCGTCCGATGTCACGGGATTCAATCTCTACAACCCGGGAAGCGGTAAGTTTGAGTTTCAACCGGGCGTGATCATGACGCAGCTTCTGTTGGCCGACGAGATCAACCGTACGTCGCCGAAGACGCAGTCGGCGTTGCTCGAAGCGATGCAGGAAAACCAGGTGACGGTCGATGGTACGACGTACGAGATCCCGCAGCCGTTCATGGTGCTCGCGACCCAAAACCCGATCGAGCATGTCGGAACGTATACGCTGCCTGAAGCACAGCTCGACCGCTTTATGCTGAAAGTGACGCTCGGCTATCCGAACTACGATGAAGAGATGGAAATTCTCAATCGCTTCTCGGAAGATAAACCGCTCGCGACATTGAAACCTGTCGCCTCGGCGAACGATGTCTTGTGGCTGCGTGAACAGGCCAAGCTCGTCTATGTAAGCGATGCAATCAAGCAGTATATCGTCGGTCTGTCGAGAGTGACGCGTGAACATCAGGATCTGGAACTCGGTATCAGTCCACGCGCTTCGTTGATGTTGATGCAGGCGGCGAAAGCCGCAGCACTCCTGGATGGTCGAGACTACGTCATTCCGGACGACGTCAAAGCGATGATCGTGCCGACCCTGGCACACCGCCTGATTATCAAGCCGGAAGGACGTCTGCGTGAGACGTCGGCCGAAAGCATCCTGAATCGTATCGTCAAGAGCATTCCGGTCGCAACGCGCTAATGACCCGCCGCCTCACATTTATCATCCTGCTGCTCTTACTCTTTTGGGTGGGAGCGAGCTATTTGCAGTTTTCGGTCTTCCGCCTTTTGATGATCGCTTTGATTTTACTGGTGGCGGCCAGCTTCGTGCACCTGATGATCGCCAAGAAGAGGGTTAGAATTCTCTCTCCGACGTCGCCGAATGAGGTGACGCGCGGTCAGATGCTGAACGTCGTCTTTCCGATCGAAGTACGGCTTTGGCTCGTCCCGATCCAGATCATGATCAAGGCCTGGTACGGACTGAATGAATCGGTCGAGCGTCCGATGAAGAGGCAATTGCAGGTGACAGCCGGTCCCAAAGAGACGAAAACATTAATTATGCAGGTCGAAGGACGACACTGCGGCCGGGTCGAAATGGACGACATTCAGATTCGCCTCAGAGATACCTTCAATCTGTTTTATGCCCGTCTACCGGGTGCCAAGGCGCGTTTTTCCCATGAAGCACTCGTGTTGCCGCGTTTTGAAGTCGAACATCTGATCGAAGAGTGGGCCAAAGAACTCCTCGATGAAGGGGAGAAGGCGAGACAGCGTGTCGAAGAACGTACCGAGGAGATCGATACGATTCGTCATTACCGTCCCGGCGACACGATGAAATCGATTCACTGGAAGCTTTCTTCGAGACAAAATAAATTCATCGTAAAACAGTACGAGATGCCGAAAGAGATCCGTTTTTGTCTGATGACCGATCCGGCACTGCCTTTCGACCAACATAACGATCTTTTGGCGAGAGATCGTTTGCTCGATCAAAGAGACTACATGCTGGAGACGATGGCCGGTGCCGTCTTCTATCTTTTGACGCACGGCATGCATGCCACCTTGATCACCTTCTTTCCCGACAAGATGCTGCAAAAGTCGATGCAGGTCGAGCATCTGAGGCATTTCAGACGCCAGCTCGCCCTCGTGCCGACCGAAAGCACGATCAGTCTGGAAGACCAGTTGCTGCAAGAGGGACGTTCCGACTATTACGACTATTATCTGCTGCAGACGACAAGACTTTCCGAAGGCACATTGACGCGCATCCAAGAGTTGATGCGTGAAGCGAGAGGTATCTTGCTCTTATATCACTACGCCGGCACGATCGAGCGCGAGACGAACGATAAACTGCGTTCTTTGATCAACGCCGGGGTGCATGTAAAGACGCTCGAGTTTCCGATCTCCGTGGAAAGAGAGGTAGCATTCGATGAAGTCGACTGATCGCTTCACACCGCCTCTCTTTAGACTATATCAGGCGTCGACCAACAAAGTTTTTACGCCGGATGACTTAAGAGCGGCCGAAACACGCGGTAAATGGATTCAACTGTTCTATGACGTGCTCACCGCCTTTATCTATTCGCTGGCGTTAACAGCGCTCTCACTCACCTTGTCTGATCTTTCGATGAACTGGCCGCGTCAGTTGCTCGTACAGGCAGGCGTCTTCTTGCTGATCAATCTGATCAGGCCGATAGCCAAATGGGTGATGGCCGGCCTATCGATACTCGTCATCATCGGGTTCATATACCTCTATTTCGCCGACAAATCTGAAACATTATGGAGGACGTATCTGCTGCCCGCTTATGAGTATTTCTACAATATCGGTAGCTTCCTCTCCGGCTATGAGGTAGAAAACGCCACGCCCGGTACGTATGCGTTGTTGCTCGGTGCCGGCATCGCCTTTTTGTCCGTCATCTTCGGTCAGCTGTCTTTTCATCCCTGGATCATGCTTATCAGTGCCGGCGCCGTATTCGGCGTCGCGATGAAGGATCCGACGCTCTACCAGCTCGTCTTCTTCCTGATCGCGATCTTTGCCGTGTTCATGCGTCTTTCTAAAAAGCGCGATTTTGCGACGGTGCAGCAGCGCGCCGTCGTGCGGCGTGCCTCGATCGCGAGCAACCGCTATGTCAAGACGGCGGTGCCGATCGTCTTGGTATTGATGGCATTTATCCTCTTATTCAACACGCTTTTACCGGAAGACGTCTTCTACAGCAAGACACTGGACGACATGGTCAGCCGTCTGACCGGATACAGCTTCAATGAAGATAAATCGATCGGCTACTACGAGTTCTCTTTGAGAAACTCCGGCTACTACCCGCTCGATACGCGCCTCGGCGGCCCGGTCAGTCCGTCCAATGAGCCTTATATCGAAGTGACCTCCGGTCAGCATTCGATGTACCTGAGGGGTGCTGTCTACAGCACCTATACCGGCCAGTTGTGGCGCCAGGACACGATGGATCCGAACTGGATGTTTAACCATCAAAGAAACCGCGATGTACAGCGCGATATCCTGGGCATGCCGTTGAATGCGACAGTGACAGAAGAGTCGAAGGTGCTCGAACCGTCGCCGCGAATGCCTATGACGATCGTGCCATTAAAAGAGCAACAGGTCGTGTTTTCGGCCGGACGCGTCGACAATCTGACCTATGCCGGCTTGAACGAAGAGATGTACGCCTACTTCAACATCGCCGGTACGATGTACTCGGATCAGGTGATTCCGGATAGCGGTTATATCGCCGACGGCGAGCAGTTCCGCCTCGATCTCATTCAGCGGGGCGACGTGCTCACTGCCTTGAGTCAAGGCTTTGCCGGTAATGAAGTACCGCGCATCAACCGTGACGGCGATGCGTCCCGTTGGCTCCAATTGCCTGCGATACAAAATCTCCAGGCGACGGTGGCTGCACACGATCAGACGCTCCATGATCTCGTCTACGCTCAGCCAAATCTGAGTCAGACGGCACGTGTGCTGGCGATCAGGGAAAGGATCGCCGAGACGTTCAGCTACAACCTCGAGGTACCGGCACCTGAAGCTAACCGCGAGTTTGTCACCTGGTTCTTCGAGACCAAGGAAGGTTACTGTACGTACTTTGCGACGACCTACGCCGTACTGTTACGTGAAGCTGGCATCCCGGCGCGATACGTCGAAGGCTTCTTGGTCCCGGCGATGCCGGGCGGCGGTAGCCGTATCGTTTCCGGCGAGCAGGCGCATGCCTGGACCGAGGTCTGGTTCCCCGGTATGGGCTGGATACCGTTCGATGCGACGCCGCAGGGCACGCTCGATGAGATGACGCAGGAAGATGAAATTCCGGAAGAACCGGAACCTGATTTCGAAGAGCCGGAACCGGAACCAACGCCCGAGCCGACTCCTGAACCTGAACAGCCCGACCCGCCGCCGACTGAAGAAGATGAGCCCCAACGAAGCTTCTGGCAGACCCTCCTTCTGGTCCTTTGGACAATCCTCAAATGGTTGTTATTCCTGTCGCCCCTGATCGCCTACCTCGTGTGGCGCTACATCGTCTGGAAGCGTCGCCACGATATCCCGTATCTCGTGAAGCGGTTTAAAGGCGATGAGGATAAGCTGGTCATCGCCGTGTGGGAAGACCTGCGCTCGATCTGGGAGCTGCGTGGCATCAAGGCGATGGAAGACGAGACCGTACGTCAGTTCTTCCAGCGACTGCTTCGCTCGAAAAAACTCGATCTGGATCCAAGCCTGACGACGTATGAAGCCGTCGAAAAAGCGCTCTACAGCGAGCATCCGTTCGACAACCGCGAACTGGTCGATCTACTTGTCTTGTACAGGAGGGAAGAGATGTCTGCGAAGGAAGAGCTGCCGCTTCACACCTGGCTCTTCAAACGTTACCTCTGGTCACCGAAGCATCCGCTCTAAACGAGACCTCTGTGATACTATTTTAAGCATGGATTCAAAAGCGATAGAAGTCGCCAAAACATACTTCATACAGACGTTTGGCTGTCAGCAAAACGAAAACGACAGTGAGATTTTGGCCGGTCATCTGGAACAGATCGGATATCTTCCGTGCGAGTCGCCGGAAGAAGCCGATGTCGTGTTGCTCAATACGTGCAGCATCAGAGAAAACGCCGACGACCGCTTTTTCGGACACCTCGGTCGGCTCAAACCG
Source organism: Fastidiosipila sp. (assembly GCA_012837885.1). Taxonomy (GTDB): domain Bacteria; phylum Bacillota; class Clostridia; order Saccharofermentanales; family DTU023; genus DUPJ01. The sequence goes on from DUQI01000113.1 coordinate 7,580, forward strand.
TTGAAACAAAAAAAGCCGCATATGTTCATCGGTGTCGGCGGCTGCATCCTGATGCAACCGCAAAATCAGGAGAAGATTCTCTCTTCTTTTCCCTACGTCGACTTAATCTTCGGAACGGCCGATCTCGGTCGTTTCCCCGATCTTTTCTTTAAAGCCGCGGATCAGAGACGGACGCATCTCGGTGTCGGTCCGGCCGAGGGCGTATTCAGCGATCTGCCGATGGTTAGAAAAAAGGCGCACCGCGCGCTCGTCTCGATCATGTACGGCTGCAACAACTTCTGCACCTACTGCATCGTGCCGTATACGAGAGGTAGAGAGCGAAGCCGGCCAAAGGCCGATATCTTACGAGAAGTCGAACGCGCGGCTGAAAACGGCTATAAGGAAGTAATGCTGCTCGGCCAAAACGTCAATGCCTACGGCAAAGACATGGACTATCGAGACGGTGATTTTGCGTCTTTGTTGGCCGAAGCGTCGGAGATTCCCGGCTTGTTCGTCGTCCGCTTTATGACGAGTCATCCGAAGGACGTCTCCGATCGTCTAATTAAAGTGATCGGCGAAAAAGAAAAGGTCGAACCGCATTTTCATCTGCCGCTGCAGTCGGGCTCGGATCGTGTGTTAAGGGAGATGAACCGACGTTATACGAGTGCCGAGTACCTGAAGATCGTGGAAAAGCTGAGAAAGGTAAGACCGGAGATCGCCTTGACGACCGATATCATCGTCGGCTTTCCGGGCGAGACGGAAGATGACTTCCAAAAGACGCTTGAACTCGTGGAGAAGGCACGCTTCGATGCGGCGTTCACCTTTATCTATAGTGCGCGTGAAGGCACGCCGGCGGCCGAAAGAGACGATCAGATCGAGCGCGAGATCATCAATGATCGCTATCGACGTCTGACCGATCTGCAGTATGCGCTGTCGCTTGAATCGAATGAACGCCAGATCGGCAAAACAGTCGATGTGTTAATAACGGGGCGAAGTGAGACCAATGCTGAGGTCATGTCAGGTCGTACGGCGGATAACCGCCTTGTACATATCCCGTTGCCTGAGTTGTCACAATCACCTGACAACGCGGAAGAATACTATACGAACCGAGTCGTTTCTGCCGAGATCGTGGCGGCAGGATCGTTTGCGCTCGAAGGTCGGTTAATCACACTATGACCCGCCTGACTTTCGACACGCTCGATGAGAATCTTCTCACCCCGATGCTCAAACAGTATCTGGCGGAGAAAAACAAGTGGCCGGACTGCCTCTTGTTTTTTCGCATGGGCGATTTCTATGAGCTATTCTTCGACGACGCCGTCACGGCGAGCCGCGAACTCGAATTGACCTTGACGAAGAGGGAAGCCGGTCAGGCCGGCACCGCCCCGATGTGCGGCGTGCCGCATCATGCGGCGGATCAATACATCTACCGCTTAACCCAGCGCGGCTACAAGGTGGCTGTGTGCGATCAGGTGGAAGATCCGGCGACGGCAAAAGGACTCGTCAAAAGGGAAGTGGTGCGCATCGTGACACCGGGAACGGTGACCGATCCGAAACATCTCGACGCCTCGAAAAACAGCTTCGTCGTCGCTGTCTTCCAGCAGGGGATCAGGTACGGTCTCGCCGCATGCGATCTCTCCTCCGGTCACTTTGAAACGACGACGATTCCGGCGGAGAACAGTCATCTGCGTCTGAAAGACGAATTGACGAGGCTCTCACCGCACGAACTGATCGTCAACCGCCTCTTTGCCGAGAATAAGGATGACCTATTGCAGGAGAGCCAGGTGACATTGACTGTGCTCGAGGATGCATACTTTTCGGATTCCAATGTCGAGAGCAACCCATTGCTTGCCTCGCATGCGAGAGACCTCTGGGCGAACGCCAGCGCGGCGCTATTGTCTTACATAGAATCGACCCAGCTCGTCTTGCCAAAGCATATCGAATCGATCGCGCCGTACGAGATTCAGACGTACATGCTACTCGACAGTGCAGCCCGCCTGAATCTTGAACTGACCGAAACGATACGTGAGCGAAGTCGCAAAGGCTCGCTCCTCGCGACGATCGACCGTACCAAAACGGCGATGGGTAGCAGGCTCTTGCGTCGCTGGCTCTTGCAGCCGTTGATCGACAAGCGCGATATCGAGACTAGGCAGACGATGGTCGCAAGATTTCACGAAGATTTTGTCATAAGACAGACGCTCAGAGAATCGCTCGACGGTCTGTTCGATCTCGAACGCTTAGCCGGACGGATCGCCTTGGGACGCGTCACGCCGAAAGATCTGCTGGCATTGGCCGACGTGTTGCTGCTCTTACCTGAGATCAAGGCGACATTGGAGTCACTGCCGGACGAGGAATTTACATCGCTTTCCGCCATGATCACGCCACTCGATGATCTGGCGTCCTGGTTGAAGTCGGCTCTCGTCGACGATCCGCCGCTTATCGTCGGCGATCGTCAATTGATTCGCGACGGCTTCGATCCTGATATGGATGCGCTGCGTGATGCCCTGACGAACGGCAGACAATGGCTCGTTGATCTCGAACAAAAGGAAAGAGAGAAGACGTCGATCAAGAACCTGAAGGTCGGCTATAACCGGGTGTTCGGCTATTACTTCGAAGTATCCAAAGGCAACGTCGGTCTCGTTCCCGACTATTTTGTCAGAAAACAGACCCTGGTCAATGCCGAGCGCTATTTTACGGATGAATTGAAAACGCTGGAAGACAAAGTGCTCGGTGCCGAGATCAAGGTTACCGAATCGGAGCGCGAGTGGTTTCAGGAGATGAAAACTAGAGCTGCAGCGCACCTATCGGAGATCCAGAAGACGGCACATGCTCTTTCGATGCTCGACGTCTATCTGGGGCTGGCCGAACTGGCCGATAAGTCGCGGTACGTACGTCCCGAGATTAACGAGGACTCCGTGATCTCGATTATGGGCGGCAGACATCCGGTTGTCGAAAAACAATTGAAAGATCAAGACTTCGTGCCGAACGACGCCGTCTTGGATCATGAGACGCATCGGCTGATGCTCTTGACCGGTCCTAACATGGCCGGTAAATCGACTTATATGCGTCAGGTAGCCCTGATCGTCCTTCTGGCTCAGATCGGTAGCTTCGTGCCGGCTGATTCGGCGAGAATAGGACTTGTCGACCGTATTTTCACGCGTGTCGGCGCATCGGACGACGTGGCCGGCGGTCAATCGACCTTTATGGTCGAGATGACCGAAGTCGCCAATATCTGCCGTCAGGCGACTGCCAAGAGCCTGATCATATTAGACGAAGTCGGACGCGGGACCTCGACCTTTGACGGTCTGGCGATCGCCTGGGCCGTGATCGAATACGTCTCGGATCCGGCGCTTCTCGGCGCGAGGACACTCTTTGCGACGCATTACCACGAACTGACTGAATTGGAAGGCGTCCTGGCAGGTCTCGTCAATTATCATGTTGCGGTGACTGAGCAAGATGGCGATATCGTCTTTTTACACCGCATCAGAAGCGGCGGCACGGATGACAGCTACGGTGTCGACGTCGCCAAACTGGCCGGTGTTCCGCCGAGTATCGTCGAGCGAGCCAGAGAGATCCTGATGCAGTTGGAAAAAGATAATAAAGGCCGCAAGATGAAGATCAGAAAACATGCGAGACCGATGGACGGTCAGCTCGATCTGTTCAGCGGTGCCGAATCGGTGCGGCGTGCCGATCGTCTGTTCGCCGATCTGGCCGCACTCGATATCGACAATCTGCGACCGATCGACGCGTTGACGTATCTGTCGGAATTGAATCGCGAGGCCAAGGCGATGCATCTGAACGGTAGTCTCGATCTGGAAGGAGATATCGATGGGTAAAATCGTTAAACTCGATCAGCATACGATCAACAGTATCGCCGCCGGCGAAGTGATCGAACGACCGGCCTCGGTCGTCAAAGAACTGGTTGATAATGCACTCGACGCCGGTGCAGAAGCGATCGAGATCAGTATCAAGTCGGGTGGGATTAGAGAGATCAGAGTCAAAGACAACGGCACCGGGATGAGCCCTGAAGATGCCGCTTTGTCTTTGCAGAGTCATACGACCAGCAAGCTTCGCTCCGTCAGCGATCTCGACCATATCTCGAGCATGGGATTTAGAGGGGAGGCACTGGCCAGCATCGCTGCCGTCTCCAGAATGTCGCTTGTGACATGCCAACTCGGCGTAGAAGACGGCGGTTACCGGATCGACATCGAAGGAGGAAAGGTAGTCTCGGAGGGACCTTGCGGTGCGCCGGAAGGGACGACGATTACGGTCAGAGATCTCTTTTATAATACGCCGGCCCGCTACAAGTTTTTAAAAAGCGACCAGGCCGAAGCGGCCCAGGTCCAGGAACGTGTGACGCATTTGGCTTTGGCGAGACCTGACGTCTCGTTTCAACTCGAACGTGACGGCAAGACGGTTTTACATACGCCGGGCAACAACGATCTTTTGAGCGCGATCTATGCCGTGTTCGGAAGCGAGATCGCAGGCGCGATGTCGGAAGTCAGTCTCGACGTCAAACCGATCGTGATCGACGGCTATATGACAAGACCGAACGAATACTATCGCAGTAATCGGACGCGGCAGGTATTCATCGTGAACGGACGTGTCGTTCGCTCGAGGATCCTTCAGGTAGCCGTCGATGAAGCGGCCGCGACGTATTTTATGAAGGGGAGACACCCGGCACTCGTCTTCCACCTGACGATCCCCTTTGCCTTCGTCGACGTTAACGTCCATCCGCAAAAGAGCGAGGTCCGTTTCTGGGACGACAAGAAAGTGTTCTCAGCCGTCTACCATGCAGCAAGAAGAGTGCTGGAAGGCGATAAGCAGCCGATCGATACACCACCTGACGACGCGCAGCAGGCAGAAGAGAAGAGCAAAGCGGACGATATAACGGTGGAGCGCACACTTCCGGTCCAGCAGTCCTTTACGCCGATCACTCCGACGACACACGTCACTTTCAAAGAAACGACAGAGAAGACACCATTTCCGTTTAGTCAAGAAAGAAACATGTCAATTCAGCACGGTGAGAAAGGTTATAAAACTGTGCCTGAGCACAAATCAGAAAGTGTCGAAGTCGAAAGTGCGGGCAAACGTGATATCGAATGGCTCGCTGAGGCCAAGATACTCGGTCAGTACTTGAATACGTATATCGTCATGCAGATCGACGATCGCCTCGTTTTGCTCGATCAGCATGCTGCCCACGAAAGGATTTTGTACGAACGATTGCAACAAACGAAGCTTGAGGACATCAAGCACTCCCGACAGTCGCTTCTGATTCCGGTGGAAGTTGAAGTCACACCTGAAGAGGCACTCTATATCGACACGAACCTGGAGCGACTTCTCGACATGGGCTTTGAAATTGAGTCTTTCGGCCCGAACGCCTATTTGTTGAGGAGCGTGCCCGATCTGAAACAACATGTCGATGCCAAGCGGTTATTTAAGGGATTATTAGGTGCTCTTTCGGATAACCAGTTCTTAGAAGACAGCGCTTTTCGCGATGCGTTCGCGATGAAGGCATGCAAGGCGGCCGCCAAAGCGAATCAGTCACTCGGTGAAGCAGAAATCCGCGCCTTGCTGAAAGATCTAATACCGCTGCAAAATCCGTATCATTGTCCGCATGGCAGACCGATCACCATCTCGTTTTCAAAAAAGGAAGTTGAGAAACGGTTTGGCCGGATTGTCTGATAAATCAATTGTCGTACCGGTGATCGCCGGACTTACGGCTTCGGGCAAATCGGGTCTGGCGCTTAGGCTCGCCGATACCATGGACGGTGAAATCATTAATGCCGACTCGATGCAGATCTATCAGGGATTCGATATCGGAACGGCGAAAGCGTCGAATGAGGAACAAACGCGTATCCCACACCACCTGATCGATATCCTGGATGCGACAGAGATTTATAGTGTCGCCCGCTTCGTCGAAGATGCCGCAGCAGCGATCCGGGATATCGCCGCTCGCGGTAAATTACCGATCGTCTGTGGCGGTACGGCTCAGTACACGACGGCGCTCTTGCGTGGCACGCGTTTCTGGCCGTTAAACATAAGTGAGTCGATCGAGCGATCTGTCGATCAACGGGTCGAGTCGGCAGGATATGAAGCGCTACTCGCCGATATTGCACGCCTCGATCCTGAAACTGCCAAGCGACTGTCTGTCGCTGATCAAAAGCGCATACGACGCTTCATGCTGGTCTATGAGGCGACCGGTAAGACGAGATCCGAGATGAATGCCTGGGCGAATGAGGGAGAACCGTTGTTTTCTTATCTCCCGTTTTGTCTCGCACCGGAGCCTGAGATCATCTATCCGCAGATCGATGAACGAACCAGGGCTATGTATCGGGATGGTCTGGTCGCAGAGACGCAGCATTTGTTGGAACGTTACGGCGATCCAGGGCTCATCCCGTTTAGCGGCATCGGCTATCGGCATACGGTCTCGTTCCTAATGAAAGAGCTGAGTGAATCAGACATGATCGATATGACGATGCGTGATACGAGACGCTATGCCAAGCGTCAAAGGACATGGTATCGGCATCACGATCACGGACCGCTCTTTAAGAATGACGAGATCGAAAGTGGTTTTTGGAATTTTCAGCGACAGATAGATGCGTCGCGTCGCTAGATTTTAGTCTGAGACGAAACCACTTATTCGCTTCTTACGTAAAATAACGCTCCGTTATTTGCTTATGGAGGTGTAACCATGCGTGAAGTGAAGAGAATTGAAGACATTTACTTGAATCATCTGCGCCGCGGCGCGATAACGGTGTGTATTAAGTTAAAAGACGGTCGGTCACTGTCCGCGATCATCATCGCTTTCGATCCGCGAAGTATCGTCGTCGATGTCGCAGGCTCCCAACATCTTCTTTATAAAGCCGGCATCGTCGAGATCGAGCCGCAGGAATCCGTATCCTTCATATTCAATGATCGTGGATTGCCGAGCAACTCATACGCGAGATCGCCATACACCTCGAACTACGCCTAAAATAAGGCAGCCTTCCTCGTCGAACGGAATCATTTTATAGCGGGGGTTTTCGGCTCTCAATACGGTGCGCCCCTGATCTCTATGCAGTGTCTTAACGGTCGCTTCATCACCGATCAGAGCAACGATAATGTCACCGAAATCGGCCATCGACTGCTTTTTGACGAAAACATAATCGCCGTCTAGAATGCCGGCGCCGATCATGCTGTCACCAGATATCTTTAAAGCGAACATCTGCTCGGGATTCTGGTAGAAGGCGGCAGGGACGGGGAGATAGCTGTCAATATTCTCATGGGCGAGGATCGGCGCACCGGCCGTCACTTTACCGACCAGAGGTATATGATCGACCCGCTGATTCTCGAATTCCGTGACAGTTAAGGCGCGTCTTTTACCAGGCTCCATATCGATTCGACCACTTTCCCGCAAACGTTTTAGATGCGCGTGAATGGTCGATGTCGATTTTATGCCTGTGCCTTTACAAAGATCTCTGACTGTCGGTGAAAAACCGTTCTCACGCACAAATGAAGTAATGTAGTCGTAGACCAGTTCAACCGTGTCCTCGACGTTCGCTTTCGTGAATTTCCGTTTGGCCATGGGAACATACCTGCCTTTCAAAGTCATAGTAACAAAGGCACCTAACTACGTCAAACAATAGTTCGGTATTAAATGAGTCATAGATAAGTCATTCGGGTATAATAGGCGCATGCAAAAGGAACCGGAACAAAAATCGCCTCAGGATGAGCCAGCCGTTCGTCAGGTAAAGCTTACGCCCGATGAAGCGGGATCGATTCATAGCGATAGTGAAAAACGCGTCGTATCAGCCGGTCTGGCCGATTCGGCGTCAATTACAGCGCCTCCAAACGACCTAGTGATTGAGCGCGTCGCTTCTAATCGCTCCCACAGCAAAGTTAAAACTACGAAATCGACAAAGTCCACGACGGTTAAACGAAACAGGACGAAGTTGACAAAATCGAAGCTTAGCAATATCGGATTGAGTGATAGCGGTCAATTGACCTTGGCAGATCAAAAGAAACTTGGTGCGAGGATTTATCATCTTAAAAGTTACACGACGGTTGGCAAGATCAATAGGAAGTTTGCCCAGGACAAGCAGCAGCGCTGGCTGAGAAATGTGTTGGCATTCGTGATGCTGATCGTGATCCTGATTATTTTGTTCGTCGCATACAATCCGGTAAGAGATATTATCGACTTCAGAAAGATGCTCGGTCTTGATAGCCCGTTTAAAACGATAAGTACCGTATTGGAGACCGATCCGCCGGAAACGACGATTTCCCCTTAAAAAGCCCTGCCCAACTTCGCAAAATTATTATTTGGCGAAGTACGATATTTTAGTTTTATGAGGGGCGGTTCAGGTTTATGGCAAGAATAAGCTCCTCTTCACTTCGTCATCAACGAGAAAATCAGTGAATAAACAACATTGAGCTCCGGCTACTTTTCAAATTAGTAAGCCGGAGCTCAATATATGTCTATTTAATAAATCTCTTTCGTGTTTACACGCTAAGTGACTTCAGACTCGTTCTCATCTCCCGCATCGTAGATCTCTTCCGGATCTTCGATCAACGTGACCTCGGTCTCTTCAGAACCGGTCAGGATAAATCCCGAGAGAAGTTCCTCCGCTTCAGCTAATCGCTCTTCAGGTACATAGAAGTCATCGGCGAGCATACTCTGTCCGGCGATGACCCGAAGATAGTCGCCGGCTCCCCTCGCCTTTACCTTATACGGAATACCTGCATCTTCCAGAAGTGAACGAAACAGGCCTTTTTCGTATGTGTTATACGCGGTGCGGAGTTTTTCGTATCCGTGAAGCAGCATCGTTACGTACTCCTGATCACGAGTTCCGGTTCGACCATGATCTTTTTTGCTTCGGCCATCGGCATCTCATCGTCGATTTTTTCGAGCATCGCATCGACGGCACGCTGCCCCATGATGTCACGCGGCTGGCGCACACTCGACATCGAGATCATAGGCAGATGGGAGAAAAAGACGTCATCGTAGCCGATCAGGCCGACTTCGTTCGGTAGCCGGTAGTTCTTCTCTCTCAGGTATTGCAGTGCGCCGAGGGCGATATAGTCGTTGCCGCAGAAGATACCGTCCGGCGGATTCGGGCCGCTCATCAGCTTTTTGATGCGCTCGTAGCCGCTTTCCGCGTTGAATCCGCCAAAGCTGATCAGGTGATGGTGCAACTGGATGCTGTTCGTCTGCAACGTCTTTTGAAACGACAGCAGGCGAAGCTGGTTCGCTGGTGACGTGTCGGTGCCGCCGATGAACGCGATCCGCTTGAAGCCGCGGTTGATCAGGTTTTGCACGGCGAGCTGGGTCCCCTTCTTATGGTCGACCTCGATATACGTCGCTTTGTCTTCCGATGGATGCCAGAAGGCGACGATCGGAACGCCCATCCGCTCATACGTGCCGGTCGCATAATAACCGGTCGGTTTGATGATGATGCCTGCGACGCGCTGCTCGAGCATGATCCGCATCTGCTGCTGTTCGTTTGCCGGATCCCAGCCGCTGTTGATGATCATGGTCGAGAAACCGGCGAGGTTGGCGGCGTTACTGACTGAGCGCGCCAAGTCGGCGAAGAATGGATTCGATACATCCGGGAGAATCAAGCCGATAATGTTCGAACGCTTCATGACGAGTGAGCGGGCGATGACATTCGGTCTATAGCCCATCTCACTGGCCAGCTTGTGGATCTTGATTCTCGTCTTTTCGCTGACATCCTTTTTATTGTTGAGTGCTCTGGAAACGGTCGCGTAAGAGACGCCTGCTTCCCTCGCAATATCCTTAATGGTGATCATTAGCTTCCTCCTGGAACGCATCATCGCGATTTATTATTTCCTTCGGCTTACAGCCTAAAAAAGTCAATAGTGCCTCATACGCGTCGTCTTTGTTCAGTTCATTGAACACTTCGTGCCGCGAATCTTCCAATAAAACGACTTCAACCGAGCGCTGTCGTTTTTTTAGTTCTCTTGCCAGCCAGCGAATGCCTTTGCCGTTATTGCCGATCGGGTCCTGATCTCCCGAGATAAAAAGATAACGCGCTTTCCGGCTGATGCGGTCGAGCGTTTTCGCCTTGTTTATCTTCGTCGCCCAGGTAAGTAAATCGCCTAGCGCTCTTGCCGTAAAAGAAAAACCGCAGAGCGGATCGGCATTGTACCGATCGACCAGTGTCACGTCTCGGCTCAGCCAGGCATTGTCTTTCGCCAGTTTCCCGTAGTTCATGAGCATCAGCCGGTTCATCAGAGGCGAACGATGCCTCGGTCCTTTTATCGCCGAAATGACACGGGCCAGGAACCGGCCGGGACTCAAGGTGGCATTCTTCCCTATCGTGCCGGTGAAGACACACGCAGTAAAACCATGCATGTCCTCCGACATCAGACAACGGGCGATCATCGAGCCCATCGAATGACCGAACAAAACAAACGTCTGCTCGGGATATGCTGCCATGACTTCCCGGATAAGCGCATGAATGTCAGCCAGCACAAACGTGTCACCGTTTCGATCCGCAAAGTGTCCGAGTGTCAGGGATTCACGTGCGCGCTTACCGTGTCCCGGCAAATCAAAGAGCAAGACGCCGATGCCTTCCGCTGTCAATCGCTGAGCGAGTTCCAGATAACGATCGCTGTACTCGGCCATGCCGTGAATGACGATGACGATCTGTTTCATCTCACCGACGGCCGGTCCGTAAAGCCTTGCTTCCAACGGTTGACCGGTCAACGTATTCAGTTCACTGAATGTGCGTTTAATGTCCATCGGATCAACGTTTTCCTATGTATCCTTCCGCCAGCATCAGTTCCGCTGTCAGGATCGCGCCGCCGGCAGCGCCTCTCAGCGTATTGTGTGAAAGACAGGTGAATTTGTAATCGTAGATTGGATCTTCCCGCAAACGTCCGATCGCGATCCCCATGCCGTTACGGCTCAAGGCATCGAGCACAGGCTGCGGTCGATCGAAATCGTCGAGATAACGTAAAAACGGTTTCGGCGCAGACGGCAGGTCGAGTTCTTGCGGCAGACTTGAATACTCGCGCCAGCGCATCAGAATCTCATTTTGGTCGACCGATTTACGAAATTTTACGTAAACGGCTGCCATATGCCCTTCCAGCACAGGCACACGATAACACTGCGCTGAAATCAGCGGCTTCTTCGCGAGTTCAATATGGTCACCAGCAAACTCGCCCCAGATCTTCAGTGGTTCCAATTCGCTTTTTTCTTCTTCTCCTGAAATAAACGGAATGACGTTTCCGTTCATTTCCGGCCAGTCAGCCAGCGTCTTACCGGCGCCGGATACCGCCTGATACGTCGAGACAAACATGCTCTCGGGTATAAAATCCATAAGCGGCGCGAGTGCCGGTACATAGCTTTGTATCGAGCAGTTCGGCTTGACGACGATAAAGCCGTGCGTCGTGTTCAAACGCTTCTTCTGAGCCTCGATCAGCTGTAGATGATGCGGATTGACTTCCGGCAAAACCATCGGCACATCGGGCGTCCAGCGGTTTGCCGAGTTGTTCGATACGACCGGTACTTCCCTCTTAGCGATCGCTTCTTCGAGCGAGATAAGCGGCTCTTTTTCCATGTCGACAGCGCAGAAAACGAGATCACTCAGATCGCAAAAACGATCGACATCATCCGTGCCCATCATTACGAGCGATGCAACATTTTCCGGAATCGGTGCATCGATCTTCCAGCGTCCTTCGACCGCTTCCTCGTACGTCTTCCCTTCCGAGCGCGGTGATGCCGTCACTGCAACGATTTCAAACCACGGATGATCGGCCAGGAGCGTGACAAAACGCTGTCCGACAAAACCGGTCGCGCCAACAACAGATACTTTCAATTTACGGTCAATTTTCATATGCTTTCCCATTTACGTTACGTTTCCGTAAACGACTAAGTTCGATAAGTGTATAATATACAAGGATTGAAAGTGGGTCAATGAAAAGAGGTAAAACGACACAGAATATGACAACAGACGTTGAGCAAAAAAGCATCGATTCGTTTCCCCGCCTAGACGAGTTTTCCGGTTATTTCCAAGCGATTCGCGGACGCGCTGAAAGGACGATCCGCGAGTATCGTTACGATATCGCTTTGTTCTTCCGTTATCTTCTGAAAACGAGAGAGAATAGACCGGAAAAACTGGAAGAGATCGATATCTCGAGTGTCAATGATGATACGATCCGAAGTGTAAATTTAGCTGATTTTTACGGTTTTATCAGCCACCTGGCCGTAAACCGAAAAAATGGTCCGGCAGCGAGAGCGAGACGTGTCTCCTCTTTACGGACATTCTTTACGTATGTTACGGATAAAGCCAAGGTCACAGAGACGAACGTTGCCTTGCAACTCGAGTCTCCCAAACAGTTAAAACGCCAGCCGCGCTATCTGACGCTCGAACAAAGCCGCGAGCTGCTCCATGCCGCTTCTGAGAAAGATTCGAAGTACAGCGAACGAGACTACCTGATCCTGACACTTTTTTTAAACTGCGGTATGCGTCTGTCGGAACTGGTTAGTATTGACATCAGTGACATTAGAAACGATACACTGGTGGTCATGGGCAAGGGCGGCAAGGAAAGGACGATCTATTTGAACAATGCCTGCATGGTGGCGCTCTCCGAGTATCTGGACGTCAGACCACCGGCTAAAAAAGGCGATGACGATGCTCTGTTTCTTAGCCGACTCGGGCGGCGTATCGGTGTGCGGGCCGTGCAAAACATCATAAAGAAATACATCACGGCGGCCGGTCTCGATCCGGCACGCTACTCGACCCATAAGCTAAGGCATACGGCGGCAACCCTGATGTACCAACACGGTCAGGTCGATCTTAGAAGCCTGCAGACCATTCTCGGGCATTCGAGTATCGCGACGACGGAAATCTATACGCATTTGAACGCCGATCTGCTGCATAAGGCGGTAGAGAGCAATCCTTTGGCTGAAGAACGGCCGAAAGCATTTGAGGAGGAATAAAGAAACGATGATCACAGTAGAACAAGTCGATGAGTTCATCACGAAGACCGGGGCGACCTATGAAGCGGCCAAGCGCTATCTTGAGCAAAACGACGGCGATGTTGAAGCCGCTGTCGAAGAGTACAGGGAGCAGCACAAAGATAAAGAGCCGTTTTCGGCCGATGACTTTATCGGTGCGATCAAGCAATTGATCGCACGAGGTAATGCGACCAGTTTAAAGATCATCAATAACGAAGGTAAGACGTTTTTAAACCTCTCTTTGACGATCAGCACACTCGGTGTCGTCTTGATTCCATACCTTTCCCTGATCGGACTCGGTGCGCTGGCCTTGAGCGACTACACATTTTTAATCGAAAAGTCGGACGGCACCGTCTTGAACGTCAACGAATGGCTCGCCAGAAAAAAATCGAACCAAGATTTTGATGATGAAACAGAACCGCAGGAGCCTCAAGCGAGAGACGGCCATCAGGATTACTATTAGACGAGCGATACTGGAACGAGCCAGAGGAATTTATTGAAGAGCGAAAGGCGGCCGATCGGCCGCCTTTCGCTCTTGTTTCTCTTATTTGCTCTTATCTGTGTTTAAGATTTTTTTTACGAAAGGACCAATTAGAACTTCTGATTTCTAATCGGCTCCATCGTCTCGAGGAAGGCCTTGTAGGCACGATACGTTTCGTAGACATCGATCTTACTCGTGATCTCGAAAAGCGAATGCATCGAGAGCGTCGGTACGCCGCAGTCGATGACTTCCATGCCGAGTGCCGCCTGGAACTTGGCGACTGTGCCGCCACCGCCCTGATCGACTTTGCCCATTTCGCCGGCCTGCCAGGCCACGTTCGCTTTGTTGAAACAGGCCGTCAGTGCGGAGAAGAGTTCGGATGAGGCGTCGGACGTGCCGCCCTTCCCTCTCACACCGCCGTACTTGGCGATCGCGATGCCGTGACCGACCTTTGAGACATTGAGCGGATCCGATACTTCAGGAAAGGACGGATCGTGGGCAGCCGTCACGTCTGAAGAGATGACGACGGTGTGTGCCTGATTTTCAAACACATCGCCGATCGTCGGCGGCTGGCCGAGCATCTTTTTCATGATCTCGTGCTGCACATACTGGTAGAGTGCTGAAGAGGCGCCTGTATTGCCATCCGAGCCTGTCTCTTCTTTGTCATAGAGCACGACCATACCAGTGCGTTTCAGCGTGCCGCTGTCCAGGAGTGCCTTCATTGCCGTGTACGCACAGACGCGGTCGTCTTGACCGTAAGCGCCGAGGAAAGCACGGTCGAAGCCGACATCTTTCGCCTTGCCGGCCGGCACGACCTCGATCTCGGCCGTCACAAAATCTTTTTCGGTGATACCGTATTCTTCATAGAGCAGGTTTAAAAGGCCGAGTTTAAAGCGATCCTTCGTCTCTTCATCGTCATACGGCAACCCGCCGATCAAGACGTTCAACTGTTCACCACTGATCACTTCACTCGCTTTTTTCACCATCTGGTCTTTGCCGAGATGCGGCAGAAGATCGGTCACGGTGAATACCGGATCATTTTCCTTATCACCGATATCGAGCTGCACTTCGGTTCCATCTTCCTTATAGAGCACGCCCTTGATAGCGAGCGGTGTCGCGGCCCATTGATACTTTTTGATGCCGCCGTAGTAATGCGTCTTCAGTAAGACGAGTTCACTCGCTTCGTACACTGGCTGTGGTTTCAGATCGAGGCGTGGTGAGTCGATATGCGCACCGACCAGATTGAATCCGTCACGCGGATCGTCTTTACCGATTTTTGCGGCGACGATCGCTCTGTCTCTTACGACCTGATACACCTTATCGCCGGCTTTCAGCGATTTCGCTTCTGAGAGCGGTTTGTAGCCCGCCTTTTTCAACTCTGCCAATGCGTAATCGACATAGAGCCTTTCGGTCTTCCCTTCGTCAAGCGCTTTTTTGTAATCTTCGGCGAACGCAAATGCTTCTTTTCTTGAAGATTTCGCGACTTCTCCCCATTGGTTCTTCGTCTCAAAGAAGAGCTTTTCGCGCAATGCTTTCGTCTCGTCCTTCTTCTTATCCTTCGTTGCCATTTATTCCTCCAACTGATCGATTAGATCAAAAATTTCCTCATGAACAGCGCGCACAATCCCGTATGGATTGTGCACGTTATGGGCCGTCGTAGTGGCCACCGCGTTGTGCTTCGGGCTGACGATCGCATACTGACCGTAAAGTCCGTCTGCGCGAAAGCTCCCATCCACCGTGCCGATCCAGCACTGGTAGCCGTATCCTTGCTCCAGTTCAGGTTCGTCGAAGAATCCTGAATCGACCGTATCGCTATGCATCCGGTCGACAAACGTACCGGAGACGAGTGTCTCGCCATTCCACTTTCCTCGCATCAATAACAGCCTGCCGATCTTCGCGTAGTCTCTACCGCTTAAAAACAGTTCGGTAAAACCGAGCGTGTGACCGTGCGGACAAAGATGCCAGACGTGTTTTTTAATATCGAGCGGTGCAAAGAGCCGTGGCGTTAAAAAGAGATCCAGGCGTTCGCCACTCACTTTCTCCACGACGCGGGACAGAGCATACGTCGACGCATTGTTGTAGTGGAAGCGTTCGCCTGGTAAAGCATCGAGATCTTCACTGAGGAAGATATCGAGATAATCGTCTTTTGTCTCGACATCCGCCGTCTTAAACAGGCGCACATGTTTGCCGGCTGACATCTGCAGAAGATGGCGGATTTCGATCTTGTCGACATTAGGCGCGATATTTGTTTTCTCCGGGAATATATCGACGAGTTTCGTGTCGATATGTAGGGAGCCGGTATCAAGGAGCATGCCGACGGCGAGTGCCGTCACCGTCTTGGCGCCGGAATAGATGTTCATCGCACGCTGTTCTTTGAAATCAAAAGAAGCCGTGCCGTATCGCTTGTGGAATACTTCGACCGTATTGACCTGTAGGTTTTCTTCCAAGCAACGAAGACGAAATCCGTGTAAAAATGAAAACGGAAACTGACGCATTGATCCCCCTCTTTAGTAGTCCGCTTCAACCATCTTAAAGCGAAATGTCGCAAGGTGGCAAGTGAGGCGGCGGAAGGTCCGTAAAAGTTGTGCCATTGTCGATTGACGCTTCTGAAACAGATACTCTAGACTCGAAAGTATGAGTTACGTTGATACACATAATCATCAGGCTGGTTGGTCGGTCGATGCGTCGATCCCGCTTCAAGAGCTTGTAAAAGAAGCGCGAGATCTCGGCCTTTTAGGCGTCACTTTGACCGATCATTACGACTATAACGGCGAAGCCGATAACGATTGGTGCCTCGATGTCGACGCTTACATCGAGCACATGAAGGATAAACGTCAGGCAGACCTAAACGATCTTTTGATCCTAACCGGTATTGAGCTCGGCTACACGCCGGAGCACAAAGCGCACATGGTGGAGGTCTCTTTACGACCGGAATTCGATCATACGATTCTCTCCTTGCACTTTCACCGCGGTATCGATCCCTACTACGATCCGGATGGTGTGGTCAAAGGATATGAAAACCATAAGCGCTTCACGTCCACTCTGATCAACGATATCGCCGATTCGGCAATAGCCGTACCGAAGGCCAATACGATCGGCCATTACGACTTTTTCTCGCGCTATCTGCCGTGGCAAAAGAGCAAATTCAATTATGTCGACGCACCCGACGCTTTCGATCGCCTGTTCAGCATCATGATTGAAAACGGACAGTCGCTCGAGTTAAACGCCGGCACGATCCATCGCCTGGTCGGCAAATCGTATTCGCTGGAAGAAGCGCTGCCGGACGAAATGGTGTTGCGACGCTACAAAGAGCTCGGTGGTCACTTGATCACGATCGCTTCCGATGCACATAGAAGCGGTAAACTCGCTGAGTTGACCTCTCACCTGCTCGCCCAGGTGAACGCACTGGGACTGACGCCTTGCTACTTCAAAGAGCAAAAACCGTACGATATGTCACACAGTAGACTCTAGTCATCAGCTAAAAGAAAAGAGTCAGAAGAAGAATCATTAAAGATTTACGAAAAACACCTCCCACTTCAAGTGAGAGGTGTTTTTTAATAGCAGCTAAATACCCTGCTATTTTCAAATAGAAATAGAGTCTGTAGATTGGCGTTTAGTGCTCAACTTCGTGATCGTGGGCGTCGTCTTCGACGACCTTGAAGAGTTTTCTGTTTTCCTCATTCAGCAGATTGTGCTTCTCGTAGTATTCGAGAAGCGCTTTTTTCACCGCCTGCTCTGCGAGCAAACTACAGTGAATCTTGATCGGGGGCAGACCGTCCAACGCATCGGCGACGGCTTTGTTTGTCAGCTGCAGGGCTTCATCGATCGTCTTTCCCTTGATCATCTCGGTTGCCATCGAGCTGGTTGCGATCGCCGAGCCACAGCCGAACGTCTTGAACTTGGCATCGATGATGATGCCGTCTTCTATCTTCAAATCGACCTTCATGATGTCGCCGCATTTAGCGTTCCCTACCGTACCGCTCGCCGAGGCATTCTCGATCTCGCCGACGTTTCTCGGGTTCATGAAATGATCCATTACTTTTTCACTATATTCCATAACTTTTCTCCAACAGTATGTCGTCATCCGATGTTTCGCTGATCAAGTGCTTAAGGCGTCCGCTCTTGTAGTCGCTGTAAAGCGGCGACATATCGCGTAGACGTTCAATAATCGGCGGTAAATCGGCGATTAAGCGTTCAATATCGGCGAGCTCGTTGTCGTGTCCGAGTGTGACCCGGAGCGAGCCATGAGCGACTTCATGCGGCATGCCGATCGCCAACAGGACATGCGACGGATCGAGGGAGCCGGATGTGCAGGCCGAGCCGGAAGAACACATATAGCCTTTGGCATCGAGCAAGATGAGAATCGATTCGCCTTCAATGAATTCGAAAGAGACGTTTACATTGTTCGGCAGGCGCTTCGTCGGATGGCCGTTCAGCTTCGTGTGGGGGATCTCTCGCAAGCCTTCGATCAGACGATCACGCAGTGCCGTCAAACGCTTTTCGTTTTCCGCCATCTTTTCCACGGCCAGATCGAGCGCCTTGGCAAAACCGACCGCAAAAGCGACATTTTCCGTGCCGGCACGTCGATTCAGCTCTTGAGCACCGCCGTCGATCAGGCGACCGAGTCGTACACCACGTCGCACGTAGAGCGCACCGATCCCTTTCGGCGCATATAGCTTGTGTGCCGAAAACGAGGCGAGATCGCATCCGATCTCCCTGACGTCGAATGGAACAGCGCCGAGCGCCTGGACGGCATCAGTATGAAACAATACGCCGCGCGACTTGCAGATCGAGGCGATTTCTTTGACCGGGTTAATCGTGCCGATCTCATTGTTCGCCATCATGATCGTGACCAAAATCGTGTCCTCGCGCAGGGCTTTTTCGACCTCGGCCGGATCGACCATACCGAAGCGGTCGACATCCAAATAGGTCACGTCATAGCCTTGCTTTTCCAGATGCTCACACGTATGTAAGACGGCGTGATGCTCGACCTTCGACGTGATGATGTGTTTTCCCTTGTTGCTGTAAGCTTCGGCCACACCTTTGATCGCGTGGTTGTCGGCTTCACTTCCGCTCGCTGTGAAAATCACTTCACGCGGAGCGGCGCCGATGTGCGTCGCAATCGTCATTCTGGCATCTTCCAACAGATGATGCGCGTCATGGCCTTCTTTATAAAACGACGACGGGTTGCCGTAGCTTCGCTCCAGCACAGGCAGGATCGCCGCCAGTACTTCAGGATGCACAGGCGTCGTCGCCGCATGATCAAAATAGATTCTTTTTACGTCTGCCATTAATGGACAACTATCCTTCCTAAGACGACCGAAAACGCGGCCGTCAGCGCCCAAAGTGTAGTCGTGAAACGTCCTAATGGCAGTATCTTCAGTTACATGGGCTATTTTTCCGAAACGTTCTCTTTTTCGCCCTTCAATCGCTTATACCAGCTCCTGATTTTGGCTTCATAACCGCGGTCGCTCGGCTCGTAGTAGACACGTCCTTCGAGTGATTCAGGCAGGTACGATTCGTCTATGAACGCATTCTGGTAATCGTGTGCGTAGCGATATCCCTTGTGATAGCCGAGCGCTTCCATTCCTTTGGCCGGCGCGTTCCTAAGTCGCATCGGAATCTCTCTGTGAGGCTCCGTCGCGACGTCGCTCATCGCCTCGTTGATCGCGAGATAAGAGCGGTTCGATTTCGGCGACGTTGCTATGGCGACGGCGGCTTCGGCCAGAATGATTCGAGCCTCCGGCATACCGATCATCATCGCGGCCTGAGTCGCAGCGACGGCGATCGAGAGCATCTGAGGATTGGCGAGCCCCACATCTTCGGCAGCCGCGATGATCATGCGACGGCCGAGGAAGGCCACATCCTCTCCACCGTAGAGCGCGCGCGCCAAATAATAGACGGCGGCGTCCGGATCGGAGCCGCGCATCGACTTGATAAAAGCCGAGATCGTGTCGTAGTGCGCCTCACCGTCTTTGTCGAAAGCCGGACTTTTCTTTTGCATGCAGTCGATCGCGACCTCGAGTGTGATGTTAATGACACCATCTTTTGCCGGCGGCGTCGTCGCCACGGCGAGTTCCAGAGCATTCAATGCGATACGCGCATCGCCGCCCGACATCGCCGTCCAGAAGGCCATCGCATCGTCCTCGACCTTAACGTTCAGACGACCGAACCCGCGTTCTTCGTCTTCGATCGCCCGTAAGAGCAAGGTCTTGATGTCGTCTTCCGTCAGCGCGTAGAGTTGGAAGACGGTGGAGCGCGAGATCAGGGCTTTGTTGACCTCGAAAAACGGATTTTCTGTCGTCGCCCCGATCAAGATCAAGGTGCCGTCTTCAACCTGCGGCAACAGTGCGTCCTGCTGCGCCTTATTGAAACGGTGAATCTCATCGATAAAAAGTACGGTACGGCCGGATGGCGTAATAAAGTGGTTTTGCGTATCGGCAATAATTCTTTTAATGTCGGCGACACCGGCAGTCACGGCATTGATCCGGTTAAAACCGGTCTTCGTCGTCGCCGCTATTATTCTGGCGAGCGACGTCTTCCCTGTGCCGGGAGGACCAAAGAGGATGATCGAACTTAATTTATCGGCCTCGATCATGCGCCGCAACATGCGTCCCTTACCGAGAATATGTTCCTGCCCGACGTACTCGTCGAGCGTCCTAGGCGACATACGGTAGGCCAACGGTTCAATTCTTTTCGACATGTCTTCCATAAGGCCAGTGTAGCACTCAACCGGCAGAGCATTTCAAGCAAGAGGCACATGGGAGAACATAAAAGGCGGCTCCGAACCCAATCGAAGCCGCCTTAAGACAGTTAAATGATTCGCTTTTAACTTATTTCAGGTCGGCGTAGAGCGGGAATTTATCCGTCAGTGCTTTGACCCGGTCGATGATCTCGTCTCTCGACTCATCGAACTTATGGACGGCGAGACCGATCAGCTTCGCGATTTCCTTCATCTCGTCGATGTTGAAGCCTCTTGTCGTGACGGCCGGCGTACCGATTCTCAGGCCGCTCGTAATGGTCGGCGGCTGCGTATCAAACGGAATGCCGTTCTTGTTGCTGGTGATATTGACTTCGTCCAGACGCTCCTGCAGATCGACGCCGCTGACACCTGCCTTCGTCAGGTCGAGCAGCATCAAGTGGGTGTCGGTGCCGCCGGAGACGATGTCGATGCCTTCTTCGATCAAGGCCTTGGCGAGGGCGTCGGCGTTGTTCACGACGCGCTGCATGTAGTCTTTGAATTCCGGTTCAAGCGCTTCTTTGAAGGCGACGGCTTTGGCCGCGATGATATGCATCAGAGGACCACCCTGCAGGCCCGGGAACACGGATGAATCGATCTTTTTCTTGTACTGTTCTTTACACAGGATGATGCCGCCTCTCGGACCTCTCAAGGTCTTATGAGTCGTCGAGGTTACGACGTCGGCGTACGGTACGGGGTTCATGTGCAGTCCGGTCGCGACGAGTCCGGCGATATGCGCCATGTCGACAAAGAGCAAGGCACCGACTTCATCAGCGATTTCGCGGAACTTTTTAAAGTCCAGCTTTCTCGGATAAGCCGAGGCACCGGCCACGATAATCTTCGGCTGCACTTCTTTTGCACGAGCCAAGATGTCATCGTAGTCGACCTGCATCGTATCTTTTCTTACCTGATAGCCGTGCGCTTCATAGTATTTACCAGAGATATTGATGCGTAGTCCGTGCGTCAGGTGACCACCGTGGGCGAGGTCAAGTCCCAGGATTTTGTCGCCGGGATTCAAGAGCGCGAAGTAGACGCCGAGGTTGGCCGACGCACCGGAGTGCGGCTGCACGTTCGCATGCTCGGCACCGAACAGCTTCTTCAGGCGTTCGATCGCCAGATCTTCGACCACGTCGACATGCTCACAGCCACCGTAGTAACGGCGTCCCGGATAGCCTTCAGCGTATTTGTTCGTGAGAACCGAGCCGGCGGCTTCCAGCACCGCTTTGCTGACAAAGTTCTCCGAAGCGATCAGCTCGAGCTTCTCTTGCTGTCTGGCGAGTTCATCGACGAGCGCGCCGTGGACATCCGGGTCTTGTTTTTTTATTGTTTCGTACAACATGAAATGCCTCCGTACATTAATTATTGCCTAAGTCTCGTATATGTTTACATATTATCACGAAGTGACAGTCGTTCACTTGTGATATGTTCCAAACCTTTTAGGGTCAACGCCTCAATATCGAGCGCCTTTTCAGCGTCAGCGGCAGCCTCCAAAGACGGATGGGTCTTTGGATGTCGAGACACGAAGACGGTGCAACAGTCGGCATAAGGCAGGATGCTCGTCTCGAACGTGCCGATCGCCCGCGCCATGCGCACCGTGTCGTCTTTGTCGATTCCGATCAGGGGACGGAATACGGGACAGGAGACGACGCTGCCGGTCGCCAGGAGCGCTTCCTGCGTCTGTGAGGCGACCTGACCGAGGCTTTCCCCGGTGATCAGTGACTTCGACCTTGTGCCTTCCATAAAACGTTCGGCGATCCGCATCATCATGCGACGCATAACGATCGTCAACATGTCGTTCGGACACTTTTGCGAAAGCTCGAGCTGGATCGAGGTGAAATCGACGATATGGAGCATCATGTCGCCGGAAAACCTCGTCATGATCCGGCCGAGATCGCGGACTTTTTCAAGCACTTCATCGCCGGTATATGGATACGTATGAAAGTAGATCGACTCGAGCTGCATGCCGCGCGAAGCCATCATGTAGCCGGCGACCGGACTGTCGATACCGCCCGATAAAAGCAGCATTCCGCTACCGCTCATGCCGACAGGGAGACCACGCGGTCCCGGTACGATCTCACGATAGAAGTAGATGCGGTTTCGAATCTCGACTCGGACAATCAGGTCCGGATCGTGCACATCGACCGAGAGAAGCGGCGCGAAACGATCGACCAGCACGCTTCCGAGCTCGGCCGACACTTCATAAGAGCCGAGAGGAAAAGTCTTGTCGACACGCTTCGTCTCGACTTTAAAGGTGCGCGGCTTTCCATCTTCCAAGAGTGTTGAAAGCGACTCGATCGCCGTTTCCTTCAGTGCATCAAAGCCACCTTCAATAACTGTAAGCGGCGACAAGGAGACGATGCCGAAGACATCTTTCAGGGCGGCGATGACCTCATCTACTGACACATCATCGGGCACGCCGACCAAAATCCGACTCTGATCTTTTTCCACACTGACCTTGCCGAACGGACGCAGTCGGTGACGCATATTCGCGATCAAACGGTTTTCAAACTTGTAGCGGTTCATGCCCTTCAACATGATCTCGCCCACTCTGACGAGCACGAGGTTTTTCTGCTGCTTCTTATCCATACTGTTCCTATCGTCTATCATACGGTGCCATACTGTCTGACGGCGGCTTCTATGGCCGTCGCCAGCGCTTCGATCTCGGCTTCGTTGTTTTCCGGTCCAAACGAGATCCGAACGGTTCGCCGGCTTTGGTCCGACGCGATGCCGAGCGCCGAGAGCGCCATGTTCTCCGACTGTTTACCACCTGAGCAGGCGGCTCCCCTGCCGATATAGATACCCTGGTCGGACAAAACGCGAACGAGTGTCTCACCCATCAGCGGAAAGGAGATCGCGACAATATGCGGCAGCGCTGAATCAGGCGAGACCAGATCAAAAGGAACGTTCTTTTCAGTCAGAACATCGACCAGCGTTTCTTTTAGTCTACCGGCCGTTTCCTTGTTCTTATCGAGCGAATCGATCGCTGCGGTCAGAGCCAGCGCCGTCGCCGCAATAAGCGGCGCATTTTCACTGCCGGAACGAAGGCCTCCCTGTTGCCCGGCTCCGGAGATAAGCGGCGTTAAGAGCGTGTGCTTCTTTGCCACCAAAAAGCCGAGCCCCATCGGTGCGCCCCACTTATGTGCCGAGAGCGAAAGAAAATCAACATCACTGCCGCTGAAATCGATCGCCTGCTTGCCGGCCGCCTGCACGGCGTCGACATGGATAACGGCATGCGGCACATGCTCGTTTCGCCAGGCTACGATCGACTCAATGTCGGTCGCTGCACCTGTTTCGTTACTGACGCCGATGACCGAGATCATGGTTGGGGGCAGGCCTTTCGTTTGCTCGACTTTCGATATGTCAGGACAACCATGGCGATCGAGCGGGATGATCGTGACCTTCACGCCGTCGGCTTTCAGAAGATTCGCTACTGCGGTCACTGCCTTGTGTTCGCCGGCAGATATCAGTAGATGCGGCGTGAAGCGGCGTGGCGTCACATAGCCTTTTAGCGCCATATTGATCGCTTCCGTGCCGCCTGACGTGACGATCACCTGTTCCGGCGTGGCACCGAAACAAGAAGCGATCGAGTCCAAAGATTCATCGATCAAGGCGCGCGCCTTCTTACCGGCACCGTGCATCGATGAAGGATTGTATGCGAACTGAGAAAGAACGTCCCGGTAATAATCCAGGACGTTCTTTGTTGGCGGACTTGTTGCCGCGTGATCGAGATAGATGGACAAATAAGGCTCCTTACGATATTTCCAGTTTAATCAAATCGGGGCGCATCGCCGTTCTGATGTATTCGACAATGCTGCCGTTTCTCGCGTAAAGACCGCCTTCGGCGATCAAGACGAATGAGCGTCGTGGTACTTCAAGTAGTTGCGCTTCCTTATTTTTCGCCGGTCTGGCGAGTACAGCGACTGCACCTTTCACCGGTAAAAAGGCGTATTTGTTGCTCTTAATGTCAACCATACGCTTGCCCGCGGCGACGGCCTGGGCTAGATCGGGAAAGAGCGGTACCGGGATATAGGACGAACACCAACCGTGGGTCTTCCCTTCATACACGACGGGCCAGGTGGCGAGCCAATAGCCGGGATGCTTTTTGCCGACGAGGCCGAAGACGGCATCGAGCTCGGCATCCGATTCGACGTGTTTAATCGATTTCAAATCGATCTGTTCGTAGCTGTTCAGATTCAAAAAAGAAAAGGTCATCGGCGTGAAATGCGGAACGGAGAGGCGCTCCGGTTCGCTTGTCACATACGTACCTTTGCCTTTGTGAATTTCCAGAACCCCGTCCGATACGAGTTCGGCGATAGCCTGGCGAACGGTCGGGCGGCTGAGATCGAGTTCTTCGCAAAACTGAAGTTCGGAAGGAATGCGGTCGCCTTGTTCATACGTTCCGTCCGAGATACGTTCGACGATCAGTTCTCTCAGTTGTGCATAGAGCGGAATGCTCGAATGTTTGTCTAACTTCATACCTAACACGTCCCCTTGGCGTCGTTGTCAGAACATCATATCCTAATTATCCCGTGCGCGCAAGCGAAAAAGGGCGTCATAACAAGCAGACAGCGGCCTTTCGTCCAGTCACAACCAGCGCAAAAAGGAGCGTCGGTGAATCGGTGTCGGGCCGAGTCTGCGCAGCACATCCATGTGTGCCTGCGTGCCGTACCCTTTATGCTGCGCAAAGCCGTATTCCGGATACTCCCGGTCATAGAGTGCCATCAGCCGGTCGCGTGTGACCTTGGCGACGATCGAGGCTGCGGCGATCGCATTCACATTCAAATCGCCCTTGATCATCGATTCCTGAGCACAGTCGATATCATCGAGCCGAATCGCGTCGAACAGTGCCATGTCGACCGTCTCGAGCGTCAGAAGTGCCATGCGCATCGCCATCTTGGTCGCATTCAAGATGTTCAGGTGATCGATATCGAGTGGACCGACCTGGGCAATCGCCACTTCGCAGCGATCCAGGATCTGATCGTACAGTGCTTCGCGCCGCTTTAAGGTCAATCGCTTGGAATCGTTCAGACCGTAAATCGGTTCATCGCAGAGTATGACGGCCGCAGCGACGACGGGACCGGCGAGCGGTCCTCTTCCGGCCTCATCGAGTCCGGCGATACGCACATAACCTTTCGCCTTCAAGGCCTTTTCAGGTGCGCTCATCGTCTCCCAGCGACGCTTGTCTTTTTCGCTGATCCGGATCACGGACGCTCTAATGACAGGCGGCCGATACTTCCCTGTCTGAAGTCATTGATAAAGCGGGTCGCCGTACGAAACAGATCCGGTTCGCCGCCGCTTAAGATGAGATGCTGGCTGACGGCGAGTTCATGAAGTGTGACGTCGCCTTGCATCCCGTATTTTTCGCGTAATATTTGCTCATAGTCAGCGAGCAATAGGTTGAGAAGGCACGCCGCCACTTCTTCTTTCGGTAAAAGATCGTCCGGTATCGCACCGCTTGCGGCCAGGGCGCACTTCTCTGCTTCAGTATCGAGTTTCGGCCATAAGACGCCCGGCGTATCGAGAAGCTCCAGATCCTTGCCGGCGCGCAGCCAGACGAGTTGCCTCGTCACGCCCGGCTTGTTTTGCGTCTTAAGGCTCGACTTGCCGGCCAACCGATTGATCAGGGTCGATTTGCCGCTGTTCGGTATGCCGGCGATCATCAGGCGAAGCGGGCGCGAGACATACCCGCGCGCTTTGGCGCGTTCGATACGCGCTTTGTTCGCTTCGAGGATAAGCCGGCGGATGTTGGCAATATCGGAACGGTTATGCAGATTTGTCCCAACGGTTAACACGCCGTCTTCTTTATTCTTATCGATCCAGGCAGCGGTGACGTCGGGATCGGCGAGATCGGCCTTGTTTAACAGGAGCATACGGTCTTTGTGTTCGGTTAAAGCTAAAAGTTCCGGGTTTCTTGACGATCTGGCGACACGTGCATCGCACACCTCGATCACAAAGTCGACGCGTTTCAACGCCTCTTTCATCTGACGAAACGTCTTCTCCATGTGTCCCGGATACCAATGTATAGCGCGGGTCGGCAAAATCATGCTCCTTTCCGAACGCCAAAAGCGTCGCCTGTCGTTTCGT
Organism: Fastidiosipila sp.; assembly: GCA_012837885.1. GTDB lineage: Bacteria > Bacillota > Clostridia > Saccharofermentanales > DTU023 > DUPJ01. The sequence goes on from DUQI01000113.1 coordinate 33,824, forward strand.
TAACAATGTATCACAATAAAAAGCATGCTAATCTCGCGTTCATGCTCTCGCCGCATTTTGCCACACTGTGGCACGGATCAGATCAAGAATGACTGTTAAGGTGAACCAAATACAAAAGGAGAAATCTCATGAAAAAGATTGCCATATTACTGGAGAATATATTTGATGAACAGGAATTGATCTACCCGTATCATCGTTTGAGAGAAGATTTTGAAGTGGAGCTGATCGGTACCAAAGGCGACACCGAATACAAAAGTAAAGCCGGTTTTGCTATGACATCCGATATCGGTTCCAAAGAAGCGAAAGCTGAAGACTATGCCGGCGTGTTCATTCCCGGTGGTTTTTCGCCGGACTATATGCGCCGCTCGGATGATACGATCGAATTCGTTAAGAAGATTTATGACCTCGGCAAGCCGATCGCAGCGATCTGTCACGCCGGCTGGGTGCTGGCCTCTGCGATCGATCTGAAGGAGAAGACGCTGACTTCCTATCCTTCGATCAAAAATGATCTGCTCCACGCCGGCGCGACCTGGGTCGATCAGGAAGTCGTCGTCGATGGCCAATTGATCACAGGCAGAAATCCGAAGGATCTGCCGGCCGTCGTCAAAGCGTTTGTCGATGCGTTAAAGAAGTAAGGATAGGATCTCATGAAAAAAGCGGCTTACGCCGCTTTTATTCTTTGACATGCTAGATTACTGTCTCGGGCGAAGTTTCTCACGGACTCTCGCCTTCTTACCGACGCGATCGCGCAGGTAGAACAGTTTTGCCCGGCGCACACGTCCTTTGCGGACGATTTCAATCTTTACGATTTTCGGTGAGTGCACCGGCAGGACACGTTCGACACCGACACCGTATGAGAGACGTCTGACTGTGATCGTTTCATTCATACCAGCGCCTTTACGGGCGATAACCGTGCCTTCAAAGATCTGGACACGTTCTCTTGTGCCTTCCTTGATCTTGAGATGAACCTTTACATAATCGCCGATTTCCACATGATCATGCGCATCGATCATATGATCTTGTTCGACGGCTTTTACCAATACGTTCATATTGCGTACCTCCTTCCTTTGTCAGACGTTCTTGCACGCAATTGCAGCGGACCGCCTTTTTTGCCGAAAGCAAGCATAGCAGACCATTCACGCGAATGCAAGCACGTTTTTCAGGAAGCTTACACGCTTTTTGTCCGCATCGCTTTTATTTTGTCGATCAGCCTTTTGACCGAGCGGATGATAAATCGACCTGCTTCACCGAGCAGCGCAAAAATGATTCACATATATCCTCACTAATCGTATTTTAGAGCATCGCTCTCAGACGTTCGACACGCTCTTTCGTCTTCTCGTCCTTCTTTTCTTCTTTTTCCAGAAAGTCAGGATGTTCTTCGAGAAAGCGTTTTACGAAGCCTCGCTCATCGTCGGCGTAGCGAGAGAGCGACATCTCCTGTTTCTCATCAATTTTACCAAGCGCGACGGCTTCTTTAAACAGTGCGGCATCAATCGTCGCTAAAACATCGACCGCGATGCCTTTAGCTTCGAGTATTTTCTTGCCGCCCTGCGCCCGGTCGACACCGGCGATCGTATCCTTGATCTTCAGGCCGTGCTTTTCCAATGCCGGGATCCAGGCGCGTTCATAAGACGACGCTTTCGTGATGAGATCGGCCACATGAAGCACGTCTCCGCTGAGCATGCCTGGTTGTCTCGCCTCTTCATCGACCGTTTCGGAGAGCCAGACTTCCTCGTCTTTGAAGATGAATAGATGCGGCAGACCGAGTTTTCGGGCGAGCTCAATCGAAAAGAAAAAGTCGCGTCGCTCACCGCCGGAGACATACTGCCACGATTTTCCTTTGGTCAATGCCACCATGTCATCGATGACCCGGCGGTAGATCGGATGGTTTTCATACTGGGTTCTCGTCTTCTCGCCTACAATCTGACCGAATCTGCTTCTCATGTCAGGTGCAGAGGCTGCTTCGATCACGGCGAGGAGTTCGGTCGCTTCCTCTTTTGAACCGAAAAGGTAATGGGTGTTGATGTAGTACGGGCCGAACAGGCCGGACGTATACCAAAACGGCTGATCGGCCGGGGCGGCGACAAAAGCATTCGTCTCAAACAATAATCTCGTGATATCACTCATCTCAGTGGTTACTCCTTACCACGGCCGCATCTGGCCGACAATCTCGGAAACGCTCGTTGCACCGATCGACTCGAGGACAGAAGGCAATGCTTCGATCATGGTCGGCATCGTGTACGGATCTAAAAGCGTCGCCGTCCCGACCTGTACGGCCGACGCTCCGGCGAGCATCATCTCGACGACATCTTCGGCCGACATAATCCCGCCCAACCCGACGATCGGGATGTTGACCGCCTTAAAGCACTCATGCACCATGCGTAAGGCGACCGGAAAGACGCCGGGGCCGGAATAGCCGCCCGTGTTGTTTCGAATGACCGGGCGTTTCGTTCTAATATCGATCCGCATACCGAGCAGCGTATTGATCAGGGATACGGCGTCTGCGCCGCCGGCTTCAGCAGCTTTCGCCATATCGCCGATATGCGTCACGTTCGGCGTCAGCTTGACCCAGATCGGCACATCGGCGATCTCTTTGCAGGCTCTCGTCACTTCCTCGATCAAAGCCGGTTCCGAGCCGATCGCCATACAGCCGGTTTTCACATTGGGACAGGAAAGATTCAGCTCAATCGCATCGATCCCCACACCATTGAGCGCTTCCGCCAGCTTGACGTAGTCGCCGAGGTCGTCTCCCGCGGCATTGACGATCACCTTCGTGTCCTGTTTAATCAACCACGGCAGATCTTCCTTGATCACTTTCTCGATGCCGGGATTTTGCAGGCCGACGGCGTTCAGCATACCGCCGGGCGCTTCCGCGATACGGTGCGGCGGATTGCCGCGTCTTTCTTTCACGGTTACGCCTTTACTCACCACTCCACCGAGCACACCGAGGTCGAAGAAGCGGCTCATCTCACGGCCGAAACCGAACGTGCCTGAAGCGGCGATTAAAGGATTTTTACATGTCAGGTCTCCGACCCGGCAAGATAGATCGATCGTACTCATCACAGTCCCTCCCAATCGACGACGCCGCGTCTGAAGACAGGACCTTCGACGCAGCAACGGTCATACGTCGGCTGGCCGTCACGGATGACCGGGATCGCACAGCCGCGGCAGACACCGAAGCCGCAGCCCATACGTGCCTCGAATGAACACTCGGCGTCGATCCCGTTTTCTTCACACCAGGCGTTGACGGCTTTTAACATCGGGATCGGCCCACACGCGTAGACGATCGTGCCGTCGGACTGTCCGTGCCGCTCATAGAGCTCTGCCAGAGCATCGACGGCCGTGCCGCTGACATCTGCCTCCCCTATCTCGCAGGCCGTCAGATAGTCATCGGAAATATGGCTGAAGTCGTCGATCATCAGGGCATGCGTCAGCGATTGAAAGCCGCATCCGGTATATGTTTTGATCCCTGCCCTTTTCAACTCCTGCAGGAGGAATAAGAGCGGATAGATCCCGGTGCCGCCGCCGATGACATAGGCACGGGATGTCTTTTCCGAGATACTGAAACCGTAGCCGAACGGTCCAAAGAGCGTGGCCTTATCGCCCGCCTTATACTCAAAGATCTCTTTCGTGCCTTTACCGACTTTTCTCACGCCGATGCCGACGGTGCCCGCCTTTTTGTCACAGATGGCGACGCCGAACGGACGGTTTAAAAACTGGCTCGTTTCGAGTTCGACGAACTGTCCTGGTTTTGAAAGCTCCGATAGTTCAGGCGCGTTCAGTGTCAAAAAGACATTGTCCTCATCGAGGTGATCGACCTTCGTTATCGTCGCATCATGACGGTACTTTCTTTCCATCATACGCGCTTCTTTCCGGCCATCGTCAGTGCTTGATTCAGATCGTCTCTCATCTTCACGATCGCCATGTGGGTCGCTTCTGCAAAAGCATCCGGGGAGTCGGCGTTCGCTTTCTGCCAGGCGAGCATCAGGGAGCGGGAGGCATTGACGATCGCCCCTTTCCCTTCTTTATCGAACAGTCTCGCCGCATCTTCGGCCGAGCCGCCTTGAGCGCCGTAGCCCGGCACGAGGACGAACGTCTGCGGCAGCCTCATTCTTAAGGCATCGGCCTGCTCCGGCCAGGTCGCGCCGATAACGGCGCCCAGGGGGCTGTATCCGTCATCGCCGACAAACGGCTCGCCCCAGGCCTTGACCAGATCGGCGACCGCTTCATAGAAAGCTCTACCGTCTTTTAGCTCAAGATCTAAAAGGTCGATGGCCGACGGATTGGAGGTGCGTACGAGCACGAACAGACCCTTACCGTTGGCGGCTGCCGCTTCCAAAAACGGTTTGATCCCGTCGCTTCCTAAATACGGGTTGACGGTCAGGGCATCGGCGTAAGCGGCAAAGCCGGTATCGGTCAGATACGCCGTCGCGTACTGATCGGCCGTGCTTCCTATGTCGTTTCTTTTGCCGTCGACAATGACGATCAGGCCTTTTTCCTTGGCGTAGCGGATGGTCTCATGAAAGGCTTTAATTCCGTCTAAGCCGAGTGCTTCATAGTAGGCGAGCTGCGGCTTCACGGCTGGGATTAGATCCTTGGCTGCATCGATAAGATGACGGTTGAAGGCGAAAATCTTCTCGCCGTCCGTCATCCCTTCTTCGATCAGGAAGGAGGGCACGTATTCCGGTTTCGGATCGAGTCCCATAACGGTCGGATTGTTCTTTTCTTCTATCGCCTGTTGCAGGCGTCTGGTGAAAGTCACGTTTTACTCCTTTTCAAAAGCGATGCGTCCACCGACGATCGTCATCACGGTGACCCCGTGTAACTCATAGCCGTGAAACGGCGTGTTCTTCGATTTCGAGACCTGGTTCATGCGGTCCACCGTGAATGTACTGTCGAGGTCGAAGATCGACAGATCGGCCGGCAGTCCCGTTTTAATTTCTCCTCTACCGAGCTTCAAGAGATCGGAAGGTGCCTTGGTCAATGCTTCGACCAGACGGGTAAACGGTACGAGTCCCGGTTTTACGAGTTTCGTATAGGCCAGACCGAATAAGGTCTCGAGTCCCGTCATACCGTTTGCCGCGAGCGAAAACTCGATATCTTTGTCGTCGTTATGGTGCGGCGCATGATCCGACACCAATAGATCGAGTGTACCGTCTCGCATCCCTTCGATGATCGCGATACGATCTTCTTCGGTACGAAGCGGCGGATTACAGCGGGCCAAAGTGTTGTATCCGCGACAGTCTTCTTCGGTCAAGGTGAAATACTGCGGACACGTCTCGCCTGTCACTTTCACACCGCGCTTCTTCGCTTCGCGAATCAGATCGACGGCTCCCTTTGTGCTGACGTGTGCGATATGGACCGGCAGATCGAGGTATTCGGCGAGAAAGATGTCTCTTGCCACCTGCATATCCTCGGCGATATCGGGAATGCCGACGACACCGAGTTCCATTGAAACGACGCCCTCATTCATCACGCCGTTTTTCATCGACGGTTCTTCGCAGTGGTCGATCACGACAAGATCGAAGTCGTTCGCATAACGCATCGCCTTTTTCATCAGTTCGGCTGTCGAGACGGGATTTCCGTCGTCTGTGACGGCGACGATGCCGGCTTCTTTCATCAGGCCGATCTCGGCCAGTTCTTCGCCTTTAAGGCCTTTGGACACGGCTCCGATCGGAAAGACATTGACGACAGCCTTTTCCTCCGCCTTGTCCATGATATAGCGCACAACGGTCGCGTTATCGATCACGGGGTTCGTATTCGGCATACAGGCGACGCTCGTCACACCGCCGGCTGCGGCCGCTTTCGTACCGGATAGAATATCTTCTTTGTACTCGAATCCGGGATCTCTCAGGTGTACATGAGCGTCGATCAGGCCGGGCAGGACAGAGAGTCCTTGCGCATCGATTTCACGGTCAAAAGGACCGTCGAACGGATCACTGAATAAGCCGTCTTTGACATAGATCGTGTAAAGATCGTCTTGACTTCGATCATCTCCGATCGGCGCGACATTCGTTATTTTCAGATTCATACGCGATTCCTCCATAGGTTCAGCAAGTAGAGCACGGCCATGCGGACGGCCACGCCGTTTTTGACCTGTTCCGAAATCACGGAGTGGTCACTTTCATACAGTTCGGACGAGATCTCAACGCCGCGGTTCGCAGGTCCCGGATGCATCACGATCGCCCGTTCCTTGGCGAGTTTTCGGCGTTCCAGATTAAGTCCGAAGAAATGCGCATACTCGTCGATCGAGGGGAAAAGCGCGGCCTTTTGGCGTTCTCTTTGAATGCGAAGACCCATGATCACGTCGGCGCCTTCCAGCGCCTCTTCAACGTGCTTCGTGTAGACGGCATTCGTATCTTTAATGTTCACCGGCATCAAGGTCGAAGGACCGGAGCAGTAAACGCTCGCTCCCATCTTGGTCAGAGCCAGGAGGTTCGAGCGGAACACACGACTATGCAGACAGTCTCCGACGATCGCGACTTTCAGCCCTTCAATCTGACCGAGCGATTCGCGCATCGTGAACATATCGAGGAGCGCCTGCGTCGGATGCTCATGCATGCCGTCACCGGCATTGATCACGGAGGCGCGGATGCGGTTAGCCAGAAAGTCCGGTGCACCCGATTGTCCGTGCCGCATGATCAGGAAGTCTGTCGACATCATATCGAGCGTCACACCCGTGTCGAGCAGCGTCTCCCCTTTATTCACGGAAGAACCGGAGGTCGAGATATTGGCCGAGGCGCCACCCATGAACTTGGCGGCCATTTCGAACGACATACGCGTCCGAGTTGAATTTTCGTAAAACAACGTGACGACTGATTTACCTTGAAGATGCGACGTCTTCTTGGTCGGTGCGTCGAGCACTTTTTTCATCACGGCCGCCGTATCAAGTATCAGAGCGATCTCTTCCGGTTCCAGATGCCAGATGCCGAGCAGATCTTTGTTTCGAAGGTAATCCATTAACAATCCTTTCTGTATCTTCGATTACACGCAATAAAAAACCCACATCACGTGGGTCTTACTAACCAAACAATACGACGCGGTCCTGGCCGTCGATCTCTTCGATCTCGACCTCGACGCGTTCGGCTTTTGATGTCGGCACATTCTTTCCGACAAAGTCAGGGCGGATCGGAAGTTCCCGATGACCGCGGTCGATCAGGACGGCGAGTTGAATCTGTTTTGGGCGTCCCATATCGAACAGAGCGTCGATCGCTGCACGCACCGTACGCCCCGTGTAGAGCACGTCGTCGACTAAGACGATGGTCGTGTCCGGCAGATTACACTGTACATTGCTGCCTTCGACGATCGGATTGGCTGCGAGCAAGGACAGGTCATCGCGGTAGAAGGTGATGTCGAGATAACCGACGTCGATCTTTTTTCCTTCAATCGCTTCGATTTCCTTGGCGATACGCCAGGCGAGCGGAACGCCGCGCCGATGGATGCCGACCAGATAGATGTCGTCGACTCCTTTGTTTCGCTCGACGATCTCGTGCGCGATACGCGTCAGAGCACGCGCAATCGCCTGATCGTCAAGCAGGTTGGCCTTGATTTGCATACTTACCGCTTTCCGTCAAAACCTAAAGTCTTCGCTTGGCATAAAAAAACCTTCGCCATGCGAAGGGTGTAGCAGCACGCGGACTCCCGCTATTTACCGTCCACCCTTCCGGCCTCTCTGGACCGCTTAAAGGAGATGACTTTTTTCTCTTTGCAAGGATATAGGAATTTCCCGGTCAAGTAAAGCACCAATTTTTAAAAAAAATTACTCCGCTGAGGTAAGTTCATACCATTCGCCGGCACTTCGCACATAGACCGTCATATCATCCAGCGGCTCATCTACATACAGGGAAAAACCGGCGCGCCACACATCGTCGTCAACGACACCGTCATCATAGAGCGGGAATGCCTCATAGATACGCTCGCCCGCCACGATCACACGGTCGTAGTCAAGCGACCTATCGAATGCGGCATTGATAAAAGTCATACCGGCCGCTTCGGTCTCCGAGATCTCTACCCCCATCTCAATCGTGCCCTTAACAAGAGGTATCTCAACCTCGGGTGCCGGCATAATCGGCGTACCTTGCAACAGCCAAGCGAGATTTCTTTCGACAATCTGCAAGACGACGTGCTCAGGACGTTTGCGGTCCAGCATGCGGTAATCGTATTTCGTCTGGCGCAGATATGTGACCTGACCGATCGACGACGACAGATATGGGATGAGCGCGTTCGCGAAGCTGTCTCTGAACATCAGAAGCGATCCCTCTTTATCGGGACGCATCGTCTCGATCGTGATATCTTCCAACGTGCGGATCGGACGAAGCGGCACATAGACTGACTCGAAATCGCTGGCATAGAGCTGCTCGTCCATCACTTCTCTATCCGGATAATACATCGTCGCCAGATCGCCCTGAAAGTCGTTTCTCGCTTGAAAAGAACTGCCGATTTCGAGTGGTGTCAAGCCGAGCGTCGTCATCAACTCGCGGTAAGCCCCTAACGCACCGATATTATTCCAGTGCGAATCGAGACGATGATAAATCGTGCCGTCGTTGTCTTCTTTCAGAGACGTAAGTAAGGAAAACAGATCGATTGCGTCGACCGATTCGTTTAAACGGAGCAGGCGCTTCGCATTCGATACATCGGTCAGAGGATTGATGAATGACGGTAGGTACTCAGGATAGATGGCCGCCTTGTTCGGCGCGATCAGAAAATGAAACGTGGCGCCGCGCGCTTCCGCGTATTCTTTTTGCAGACGCAGGCTTGTGATGATTCTCGAAAGTTCCTGATCGCTTAAGGTCGGTACTTTCAAGGCGTCATCCAAGGTCTCTTTAAAAAACAGATAGCCGTCCTTGCCCCAGATCACCTTCTGGTTCGTCGAAGACGACGTGATATGGCCGGTCAGCCAGTTGTAGCGCGAGACGAGAAAACTGTTCAGAGGAAACGATCGTGCCCAGTAATCGTCGAACTGACTCGTAAACGACTCATTGAATCTGTCGTCGACGATGATCTCAGGGGGAAGCGGCCGCTGCTCGGAGGCAAAGTGTGAACTGTCGATGCCGAGCGCCAGGAACAAGAGCGGGATAGACGCCGTAAGAAAGAAAAATACGGTCAACAGCCATTTCAGGGTGCGGGAATTTTTCGTCTCGTCATGCATCGCTAGAACCTGAAATAGATGAACGGATTATAGGTCGCCGCCGACATCGTCAGAAGACAGATCAACCAGAGACCGGCGTACCAGACATAGCGAAGTGCGACCGGATATTTGAACTTATCGAAAAGCGGCCAACTCCCGACGACACCGGCGATCAGGATTAACAAGGAGAGCGGCGTGAAAAATTGAGCCAGCGCGACGTTATTGGCGATTGTGTTCGGGAGAAACATAAAGAGTCCCTTGACGACTTCAAATCCCTGTGCGAGCGTCTCTGCCCGAAAGAAAATAAAACCGATGCCGACGACCAGTAGGGTGTACACATGCCGCACGATACGCGGCCAACGCTCAACCTTGAAAAAGAGTTCCTCCAGAAGCAAAAAGAACCCGTGATAAAGTCCCCAGAGAACGAAGGTCCAGGAAGCACCGTGCCACAGACCGGTCAAAAAGAAAACGATCAACTTATTCAATACAGTGCGCCCTTTACCCTTGCGGTTGCCGCCGAGTGGAATATAGACGTAGTCTTTGAACCAGGATGAAAGTGAGATATGCCAACGTCGCCAAAAGTTTTGAATGCTCGTAGCACTATACGGGTAATTGAAGTTTTCTTTAAAGTGAAAGCCGAACATCCTGCCTAGTCCGATCGCCATGTCGGAGTAGCCGGAGAAATCGAAATAGATCTGCAGCATATAGGCGATCATCAAAAGCCAGGCCGCACCACTGCCGAACGCCTGCTGAGTGTAGAGATCGTCGACGATCAGTGCGGCCGTATTGGCGACGATCAATTTTTTAGCTAATCCTATAATAAATCGTGAGATACCGGATGCGACACTGTCGAGTGTCATCACGCGGTCTTTAATCTGTGCTTCGATGTCGACGTAGACGACGATCGGTCCTGCGATCAGCTGCGGAAAGAAAGTGATATAAAGCAACAGATTGATGTAGTTGTTCTGCGGTGTTGTCCGCTTTCTATAGACGTCGATCACGTAGCTCAGCGTTTGGAACGTATAAAAACTGATCCCGATCGGTAGCGGAATGCGGGGCAGCATGAAATGGCTGCCAAACAGCACGTTCACATTGTGAACCAGAAAGTCACTGTACTTGAAGACAGCGAGCATGCCGATGTTGAACACGATCGCCAGAACAAGCATCAGACGTGAGGTCATGCGTTTGGCCAGGAAATAGTTGATCACGCTCGACAGGATCATGATCAGGATGTAGATCGGTTCGCCCCAGCCGTAGAAGACGAGGCTCGCCAACACGAGGAACACATTTTGCCACGCGCGCGGCAAAAGCCGATTGACTAAAAAGACAATCGGCAAAAAGATGAGAACGAACGTCGCCGAACTAAAGACCATTTAGCTGACGTGAGCGAATTTTCCTATATAGCTGATCGAGATGACTTCGTCATTAAAGACGATTAAGATCAATTCGACGTCGTCATCCTCATAGATATACTGGCCGAAAGATTCACGATAATCGTCTCCGTAAATACGCAGCATCTCGTCTTTCGACATACCGATCCGAAGTCCCTCCCTCGTCTCGACCGTCTGGTCGACTAAGATAACGCCGGTAATCATCTCGACATTATTGACCAGACCACTTTGAATCTCGAATCCGTCAAAATAATAAACCTTGTCGAGTCCTTCGAATGCACAACTCGGTGCCTCCCCTGTCTCCAATGCCTGGTCGAGCAGCGTGCGCGAGTCATCAGCCGGAGCCGTCGGCTGCACTAAAACACTATTATGCGAAAACGCATATCCGTCGATAGCGACAGGTGGTTCATCAGAACCGGATTCAATGGGCGGCTCTGTCTCCTCGATGACAGGCGGCGTAATAACAGGTTCTCCGCCTTGCGACAGGATCGGTGAAATCGTAAGCATGATGACCAAAATAATACTCAATAGATGTTCCATATAGTCTCTCCAAAGGTTTGTATCTTAGCGGTACAGGTGGCGTGATCGCCATCGTTTCCTTATGGTCCTTCGTCCGGAGGTTCTTCGTCACCCGGGTCAGGTGATGTTCCCGGATCAGTCGGATTTGGATCTGGCGGCGTCGGCTCCTCTGCCGGCGGTGGTGTCGGTGTTGTCGGATCCTCAGTTGGTAGAGGTGTAGGAGTAGGAGTCGGAGTGGGTGTTGCAGGCGGAGGTGTCGGCGATGGGGTCGGAGTTGGTGTTACAGGTGGAGGTGTCGGTGACGGGGTCGGGGTGGGTGCGACATAGAGATAGACGCTATAAGGGATCATCTCTGTCTCGGTCACGCTTGTCTCGGCTGACCAGCCGGTAGGCGCACCGGTCGCCGAATCGACCGATAAAAGCTGACGCGTGATTCTGACGACACCGTCTCTTCCCGTGTTCGGTACTTGCTTCCCATCCAGGTTCTGATCTTGAGTGACAACTGTAGCGTTCCCTTTCGTCATCGGCACACGTTCCGTCCTCGAATCACGCTGTCCGACAAAGATGATCTGATGTACCGGCTCCACTCTTTGATCCTTTTCGACCAGGAGTTTTCGTACTAGCCGTGTCCCGCTGTAAAAATACGTGTAATGATCGCGAATCTCACCGTTTTGCGGTGCGACATCGCTGTAGGTCAGATTATTATAGACAGAACTTTCATTGCTGTTCACTTGATAGATCGTGCTGTATGGAATCGGCACCCGGTTTTCAAAGACTACTCGGCGGCTGCTGTCGCTCGGTATCTCCGAAGCCGTTTCGCGGTAGATATAATAGCCGTCGCGTCTCGTATCGACGAGTGAGGAGATCGGACGCATGAAGATATTGAAACCGACGTCGAGCACATAGCTCCCTACTTGTGCCCAGGCATGCATGCGACGGTATTCGAAGTGATACGTCGACCAGACACCGGCTCTGCGCAACAGGGCGACGAGGACGAAGGCACGTGTATAGCAGTTACCGCGCCGATAACGAAGTCCGTCCATGGCCCCCGTCAAAAAGACTTGTGAGCCACCGGCCGAATAACGAATCTGACCACGCGTCCAGGAGTAGACGCGAGAGATGATCTGACTGTTGCTCATCTGATTCGTGATCAGGGAGCGAAGGATCGCGTCGGCCGCTTCATCTACAGAAGCGCTCCCTGAAGTACCGCCCGGTTCGTACGCCGGACGCGGCGTCGGCTCAGGTGTGGCCGCGGGGTTTGTCAGTGTCGGTCCGGTACTCGTTCCGGGTGTCTCCTTCTCAGTCGTAGACGCCGGCTCCGTCCCCGGGCTCGTTTCTTTTTCGCTAACTTCCGGTATCTCTGAATCCATTACCGCCAGATGCATCGCTACCGGGTCATCTACTTGTTCACCGATATCGAAGCGTGTCAGGCCGGCCAGCGCCATGCGCGGCAGATGAACCTGTCCGAGCATCGCGCGACTCGCCTGATGCACGATTGCCGACGGTTGACTTCTCTCTTTATTCAGTGATGGTCGAATATCGAGAAATTCGTCAAAATCATCGAGGTCTCGAAACTCGAGATCCCGAATCACATCCTCCACTTCCGGGCGGACGATATAGAACGGTTTTACTGTGTACGCTTGTTCCTTAAGCTCGTCTTCAGCCGATACCAGCATCATGCCGACAGGTAAAATGAATAGTGAAATGAGTAAAAAAATGACGAGACAGGAAGCCAAGGAAGAGATATACCGTTTGTGCATGCTGGTCACCGTCAATTCCCCCTTCAACCATCGTCTATAGTCTTTTTAGATTATAACGTAAAGAACTGACTTGATTGTGACGCCTGCCTAGGGTTGACGATAGCGATAGGTCTTAAACGGTGTGGCTTCGCGAATCACTTGGACCTGGTCAACCGTTTTATCAAGAATACGTCCGGTCAGAGGATCGATCTCTACGACCTGGCCCGACAGCTTTTTCACTCCATTTAACCCGGTGCCCGGCACGCGCCTACCATGTAGTGCTCTGTCGTTCGTGTCGATCGTCTCTTCTCCGGCTTTTGCCGGGATCACTTGTCTTTTGCTCCAGCGCTGACCGACGAGGACGACACGATCGATGACCGCAGTCACCACCTGATCGTCTTCGACCAAGAGATCGTCCTCCGGATACCGTTCATTGTCGATAAAACTGTAAGACCATTGATCGCGCGTCTCACCGTTGACGCCTTCGACTTTCACCTGTTTGTCAGCATAGAGAGAGTCGGGATCGGGGTTTAGTTCGTAGATGGTCTGAAACGGGATTGTCTTATAGTCATCGTAGACGGTTCGGATCTCATAGCTCGATTCCGGCGGATCGGACGCTTCCGTCCGGTATAGGTAAAAGCCTTTGTGTACGTAGTCCTGCAGTGTAGCGACATCGACCCAGAAGACGCGAAAGCCCGTATCGAGGACGAAGTTTCCGACTAATGCCCAGGCATGACGCCCACCGTACTCGACATCGTAGGTCGCATCGATGCCAGCTCTTTGCAGAAGCGCCACCTGCGTGAAGGCACGTGTGTAGCAATTACCGCGCCGATACAGCAGACCGAATTTCGCGCCGTCCACAAAGACGGAGGACGCCGGCGAACTATACGTGATCTGCGCTTTCGCCCACTCGTATACTTTTTCGATAATCTCCTCGTCCGTCATACTGTCCGTGATCAAGCGCGACAGGATCGAGTCGGCGATCTGATCAAGCTCTTCATCGCCGGTCGTACCACGGGGCGTGTAGGTAGAAGACTCAGTCGTCGACACGGTGCGAGTGAGCGATAGTACCGGTACACTCCCCACACTGCTCACAAGTAAGATTGATAGGACAAGCAAAAAGCGGCGGGCTTTTTTCATGATTTAATCCTCAGTGTTTTCACCTGATGTGACCGGCCGCTCCAACTCGTCTTGCAAGACGGCGAGCGCATCTTTCCAGTCGGAAACGTCTATTGATTTCAACCCAGCAAGATCCGGTCTTTTGCGTAACGTCGTCTCGATCTTCTTGGCACGACGCCAGGCCTCAATATTCGCCGCATGACCGGAGAGCAACACCGCAGGCACGTCTTTGCCACGCCAGGACGATGGCCTCGTGTACTGCGGTTCGGCGAGCAACCCGTCGCTCAGTGATTCATCCTGAAACGCTTCTTCATTCGGCAAGACGCCCGGCAGGCGTCTCGCGACAGAATCGAGTAGAGCGAGGGCCGGCAGCTCGCCACCGGTCAACACGAAGTCACCGAGCGACACTTCGCGCGCGTTCACGGCCTCAAGGTAACGTTCGTCGACACCTTCGTAGTGACCGCAGACGAGCAAAAGATGTTCTTTTGTTGCCAACTCCTCGACCAGTGGTTGATTGAGTGTCTCGCCGCGCGGCGAAAGAAAGATCACTTCAGTGTTCAGGTCTTCGTGCTTTTTGATTTGGGTTGTCGTCGCCTGGTAAAGCGGCTCCGCCATCATCAACATGCCGGTGCCGCCACCATAAATCTGATCGTCGACCTTGCCGTAGTCGTTAATCGCAAAGTCACGGATATCGACGACATCGACAGTAAAGTGACCGGCATCAATCGCGCGCCCCATAATGCTGTGCGAAAGCCAGTCTTCGACCTGCTTTTTAAATAGCGTCAGTACGGAAAACAGCATGACTAATCATAAAGTTCGGTTAGACCTTCAGGCAAGAAGACATCGATCTCCTTTTTCTCGGTATCGACGTCTTTTAAGAAGGCCGAAACAGCCGGCAGGAACAGATCGTTCTTCCCTTTTCTTTCAATGACCAATAGATCCTGTCCGGGACGAAACGCGATCTCCCGCATGACGCCGACAAACGATCTTTCGTCTTCCGCCAATAGATACACGGAAAAACCGATCAGGTCGGCCAGAAACCAGGTGCCTTCTTCCGGCGGTGGAGCGGCGTCGCGATCGAGATAGAGAATCTCGCCGCTGATCGTTTCCGCGTCCTCGCGCGAACGTAATTCAGCCAGTTTGACCAGTCTGAATTTTCCGCTCGGCTTCACCGACAGTAAATGGAAAACAGGCTTTTCATCAGTCTCACTGATAAAAAGCCGTTCCTTCTCTGCCAATTGATCGACGCTCTCCGAAAGCGGAAAGCACTTCAGATCACCTTTCAGACCGTGCGCGGACACGACCTTGAACATCGCAAAACGCTTGATCATTCTCCGATGTTGATCGAGACCCTGCGGCGTTCCTGAAACGCTCTGGCCTTCATAATGTTTCTGATCGCCGTCGCACGCTTGCCGCCTTTACCGATCACGCGGCCCATATCTTCCGAGGCGAGTTTCAGATTCAAAATCGTCTGATTCCCGCGGCGATGCTCCGTAATCTGCATCACTTCCTCGTTGTCGACGAGCGGACGCACGATCGTGTCAAGTAAGTCTTTCATCGATCTACTCCAGAACGCCGTTCTTTTTGAGCAGTGAACGCACCGTATCGGTCGGCTGCGCGCCTTTTTTCATCCAGTCTTTCACTTTTTCCGCGTCGACCGTGAATACACTCGGATCGGCGAGCGGATTGTAATGTCCGATCTCTTCGATGAAACGTCCGTCACGTGGTGAACGCGCATCTGCGACGACGACACGGTAGTACGGCTGTTTTTTCTGGCCGATACGCTTAAGTCTGATTTTTACTGCCATTTATTCCTCCCGGCGGTTTTTTTAACCGCGATGTGTTTTCTGATCCACTAAGGATCCGGATTATGCGTGTGTCACGCTCATTCCCAATGTTTTTATCTCTAGAAGCCGAGGCCGAGCTTTCGTAAAAGTCCCTTGCCGAGGCCTTTACCGGAGAATTGCTTCATCATCTTTTGCATCTGCTCGAACTGTCTGATCACCTGATTGACATCCGACACCTGTGTGCCGGAACCGGCCGCGATCCGCTTTCTGCGGCTCGCGTTCAAGACTTTATGGTTTTCTCTTTCCTTTTTCGTCATCGACTGGATGATCGAGCGAAAGCGGTCGAACTGTGTCTCATCGATCTCGCCGTCCGGCAGTCTGCCGGAAAGCCCAGGGATCATGCCGAGCATGTCCTGCATCGATCCCATCTTTTTAACCTGGCCGAGCTGCGTCAACATATCCTCCAGGGTGAACTGGTTCTTGCGCATACGCTCGTAGGCACGTTGCGCCTCTTCTTCATCGATTGCCTGTGAGGCGCGTTCGATCAGGCTTAGAACGTCACCCATGCCGAGAATTCTCGAGGCAAGACGATCCGGATGAAACGCTTCGAAATCTTCGACCCGTTCTCCGGTTGCGATCATCTTGATCGGAATGCCGGTCATCTTTCGGATTGACAAGGCGGCACCGCCGCGCGCATCGCCGTCCAGCTTCGTCATGATGAAACCGTCGATCGCGATCGCTTCATTAAAGGCAATCGCGACATTCACGGCCTCCTGACCGATCATCGCATCGACGATCAGAAGACGCTCCGTCGGATTGACGGCATCGCCGATCTCGATCAGTTCATCCATCATTTCCTGATCGATCGTCATACGACCTGCCGTGTCGACGATCAAGGTGTCGCAGAGAAGATACTTGCCTCGCTCGACCGCCTCTTTCGCTATCTTGACCGCGCTTTTTTCTTCCGGTCTGATGTAATGCGGTACATCGATCTGCTCCGCCAGTACAGCGAGCTGTTTGGCTGCCGCCGGGCGGTGTACGTCTACGGATGTCAAAAGCGGCTTTTTACCCTGCTTTTTAAGCATCAGAGCCAGCTTGGCCGCTGTCGTCGTCTTACCGACACCCTGCAGACCGTAGAGCATGATGATCGTGAAGCCGGTCGGCGACACATTCAGTTTGCTCTCACTCTCACCTAATATTTCAACAAGCTTTTCGTTGACGATTTTGACGACCATCTGGCCAGGCGTCAGGCTCTTCATCACCGCTTCGCCACGGCTCTTCTCCGTCACATCGGCGACGAATTCCTTCACCACCTGATAATTGACGTCGGCTTCCAAAAGGGCGAGACGAATCTCGCGCATCATGTCCTTGATGTCCTGATCTGTCAGCCGGCTTTTCCCGCGCAGCCTCGTCGTAATATCTGTCAGCTTCGATGACAATCCTTCAAATATCGCCATTTAATCCCCCGCCAAGGCCCGCCGCAGCCGGTTCACTTCCTGCCTCGCTTCCGGCAGGCGGCCATGTTTTAAAAGCTGACTGACTTTGTCGAGACCGCTTTTCATGTCCGATTCTTTTTGCATCAAGGTCAGTGCCGCTTCAAAACCGTTCAGGAGGCGTCGCTGTTTGGCGAGCGCTCCCGACACCGCCTGACGACTCATCTTTCGCTCGGCGGCGATTTCGGCGAGCGATAAGTCTTCGTTATAGTAAAGATGCATGACCTGCCGGCCGCTGTCACTTAACAGCGCACCGTATACGTCCAGAAGCATCCCGTAGCGGGCTATGTTTTCTCCCACAGTCTTTGGCACAACGCCAACCTTAACAGGTGATCCCCCCTCTGTCAATCATTTTGCTTGACAGCCGTGGATACAGACTCAACCCAAGACGTTTTCTGTAACTTCCACATGATAAAATCGCATCAAGTATTAGATCTTGGAAAATCGAGAGAAGGAATGCAAATGAAAGCCGTCGTCGTCGGAGTCAATTATTACACGGGACTTTCCGCCCTGCGCAGTTTAGGCAGAGCCGGTGTGCATGTCGTCGCGGCCGATTATGATCGGAAGGCATACGGTCTTCGCTCGAAGTACTGCGCGGAACATCTGATGCTGCCGCCTTTAAGCGGGGATCCGAAACGACTCGTCGATACCTTGATAGATTTTGCAAAGAAGCAAGATGAAAAGCCGCTCCTTTTTCCGACCCATGACAGTTACGTACACATCGTCGACGAATACTTCGACGAACTGAAAGCGCATTTCGTCTTTCCGCAAGTGACCAAAGGCCTCTTTACGGCCTGCTGCGACAAGCGGTTGACGGCCGACCTGTGTCGCCGTTACGGCGTGCGAATCCCGCCGTCCGTCGCACTCGATGCGCCCGATTTACTGGAAACGGTGAAAGATCAGATCGGCTATCCGTGCATTATCAAACCGGATGATTCGACCTCATTTGTCCGCCGTTTCGGCTGCAAAGTGTTTATCGTCGCCGATCACAGTGAACTGGAAGAAAAGCGAACGCTTATGCGGGAGGCCGGCCTCGGCGGGCAGGTTCAGCGCATCATCAAAGGCTTTGACGACCATATGTATACGTACGATGCCTACGTCGGGCAAGATGGTGCTGTCAGTCACGCGTTGACTTGTCAGAAGAAACGCCAGTGGCCGATCAACTTCGGCGCCAGCACATTCATCGTACAAAAACACGTGCCGGAGCTCCATAAAATAGGTGCAGCCTTTCTCGAAGCGATCGGCTGGCGTGGGTTTGCCGAGATCGAATTCAAAAAAGAAGAAGGCACGAACGACTTCTATCTGATCGAGATCAATACGCGGACGACGAATTTCAACTCCATGATCGATGCCTGTGGTATCAATATGCCTTACGTCTGTTATCGGGATATGAAAGGTGAACCGGTGCCACCTTTAATAATGGAGGAAGATCTGGGGCAGGCCTTTTGTTATGAGTACGATGATTTTTTTGCCAAGCGCGCCTATCTAAGGACAGGTCAACTGACGAGAAAAGAGATCAAGCAGCAGGAAAAAGGCGTACGCGTCACCGAGGCGTTGTTTGCCAAAGACGATCTTCGTCCCTGGTTTTCGTTCTGGTCGGAACGGGCAGGCAGGCTCGTTAAGAAGATTCTGCGGATTGATCGTAAGTCTTAAATTTCACTTTACTTTTTTTTTGATTATTAAGTAGCCGATTTGTGGATTACTGCTTATAGCTCTTCCGGTAGCGGCAACAGTGAACGTACGAAAAGATCGGCGTTGAAGTCTTCCAGATCTTCGATTCCCTCACCGAGACCGGCCAGCACGACAGGGGCATCGGTCGCTTCCGTGACCGCGAGAGCGACACCACCTTTGGCGTTGCCGTCGAGTTTGGCCAACACGATACCGTTGATGTCGGCGACTTCGGCAAATGCTTCGGCCTGTTTCACGGCGTTTTGTCCGGTCGTCGCATCGAGCACCAAAAGCGAATAGACATTCGCGGTCGGAGCTTCTCTGCCGATAATCCGGTTGATCTTGGCGAGCTCTTCCATCAGATTCTTCTTGTTGTGGAGGCGACCGGCCGTATCGAGAATCAGCACGTCGACGCCGCGCGCTTTCGAGGCCTGCAGCGCATCGAAGGTCACGGCAGCCGGATCGGCGCCGGGCGCGTGAGCCAGAACCGGCACGCCGGCTCTCTCTCCCCATACTTTCAATTGATCGATCGCTGCGGCACGGAACGTATCGGCGGCCGCCAGCATCACTTTTTTCCCCTGGTTTTTATAGCGATAGGCGAGTTTTCCCGACGTCGTCGTCTTCCCTGTGCCGTTCACACCGATCATTAAGATCACGTTTAAGCCGTCTTGCAGATCGATTCTGCCGTCCGACAGCATGGCGCGCATCTCGCCCGCCAGTATGCCGAGCACATGCTCCTTTCTGTAGTCGCCGGTTTTCAACATATCTTCGCGCACAACGCTGGTCAGATGCGTCGACGCAGACAGACCGCAGTCGGCCGAGATCAGGATCATCTCGAGGTCATCGAGTGTGTCCTCGTCAAAAATACCGAGATTGGCAGCGATCCGGTTGACGCTGCTTTCGACAAACTTTCTCGTCTTTTCCAGACCGCGTTTAAATTTATCAAATATACTCATGCTTCAATCCTTAACAAAAGATCCTTACGCTTCATTTCTTCATTCGAAAGCCGGCGCGTAGACTTACCTTAGTGCGTCCTCGCTGCCGTCTCCAATTGCATCGACAGTATACTGGAGATGCCGCGCTCTTGCATCGTCACGCCGTACAGGCGATCGGCGCTTTCCATCGTGCCTTTACGGTGCGTCACGAGTACAAATTGCGTTTCCGTCGCATACTTTCTTATATAGTCGGCAAACCGAAGGACGTTCGCATCATCGAGATTCGACTCGATCTCATCGAAGACACAAAACGGCGCCGGTCTCAAACGCATGATCGCAAACAGTAGCGCAATCGCGGTCAGGCTTCTCTCACCGCCGGAGAGCGGATTGAGGTTTTGCATGCGTTTTCCAGGCGGCTGGGCACGGATCACGATATCGCTTTCCAGGAGATTATCCTCATCGGCCAGTTCCAAGGTCGCATCCCCGCCGTTGAACAGTTCACGAAACACCTGCGTGAAGGCGGCATTGATCTTGGCAAAACCGTCGGAGAACTGTTCCTTCATCGCCTGGTCGAGGTCGGCGATCACGGTTTCAAGTTCCTGTCTCGCCTGCTCCATGTCTTCCCGCTGTACCTGAAGGGACTCGACGCGTCTTCCGACATCGGACAGTTCGTCGATCGCCGCCGGATTGACCGGACCTAAATCGCGAATCAGAGATCTCAATGTCCCCATCTCGCGTGACGCTTTTGTCGGCGTCATGCCGGGCAGCTCCGGAATGTCTTCTTCTTTGAGTTCGTCCTGGACGAGTTCGTAGCGTTCCCACAGCCTATTTTTCAGCTCATCGATCGTGTTTTGCAGGCGCTCTTTTTTCGCCTCCAGTTTTTCTTCTTCAGCGAGCAATGCACCTTTCGCTTCGCCTTCCGTCTCCATCTTGGAGAAGGCTTCATGGCGCTTGCTCTCAAGTGCCTGACGTTCGGCAGTTTTTTGCCGCACATCCGCCTGTTTGCGATGCAGTGCTTCGGCCAGCTGTTCGCTTTTCTCATTCAGTGAGACGAGGCGTCCCTTTGTCTCTTCCATCGTGTGTCGTGCCGTCTCGATCTGACGCTGCATCTCGGACAGCCTCGCCCGATCGGCCTCTCTCGACTTTCTCATCTGTTCATCGAGCGCATCGTGCGAGCGGAGTGTCTCTTCGACCGATGTGACGTTGACACGCAGATCACCGACGTCGGCACGTAGAGCATCGAGCACGGCAGCCCGCGTCTTGTCATCGACCGGATCCTCGCTCAAGCGTTCAGTGAGGAGTGTCTCTTTATGATCGACCGTCTCTACCGATTGTTTTACCTCTTGCTCCGTCTCACGGATCGAGGCAAGTTCCGACTTCAAGACAGCCTGGCGGCTCTTTGCATCGGCATTCGCCTTTTCCAGCGCCTGCTTCGTCTTATCGGCTTCGTCCAGAGTATGTTGCAGCTCGTCGACCGCCTTGATCGCTTCGAGGCGCGCCTGATCGAGCACCGTTCTCTCGTTTTCCAATGCGGCGATCGCCGGTCGCAAGGATGCGATCTTTTCTTCGATCGCCTCTTCCTTCTGACGTATCGCGGCTCTTTTTTTCGTCAATTGCCGCAGTTCGCTTTTCCGGCTGATTACGCCGGCACCGGTTCGTTCGTCGTGGCCGCCGGAAATCGAGCCGCCCGGTGACAAGAGTTCACCGTCCAGGGTGACAATCCGGACCATACGGTCGACGGCATTGAATACACTGAGCGCATGATCGAGCGTATCGACGACGAGCGTTCTTCCGAGCAGTCGTCCAATGATCTCACTCAGATCGTCAGCTGCACGCACAAATTGATCGGCACTGCCGAGAAAACCCAGCTTACCGGTCGCCTTGGCGATCACTTTCGGATCGAGCGGCCATGCCTTCATCTGAGCGATCGGTAAAAACGTCGCGCGGCCGCCCTTCGTCTCTTTCAGCCAGGCGATCCAGCGGGATGCGATCTTCTGATTCTCCGTCACAATATGGTTGGCAGCAGCACCGAGGGCCGTCTCGACCGCCAATGCGAAGCCGTCATCGACTTCGAGCAGACCGGCCAGAGGACCGCGCACACCGTCTCGAAACGCGCTGTCCTCACGTCGTTTCTTTTCAATGCGACGGACGACGCCGGGATAGCCTTCGCCTTGACGTTCGAGATCGGTCAGAAGACGACTGCGGTAGTCGATGTTTTTAATTTCGGCCGAGAGCGTCACGAGTTCTCGCTCTGCCGCTTGCAGAGTCTGACTTTTTGCCTCGAGAGAGGCCATATGCTCGTCGAAGCGTGTCACGGCCAGCTCGGCTTCGTTACTCAGCTTTTGATGCGTTTCCTTCCATTCTTCGAGCTGGAAAGATAGTCTCGAGAGATCGCCTGTGTTTCCGGCGATCAGCGCATCGCTTTCTTCGAGTTGACGCTGCCTCGTCTGAATCTCCGCCCCGATCTCGACCAGTTCACTCTTTGCTTCAAAGCGTTTTTGACGTAACTGATCGAGTTCATCGGCCAAGGCCCGTCTCTTGGAGGCGGCTTCCTGCGCTTCATTTAAGGCCTGTTCTAATGCTTCTCGTTTCTCAGCGAGTTCGGCTTCGTAGCGAACGAGCAGTCTTTCCAAACTCTCGCGCTTCTTTTTTTGTTTTTCATCGTCGCCGTCGGATGTCGACAGAAGGCTCTCCAGAGCACGGATATCCTGTTCCAGCGTATCGACGCGTGCCTGTCCGTGTTCGAGCGAGAGCTCTGCCCTGCTCTTTTCAGCGAGCACTTCGGTGCGTTCCGTACCGAGCCGGTCATGCTCAGCCCGCAGCGCTTCCGTCTCGGTCTCAAGCGAGGCGAGTGCCTGACCGATCGCTTCATACGATTCGCGGATCTCAGCCTGTCTCGTCTCGGCCTGCTTTTGCTTTGTCTTCACGGCTTGCAGCTCATCGTTTAGTTGATGTTCGCTCTCCAGGTGGTTTTTCACCTGGTTGTCGACGTACCAGATCTCCAGCGTCTTCAGCGCGTCGGAATGAGCCAGAAACGCTCGCGCATCTTCGGCTTGTTTTTCGAGCGGTCCCAAGCGAAGCGACAGCTCGCCTAAGATGTCGTCGAGGCGGATCAGGTTCAGATCAGTCTGCTCCAGCTTTTTTAGTGATTCGGCTTTTCGTGTCTTGAATTTCACGATACCGGACGCTTCGTCGAAGATCTGACGGCGTTCATCGCCTTTCGGCGATAGTATCTGGTCGACCTTTCCCTGTCCGATGATCGAGTAACCGTCTTTACCGATCCCGGTATCCATAAATAACGCGATGATGTCTTTTAAGCGGCAGGCGGCGCCGTTAATCTCGTATTCGCTCTCACCGGAGCGGTAATAACGTCGGGTCACGGCGACATCCGAAAACTCGATCGGCAGACCACCGTCGTGGTTGTCAAAGTAGATCGTGACCTCGGCAAAGCCGAGCGCCCGCTTGCTCTGGGTGCCGGCAAAGACGACGTCGACCATACGGCCGGCGCGCAGTTCATTGGTGCTCTGTTCACCCAATACCCAGCGGATCGCGTCCGTGATGTTCGATTTGCCGCTGCCGTTCGGTCCGACGATGGCCGTCACGCCCTCGTGGAATTCGATGCGGGTCGGCTCGGAAAATGATTTGAAGCCGACGATGTCTACCGCAGTTAATCGCATCGCTTAGAGCAGATCATGGAGGGTACAGCCCTCACGCGTGCAACGCAGCACTTTGAGCGCATCGCGCGCCGCATTTTGCTCTGCTTCTTTCTTGCTGTTACCGACGCCTTCGGCGACCGTCTGCTCATCGACGATCACGGCGGCCGTGAACACTCTCTCGTGCACCGGCCCGTCCTCGTTGATGATCTCAAAGCGCATCTGACTCGAACCACGCGTGCTCTGCACCAGCTCCAGCAAACGGCTCTTATAGTCGTAGACGAGATCACCGGCTATGGCCATCTCGAGATAGGGGGTCAATAAAAGGGTTACGACCTCGGCGACGGCGTGAAACCCGCCGTCCAGGTAGATGGCACCGAATACGGCTTCCATGGCGTTCGCCGTGTTCGACGGTTTTTGTCTGCCGCCGGTGCCGAGTTCACCTTTGCCCAAAAGCAGATACTCGCCGAGGTTGATCGATTTAGCGACATCGGCCAGTGTCTGTTCGCAGACGACGAGGGCTCTCATCTTCGTCATATCGCCTTCTGGAAAACGGGCACGCCGTCGGAAAAGGGCTTCCGAGATGACCAGTTGCAACACGGCATCGCCTAAAAACTCGAGTCGCTCATTGTCGAGCCCGACTTCAGGATTCTCATAGGCGTACGTCGAGTGCGTCAACGCACGCGTCAGTAAGCTTCGCTCCGTAAACTGATAATGGAGTTGGCGTTCAAGTGTCTTCATATCCCTTATATCCGTATCTTCTATTACCTTTTGCATAACTCATTCTAGCGCATCAGGACAAAACGCGCATAAAAAAAGCCTCCTGAAAGAGGCTTTTCTTCGTTTCGATCGGTTTAATCAGACGTTCGTTTTAATGAAATTGACGGCGTCTCCGACGGTGCGGATGCGCTCGGCCTCTTCGTCCGGAATCGAGATATCGAATTCCTGCTCCATGGCCATCACAAGTTCGACGATGTCCAGTGAATCGGCGTTAAGATCATCGATGAAATTGGCGTTCATCGTCACATTCTCTTTTTCCACACTGAGCTGTTCGATCAGGATCAGCTGCACGCGATCAAAGATTTGTTCGGTTGTCATAGGATTCCTCCTCCCAGTTGCTGTCGGTAGTATACCGCATTTTGTCCGCCTCTACGGTAAATGTCAAGCGCCGGACAAAACCAAGGCTCGTTTTCAGGTCGAAGAAGCGCCTTTCAACAAGCCTTTTGTCGCTTGATAATAGGTCATAAACGACCACACGGTCATGATCAAGGAGATGACCACGAGGACGTTACCGATCGTCTCGATCGTCTTTCTTCCGCCGAAGAGCGAAAACAGAATCGGTTCGGCCAACAGCCAGTTGAGCGCGATCAGTTGAGTCACGGTCTTTAACTTACCGGGCAGCGCCGCAGCGATCACCTGCCCCCGTTCGGCGGCCAGCATACGGATGCCGGAGATCGCAAGCTCTCGCGCCAGCACCAAGACCGGCACGAAGACATGGAGTCGCTGGAGCTGCACAAAGGCGATCAAGACCGAGATGACCAGCAATTTGTCGGCGATCGAGTCGAAAAATTTACCGAATGTCGAGATCAGATTCTTTTTTCTCGCGATACGGCCGTCGAAGAGATCGGTCAGGCTCGCCGCGACAAACAAAACAATCGCGATCAGGCGTCCCGGCCAGGTCAAGACGAAGTCGTTGAAGGCATCCGGCATAAACGGGATCGGTACCAGAAACAACAGGATAAACGGAATCAGGACCATCCGCGTTATGGTCAGTTTATTTGGTAGATTCATTTTTGCACACTCCCACTAATCCTTCGTCATTTTCTTCGACAATATCGACTGAGACGAACGTTCCAAGTTCGATATCCGGTGTCTCGGCATAGACCGTAATGATCGGATCGACATCGGGCGCTTCCGACTCGCTGCGTCCATAATAGGACAATCCGTCCTCATGTATCCCCTCGAGCAAGACACGTCTCGTCGTACCGATCTGTTCTTTTTGCCAGGCACGCATGCGCGTCTCCTGGTCAGCCATAATCATCTCATAGCGTTCTTTCGCGAGTTCAGGATCGATCGCGCCTTTTAAGCGGGCGGCGGCCGTGCCTTCCTCTTCCGAATAGATGAAACAACCGACGCGTTCGAATTTGGCATGCTCCAAACCGAGTCGAAGCGTCGCGAAATCGCGCGCCGTCTCCCCCGGGAAACCGACCATCACGGTGCTTCTAAGCGTGATCTTCGGCAAGGCGAGCCGCAGCCGCTTGATCGTCTCAATGATCGAAAACGGCGTCTCTTTACGTCCCATGCGCCGCAGTACGGTCGGACTCATATGTTGAATCGGCATATCGAGATAAGGTACCAGATTCTTCGCCCGCTCCATGGCCTCGATCACGTCGTCGGTCAAAAGACTCGCGTTCGCGTAAAGCAGTCTGAACCGATAATCATAATCGAGATCATCGAGCGCACGAATCAGGGTGGCAAGGCGCGGTTCGCCGTAAAGATCGCGACCGAATGCGGCGATATCCTGAGCGATCACGATCAGCTCTTTCCTGCCGGCCGCCAGATGTGCCTTCGCTTCGGTCACGATGTCGCTGATATGCCTCGACCGCTGTCTGCCGCGGATAAACGGGATCGCACAATAGGTGCAAAATTGATCGCACCCTTCGGCAATCTTCAAGTAGGCGTAGTAGGGACTCGTCGATTCGTGCGGTACGGAAAGATGCGCGATACTGTCGCCCTCGGCAGGCAACGTCTTTTCCTGTTGCCCTGCCGCAAGCTGGCTGACCCGGTCGGCGATCTGGCCGTACTCATAGATGCCGAGAACGAGATCGACCGCAGGGAATTCGTCATAGATATCTTGTCCGTAGCGCTCACTCAGACAGCCGGTGACGATCAGATGGGAAAGATCACCCGACTCTTTCAATGTCTCTAAATCGATGATCCGGTCAATCGCCTCTTCTTTGGCACTCGTAATGAAACCACACGTATTTAAAATAGCCAGCTCTGCAGACGAGACGTCGGGCACAATGTCGTACCCTCTCTCTCTCAGCAGCCGGCTCATAATCTCGGCGTCCACCTGATTCTTGGCACAGCCGAGCGTCTCCAAATAAATCCTCATTGCCCAATTATACCCCACCGAACAAACGGATCACTTTTAGTCATAATCGGTTTCACTTGCCATCAAGCGCGAGACGGTCGCCGCGAGATTCGGATGAAAACCGCGACTGATCAGGCGTTTATAGATCGCTTCACGGTCGGCGCCCCGGGGAAACGTCGCGTCGATCAGGGATCGGGCCAGCGCTTCATCGGAATCGAGTTCGTCGATTACGGACCTTGCGACATCCGGCGGAACGCCACGCGACAAAAGTAAGGCTGAGAGCATCGCACGGCTTCTTCCCTTTCTGCCCCTGTATTGACTGAGAATATGCTTTGCCGCGCGCTCGTCATCGAGATAATCGATCGACTGCAGGTAGCTTAAGACGTCGTCGATGACGTCCGCATCAAAGCCGTCTCTGACAAGTTTTTCTTTGATCTTGCCACTCGTCCGGTGACGACTGATACCGATGTAGGAAACCGCCCGCTCTCTGGCCGCCTGTACGTCCGAGGTCATCAGTCGAGCCCGAGCAGTTCGTCGACATCCTCCGGCATATCGCCGTCGTCTTTCGCCTCAGGTGCGACCGTCTTGGTCTGGGTCATCTCACGATGCTTTTCCCATGCCTTCTCCGTCAATTCTTCGAGCAGATCGGGGTTGTCACGGATGTATTTTCTTGTGTTCTCTCTGCCTTGCGCCAGACGCTGTTCACCGTAGTTAAACCAGGAACCTGAGCGCTTGATGATATCCATATCGAGACAGGTATCGAGCAGCGAGCCGGCTTTTGACATACCTTCGCCGTAAATCAACTCGACTTCGGCTTCCTTGAACGGCGGCGCCATCTTGTTTTTAACGACCTTTATTCTGGTACGCGCCCCATACGGCTGACTGCCTTCGCGGAGCGTCTCGGTGCGTCTCACGTCGAGTCGGACCGAGGCGTAGAACTTCAAGGCACGGCCGCCGGTCGTCGTCTCCGGACTGCCGAACATCACGCCGATCTTCTCTCTCAACTGGTTGATGAAGATGACGAGTGTCTTCGATTTATTGAGTACGCCGGCCAGTTTTCTAAGCGCCTGCGACATCAGTCTGGCGTGCAGACCGACCGTCAGATCTCCCATCTCACCGTCGATCTCCGCCCGCGGTACGAGCGCCGCGACCGAGTCGACGACGATGATGTCGACGGCGCCGGAGCGCGCCAATTGTTCGGTGATCTCAAGCGCCTGCTCGCCGTAATCCGGCTGCGAGACGATCAACTCTTCGATGTTCACGCCGAGTCGCTGCGCATACGTGACGTCGAGCGCATGCTCGGCGTCGACAAACACCGCGATACCGCCGGCTTTTTGTGCTTCGGCGATACAGTGCAGGGCGACGGTCGTCTTACCGGAAGATTCAGGACCGAATATCTCGACGACTCTGCCGCGCGGCAGACCGCCGATACCGAGCGCGAAATCGAGACCGATCGCGCCGCTGGAGATCGCATCCGGCGTCTGATCCGCGTCATCGCCGAGCGTCAAAATGGCACCTTTGCCGTGCGCCTTCTCTATTTGTGACAACGCCGCATCGAGTGCCTTCCTGCGCGCATCTGCTGCGAGCGGTTCTACATTCTGCGCCGATTTTGATGATTTCGATACTCTGGCCATAAGCCCTCCTGACCTTCAGAAAAGTTTACTCAAACATTTGTTCTTATTTTATGCTTAAACGTCACATCGCGTCAAGCGCTTTGATCGGACGATCGTCGACGATCAACCGCGCTTCAGCAGACGCATCACCTGACCACCGAGGAACTCCACTTCCCTCAGTCGGATGGCTTTGGCTGCCAGGATAAATGTGCCGCCGATGATGCCGGCTTCCAGCATATAGACGAAGAGTTGCATGAACTTGCCTGGCGGGTGCAGTCCCAGCGTGTTCAATGCCATGGCGGCGATCGAAGCGGCCAGCATGCAGAACACGAGACGCAACATAAACGGCAGTAACCGGTATGGCTTGGCCTGCGGCAGATGACGCCGATAGAGAATCTGCATGACGATCATCTGAAGCAAGGTGTTGACCGTGTAGGCGAGCGACAGACCGTCGACACCCATACCGAATACGCGTAGGAAGATCGTACAGAATATCGGGTTCAGGATTAACGACATGAGCGAGGTCAACAGTGCGATCTTTGTAATGCGTCGCGAATAGAATCCGACGTTCGTCATGTAGACGACGGTCATGATCATCAAGGCGAAGCCGTACCACTGCAGCACGTGGCCCGTGATCTGTAACCGGTCCGGCGGAATCGCTTCTCTCCACTGGAAAATCGCCTGGATCGTCTCTTGGCCTTTGAAAAAGAAAATCACCGAGAACGGTGCGACCAGAAACAGCGCGCGACGCAGATTGTACGTATAGAGCGACCGCATCGAACGGTAGTCGCGATTGGCGTTGGCAGCCGATAGAGACGGCAGCATCACGCTGCCGATCGACAAGGCGAAGATACCGAGCGGCAGATTCCAAGTCACCGCCGCGTGGCGGAGCGATGTGACGGCGCCCGGAAACTGGTCGGCGAAGTGGGTCAGAACGATCGAGTTGATCTGTGCAACCGAGCCTGAGAGTAAGGTCGGTATAGCGAGCCTGACAAGACGCTTGAATCCTTCATCCTGCAGCCTGATGATCGGGCGATAGAGTCGAAATTCATTCCGCGAGACGACGAACATGAAGAGAAAATTGATGAACGCCGCCAAGGCGACACCGGCGGCAACTCGGACCGGTCCGGCCGGCGTCTTGTTACCGAACACGAGGATAAAGATGATGCAGGCGACGTTGTAGATCGTCGAAGAGAATGCGCTTTTCGTGAACTGGCGGTAGGAGTTGACGACACCGACACAAAAGCCTGCCATCATCAAAAATAGGGTCTGGGGAAAGATCGTTCGTGTTACCTTGATCGCCAAGGCGACGACTTCCGGTTCATGATTTCGGCTGTAAAGGCTGATCAGGACCGGCGCGAACGCGATACCGAGTATATTCGCGACGATCATGCCGATCACGAAGACATTGATAAAGATACTGATACTGCGCCACGTGCGTCGTTCCTGATTGCGCGCGATGCCGCCCGCCAGGGTCGGCGTTAAGACGGCTGCGATCGCACCGCCGATCAGGAGCTGATAGAAGAGATCCGGAATCTGGAATCCCATCGTGTAGGCGTCGGTATTGACACCGTAACCGAGGACCGGCGCGATGATGACTTCTCTGGCAAACCCCGTAATCTTCGAGGTCATCAAGCCGATCATCACAATCAAGGTGGCGCTCGCCGCCGACGGCGCTGCGCGTTTCACACGCTCTGCCGCACTCTCCGGCCGTTCTCTCATCGGATTACCTCCCAAAGTCTCATCAACGCCTGCAGCACGGCACGTCGCGTGATCGTGCGACGCCCGCCGCCCGTCTTATACTCAAAGACCTCCGTGCCATCCGGTGTGGCTACTCCGATATAGCAGGTGCCGATTTTCTCGTCTTCATCCCCTTTGCCGGGTCCGGCGAGACCGGTGATCGAGACGGCGAAATCCGAGCCGAAACGCGCCTTCGCACCGTCGGCCATCTGCTTTGCCACCTGCCAACTGACGGCGCCGTGCTTAGCCAAATCGTCTTTGCTGACACCCAAGTCTCGCCTCTTACTCTCGTTCGTATAACAGACGACACCGCCCAAAAAGACGTCGGCGCTGCCGGGATGTTTCGTCATCTCCGCCGCTACTCTGCCGCCTGTGATCGACTCCGCTAAAGAGACCGTCATGTTTTTCTCGCTTAGAATATCCTGAACGACTTTCGGCAGATCGCGGTTACCGATCTCGTAGATGTAAGATCCAAGTCGTTCTTTGATTTTCTCGATCAACGCCTCGGTCAGATCCTCGCCGTTCCCGTTACGATCGAGACGCTGCGTGACCCGCACGTAGGTCTCACCGGTCGAAGCGTACGTCGCGAGCGTCGGATTCGTCTGCTGATCGGTCAGATCCTGCAGCTTTTCCGCCGCGGCCGATTCGCCGATACCGACGAGACGCACGAAACGATGGATGAACTTCGTATCCGAGTGGGCTTCGAGCCACGGCTCGAGCTCACGTTCGAACATCGCCCGCATCTCACGCGGCGGCCCCGGTAAGAGCGCAAGATAAACCGCCCGTCCGTCCTGCGTGGTTTTTATCAGGGCACCTGGTGCCGTGCCTTCCGGATTTACCAGTACCGTATGGTCAATCGGCAACATCGCCTGTTTTCGGTTATTGTCGGTCGCCTTGCGACCGAACCGTTCGAAATGCTGTTCGATCTGTCGCCAGGCCGTCTCGGAAAACTGCAGACTTAGGCCGAGCGTGTCGGCCACCACCTGCATCGATATGTCATCGTCCGTCGGCCCGAGTCCGCCGGTCAGGATCACCAGATCGGCGCGATTTACGGCCTGCAGAATCGCATCTTTCATGCGCCCCGGATTATCACCGACGACCGTCATATGGTAGACGCTGATACCGAGTGCGGAGAGATACAGAGCCAGATCGGTCGCATTCGTATTGATCGTCTGGCCGAGTAAAAGCTCCGTGCCGACCGCAATGATCTCAGCCGTATCGATCGTCGGACGCTCTAATTGCTCACTCATGACGTCTCACCCCGCTGCTCGAGCATCGCTTCGTACTCGCTCTTCGTGATCAATACCTTGCGCGGTTTCGATCCTTCCGACGGACCGACCAGCTTTAACTGCTCGAGCCGGTCGACGAGTCTCGCCGCCCTCGGGTGGCCGACCGCGAGTCGACGTTGGAGAAGCGACACAGTCGCGTGTCCGGCTTCGACGAAGATCGTTAGGGCTTCAAACAAAAGCTCATCTTCGCCGTCTTCCCCTGTCGTCCTCGACATCCGGTCCGTGCCTTCGGCTGCCAGCTCGATCGCGGCACCGACTTCCTCGATGTAGTTTTCTTCGCTGTGACTTTTGATAAAGCTCAAAACCGATTCCACCTCATTGTCGGTGACCAGCGCACACTGACCGCGGATCATCTTGGAAGCGGTAAGCGGAGCGTAGAGCATGTCGCCTTTGCCGAGCAGTTTCTCGGCGCCGCCCGAATCGAGAATCGTGCGCGAGTCGACCATCGCGGAGACGGCAAACGCGATACGCGACGGAATATTCGACTTGATCACGCCGGTAATCACGTCAACCGAGGGACGCTGGGTTGCGATAATCAGGTGAATGCCGGCGGCTCTGGCTTTGGCCATCAGTCTGGCGATCGCGTCTTCGACTTCAGTCGCTGTCGTATACATGAGGTCGGCCAACTCATCGATAACGATCAGGATATGCGGCAGATACTCGAAATCTTCATCTGTATAATGTTCGGCCAGCATATTGTACGCGTTGATCTCGCGCACATTCTTTTCAGCGATCAGGTTATACCGGCGGTCCATCTCCATGACAGCCCAGTTTAAGACACCGAACGCCTTTTTCGGGTTCGTCACGACCGGCTGCAAAAGATGCGGAATGCCGTTATACGCCTTGAGTTCAACGACTTTCGGATCGATCAGGAGCATTCTCAGTTTTGCCGGCTCCGTGCGGTACAAAAGGGAGATCAGCATCGTATTGATGCAGACCGACTTACCGGATCCGGTCGCACCGGCGATCAAAAGGTGCGGCATGTTCTCAAGGTTACAAAGGATGACCTTGCCGGCCGCGTCGCGGCCGAGTGCGGCGACGAGCGGTCCTTTTGCTTTTTGAAACTCGGGCGATTCGATCAACTCTCTCAGGCGCACCGGCGACGTCTCCTGATTCGGTATCTCAATACCGATATACGGTTTGCCCGGAATCGGGGCCTCGATCCTCACGCCCAACGCGGCGAGGTTCAAAGCGATATCGTCACTCAGATTGACGATACGTGAGACTTTGACACCCGGTGCCGGCTGCAGTTCGTAGCGCGTGATCGTCGGTCCGGTCACGTAGTTAACTACCTTCGCTTCAATCTTGAAGGTCTGTAACACTTCTTCCAGCAGGCGCGCCTGACTTTGCACAAACTGCATCGTCTTCTGGCTACGCTCCTTGCTGTCAGCCTGCGTCAAAAGCGAGATCGGCGGCGATAACCAGTTCGCAAAGAGCGACTGCTGGCGCTTCATCGGTGTCTTTTTGCGGGGCGTCTTTTTCTTTTTCGCCGGCTTTTCTTCCCAGTGTGCGCGGCCTTGTTCGGCAAACTCATCGACCAGACTGCCTTCCGGTATCAGATCGACTTCGTGCGCCGATGTGCCGTACATATCGTCATACGGCGGATAATCGGGAATGACCGGCACTTCATGTTCGCCGATCCAATTGAATACTTCACGGCTTTGGCCGATACGCTCTTCCGGCAGTGGGGTATGTTCCAGTGTGCGCTGATCCATATCGCTTAGACGCTGACCGATCTTGCGGCCGACGTGGAGCGGTGCACTGCCGATCGTTCTGGCCGATTCACGCACCAGTCTGGCAATCGAGATGTTATAGAGCACCAGCAGGATGGCGAAGACATTCAAAAAGAGTACGATCAGGGCGCCGGTCTTACCGAGTAAACGCATCAGCGACAGACCGATTAAGCCGCCGAGCGCACCGCCCGACCAGATCGTATCGATACCCTGTCGGAGCGGTTGAATACCGCTTCGCCAGAGCGATGAAAACAATTGAAAAGACGACTGGCCTTCTCCGGCACCGAGGCGCGCCGCGATAGCCGCCGGGCTTTCCACAAAGACCTGGACGACAGCGGCAGCCAGGACCACGAGCAAGATCCAGCCGACAAGTCTCGCTCTGGTGCGAGACGATTGACGTTCGAGAAAGAAATCGAAAGCCGACAAGACGAAGCCGATCGGCACAAAATAAGCCATGGTGCCGAGTAAACCGAAGAGCGCCGAGCGCACCACCGTACCGATGACCGCGGTCCAACTCGCCGGCGCGTAGACGATCGCAGCCAGAAGCAGAGCCAACGCACAGAGGATCAGCCCGTAAAACTCGCGCCTGACGCGTACGTTTCTTTTCGCCTGTTCGGTCATCGCTTCAGATACTCTTTCGCCAAAAGGATACCGATGATCGTCTTGGCATCCGTCAATTCGTTCGCTTCAATCTTTTCCAAGACGTCATCGAACGGCCACTCGTGCACGAAGAGCCTCTCCCCTTCATCCGGATGCGGCGTACCTCGGACCAAGCCGGTCGCCAGATAGAGATGGAGTTTTTCGTCGAGGTAGCCGGGTGACGGATAGAAGGCACCGAGCGATTGCCATTTAGTCGCCGTATACCCCGTCTCTTCGGCCAGCTCACGCTTCGCGCAGACGAAAGGATCTTCCTTTTCCTCCAGTTTTCCGGCCGGAATCTCAGCCAGTATGGAGTCGACGGCGATGCGATACTGCGATACCAGAAGCACCTTTCCTTCATCCGTCACGGCAACGACGGCCGCGCCACCCGGATGACGCACGATTTCTCTAGTCGAGCGATGACCGTCCGTCAGGCGGACCTCCATCTGCTCCGTCGAAAACAACCGTCCTTCATACGTCTTTTGCGTCGCTAAAGACTCCTCATACAACGCTTTTTTGTCCTCTTCAGACATTCGTGTTCTGCTTGATTTCATTGACAGCCATTTTATCACAGCGGTTATTCATTTCATCGTCGCTGTGCCCTTTTACTTTAATTAATGTGACGTCATGCGGTTCCATCGCTTTGAGCAGTCGCTTCCAGAGATCGGGATTGCTGACGGCATTTCCGGCGGCATTCTTCCAGCCGTTTTTTTGCCAATTGTCGATCCAGCCGAGATTGAAGGCCGACACGAGATACGCGCTGTCCGAATGCAAGCGGACCCGACACGGCCGATTCAGCGCTTCAAGCCCGCGAATCGCCGCCATCAGTTCCATCCGGTTATTCGTCGTATGCTGCTCGAATCCCGACAACTCTTTCTCAATGTCGCCGAATACGAGAATTGCAGCCCAACCGCCCGGGCCCGGATTACCGGAACAGGCTCCGTCGGTATGTATATTCACTAATGGTAATGGCTTTCTGGAATCACTCATCTTCTTTTCCCTCTAACTCGCCTCGTCGTCTTTCACAGCTGCTATCGTAGCAGATTAAGGCTACACGAACGGAAACTGTATGCGCAAAACATTCAAAAAGTCGTCAGAGGCACACATCTTGACTGTATTCATCCTTAATTAAACGACTGTATTTACCAGATCGCGTTGTTATACAATGAAAATCGGCATAGAAAG
Organism: Fastidiosipila sp.; assembly: GCA_012837885.1. Taxonomy (GTDB): domain Bacteria; phylum Bacillota; class Clostridia; order Saccharofermentanales; family DTU023; genus DUPJ01. The sequence continues at coordinate 68,548 of DUQI01000113.1, forward strand.
ATGTACCACATCAATAAACAACACGTGAACATTGTGTGATGGGACAGAGGTATCAACATGAAGCACTACTGTGACATATGCAAAAATGAATATGCTCTCGATGTTAAGAAGTGCAAAACATGCGGGCGTAGGCTAAAAGAAAAGCTCACCGAAGAAGAACAAAAGGAACTTCAAAAGCAAAACGACGATTTTACGGTCGTCAATACCATGCTCATGTGAATCGCTGGCAATCAGGCTAAATCTCTGCATGTGAGTATAAAAAACGGAGTGTCCTGGTAAGGATATTCATCCACCTATGGACACTCCGCATGGTCGGAGTGACAAGACTTGAACTTGCGACCTCTTGCACCCCAAGCAAGCACTCTAGCCACCTGAGCTACACCCCGGAACCTTTGCTGATCATAGCCATGAAGCCGTTTTCTGTCAAGAAATGAGACCGCGTATATAGGGCTGCTCCGTAAATTTTTAACAACGATTTGATCCACGTGTTACTTATCCGAAAACGTTATGAACGTATAATTCATCCCATTGAGACCGCTTGGTCTTCACATGAAATTTGGCCATCCGTATTGGATGAGAAAGGAAAACAAATGAAAAGTACTATGAAATTTCCCGTACGCACCATAATGGCCGTTTTGCTGGCAGTCGTCATGCTGCTCGGTGTCTCGGTCGTCAAACCGGTGGAGGCGATTAGTGTCGGCCCGATCCCTGTTTTGAAGCACGGTTCGGAGGTGACCGCCAAGATCAATATACTCGGCTCCACGGTCGCTCAAGTGCCGGATCAGGTGATGGATATTCTGGACAACCTGACCCTTCATATCAAACAGATGTCGGATAAAGAAGGTGAAACACCTTACGATTACTTCAGCCTCGCGCTCGCCAGAGAAGGTGATCCGGCAGTAACGGTATCTGCTCTGATGAGCGAAGACGGCAGTGTCGTGGTCGATATTCCTGAACTGTTCGACACAACGATTACGTTGAAGGTCGATGAACTGATCAAGGAATTGTTCGGTCAGATGCTGTCTCAGGAGGGATTCCCGTCGCTCGCTACGCTCCAGAAACTGGACGTGACCAGTTTCATGCATACCTTAACCGGCGTCGGGCAGGTTCTGTCTGAAAACGTGCCGGAAGGTGTCGCTGGTACGGCTGAAACGTTCAATGTAGAAAACTTGTCGGCTGAGCTTGTGCCGACGACGCATACGTATGAGAGTGCAGATCTGCAAAAACTCACAACGGATGTATTGGAATTCCTTAAGACTGATCCCGGCTTCGGCCAGATCTACGAACTGATCATCGCGCCGATGAATGCGCAAGACGAGAACATCGCCGGCAAGACCGTCGCCGAGTTCATCGATAAGATCAAAGAAGATGCAGTCAATAACTTCGCGAACAAGTCGATCGTCGCCGTAATCCTGGCGGATGCCGAAGGCATCACGCGTGGTTTCGACGTGAAGCTGCAGACCGAAGGAGAAAGTGATACGGAAATCGTCGCGATCTCCCTCGCAGAAGACAATGTGACGGAAACCGAACTGAAAATCATGAGCCCGAACGCCGAAATGAGCCGCGTCCTGCTGGTCAGCAACTACGATGCAGAAGCGAACGCGTACAGCGGCACGATGTCGGTCAAAATGCATGCCTCGAGTGAACCGGGTGCTCCGACCAAGGACCTTATCGTCGGTACGTTTGATAAGCTGAGCAGCGTCCCGTTCGGCGCCAGCCTCATCACATTGGGCGATGTCAGTCTGACGATCGAGCCCGGTGCACCGATGGATCCGATTACCCTGCTTTACAGCATGGAAGGTGTCGATGGTGATGACGGCCACTACCAGGGCAGCTTCGCCTTGAAAGATGTGGCGGAAGTCGCACTTGACGTCAAAGAGATTAAAGCGGACGGCGTCGAGATTCCAGTTCAGGCTCTGACCAGCAAAGAGACGAAGGAAATCGCCTCGATGAACGATCTCCAGACGCTTGTGACCCCCGAGGTTCAGCAACGCCTGTTGAAGGTCTTGGAAGCGTTGGGCTTCTCCTTTGAGATGCCGCCTTCGACGACCACACCTTAAGTCTTTGCTTGACACCCCTAGGCGCCTGTTATAAGATGCATAGGCGCTTTAGGGGAGTGGCTCAACGGTAGAGCAACGGTCTCCAAAACCGTCGGTTGCGTGTTCGAATCGCGTCTCCCCTGCCACATAAGTAAACCGCTCCGGCCATATCGGTCGGAGCGGTTTTTACATGTGTTTTAACAGCGTCGAAAAGACGCTTTTTTCATTTAGATGTCTCGCTGTTTTGTCGTCTTGTCGGACAGATCTTCGGTGAACGACTCCTGGTGCGGTTGACTCTCGCGGCGATCTCTTCTGCCGCCTCTGTCACCTCGGTCACCACGATCGCGACGATCGCCACGATCTCTTCTGTCACCTCTCGAACCCCGATCACGGTCTCCACCGCGACGCGGTCCGCGTTCACGTGAGCGTTGCTCTTCGACATAGCCTTCCGGACGTTCCATCAGATCGCGCATCGACAGGTTCAGACGGCCTTGGCTATCGACCTCACTGACCACGACACGTACCGATTGTCCCGGCTCAACGACATCCTCGACCCGATTGACGTGTTCCCACGCCATCTTCGAGATATGTACCATACCTTCCTTACCTGGCGCGATTTCGACAAAGGCGCCGAACGGCATCAGGCGTGTGACGACGCCGTCAAAGATCGTGCCCGGTTCCGGATCGAGCGCGATCGCCTTGATCCGCTTGATCGCTTCGGCCGCCGCCGCCTGATTCGGCGAGGCGATGAAGACGTGTCCGACGGCACCGTCTTCTTCGATATCGATCTCCGTACCGGTCTCTTCGGTGATCCGGCGGATAACCTTGCCGCCCGAGCCGATGACTTCACGAATCTTGTCGGCTGGAATATCGATCTGCTCGATCTTCGGCGCGTACGGTGAGAGCTCTTTTCTCGGTTCAGCGATCACCGGCAGCATCGATTCTTCGAGAATCTGCAGACGGCCTTTTTTGGTCAGAGCCAGTGCGTCACGGATAATATCCATGCTCAGCCCGTCGACCTTGATATCGACCTGGATGGCGGTGATACCCTCGGTCGTGCCGGCGACTTTAAAGTCCATGTCGCCGAAGAAATCTTCGATGCCCTGGATATCCATGAAGACGAGGTAATCTTTTTCGTCCTCTTCGTTGATAATCAGGCCGCTCGAGATACCGGCGACCGGTCTGGTGATCGGCACACCGGCAGCCATCAGAGCCAGCGTGCTGGCGCAGACCGCACCTTGCGAGGTCGATCCGTTCGACATCAAGATCTCCGAAACGCAGCGAATCGCGTAGGGGAATTCTTCTTCACTAGGAAGCACCGGGATCAGCGCTTTTTCAGCAAGTGCACCGTGACCGATCTCACGTCTTCCGGGCGAGCGGTTCGGTCTTGCCTCACCGACGCTGTAAGCCGGGAAATTGTAGTGGTGCATATAGCGTTTTCTATCTTCAGCCAGATCGACACCGTCGAGGCGTTGCGCATTCGACAACGTGCCGAGTGTACAGAGCGTCATGACCTGCGTCTGACCGCGCTGGAACAAACCGGAACCGTGGACGCGCGGTACGACATCGACGGCCGACGACAGCGTTCTGATCTGGTCGAGTGCACGTCCGTCGACTCTCCGCTTCTCATTGAACAGATAGTCACGGACGACCGCCTTCTCGAGCTTATCGGTCAGATCCGACACATTCCATTCGCCTTCCGGATACTCTTCGGTCAGCGACGCTTTGATTCGCTCTTTGACGCTGGTGACGTTCAGATCGCGGACTGATTTGTTGTCGGTCAAGACGGCTTCACGCATCGCTTCCCAGTAATTGGCTTTGACAAAGTTGAAGATCTCGGGATCCGGTGTCACCGAGGCGTAATCAAACGCCGGCTTGCCGATCTCATCTTTCATCTGTAGGATCAGTCGGCAGAGCGCTTCAATCTCCGCCTGTCCCGCTTTCAACGCGTCGAGCATGATCTCTTCCGAGACTTCATTGGCGCCGGCTTCGATCATGCAGATCTTGTCGACCGTACCGGCCACGAAGACATCGAGGTCCGATTCTTTCGCTTCGGCCTCATTCGGATTGATCACGATCTCGCCGTCGACGTAACCGACCTGTACACCGGCCACCGGACCGCGCCACGGAATATCCGAGATGGCGATCGCGGCCGAGGTGCCGATCAAGGCGGCGACCTGCGGTGAATTGTCCTGATCGACCGAGAGCACGAGGTTACTGACGACGACGTCATTTCTCAGATCCTGCGGGAAAAGCGGACGGATCGGACGATCGATCGAACGCGCCGTTAAGATCGCGTTTTCCGAGGGACGCCCTTCTCTTTTGAAAAAGCCGCCCGGAATCTTACCGATCGAATACATCTTCTCTTCATAGTCGACGCTGAGCGGGAAGAAGTCGATGCCCTCTCTCGGCATCGCTGACGCGGTCACGGTCGACAAAATCGTCGTATCACCGTAACTGCATAACACGGCGCCGTTTGCAAACTGCGCCAGATCCCCTGTTTCCAGCCTTAAAGTACGGCCGGCCAGGGTCGTTTCATAAACTTTTTTTGACATGGTTTCCTCCGTTTGTCACACGACAGATACGACGGAGCGCAGACGGTAGAGTGTAGAGTCCGCCACCGTGCAAAGACGGGTGCGCAATCTACGTTCCACAGCCTGCGGCCGCTATCTGACGTCAGTTAAAATCCGGCATGACGCCGGATTTAACTCTTACTTTCTAATGTTCAATTTGCTGATGATCTCGCGGTAGCGTTCAATATCTTTACTCGCCAGATAATCGAGCAGGCCACGCCGGCGTCCGACGAGCATCAACAGCCCGCGCCGTGAGTGGTGGTCGTTGGCATGCGTCTTCAGGTGCTCCGTCAGATGGTTAATACGATGCGACAAAATCGCAATCTGCACTTCGGGCGACCCCGTATCGCCAGCATGCGTGGCATACGTTTCAATGATCTTTGTTTTTGTTTCCTTGTCCATTCTATCCTCCATACCCCAGCAACTCGCGTTCGGGTGGACAATCCCAGAACCCGGTTGCGGGAAAATCTTAACGATTGTACCACAATCTCACCACTTCTAGCAGTGGTGCGCGTTCATTTTTTACCTTACCTGAAATGATCGCTTGGAACAACCGTTCCAACACGGTACCGATTGAAGATGGAGGTACACCTAAACTTTGTAGATCGTTCCCGTCAACCGCCAGATCGAGGAGTGAGACGAATCCTTCTTCTACCCATGTATCGGTGGCGGCCAACAAAGCCTGCCAGTGCTTATCGTTATCTGTCAGATAGACGTTCAGTCTATAGTAGGCGCGAAGCGGCTCTATACCTACTTTCGCCCCGAGCAACCGCCATACATCGTGCGGTGCATCGTCAGCAGGTCCGAGATCCGTAAGATAGAGGCGCCTCAGGGTGCGACCGAGGCGTCGATCAGCCTTATTGAGCATCAGCGCATCAAACCAGGTGTCCGGTAGATCCATCGCCAAGGAAAAAGCGACGAAACGTAAAAGCGGTTCCGACTCGTTTTTGTAAACGGAACGCCAGGCGAGGTACGGTTTGGCCTCGGCGGACGAAGGAAGCGTCGCTTTTAAAACCGCCATATAGACGGCGATCGTGTGCGCTGCTTTCTTACCGGCTAAAAGCTTTGTCCATTCAATGCCGAGACGCTCGATCGGGAGGTTGTCCATCGAGGACGCATAGCGGACAATCGTCTGCTCCAAAAGGGGATCGAGTGAAAACCCCAAGACTGAGACAAATCGTATCGCCCGCATCATGCGAAGCGTATCTTCCATCAACCGCGCTTTGGCCTCCCCTACGGCGCGAATGATACGATCCTGAACATCTTGCAAACCATGAAAAGGGTCGATCAAGCCGCGCGTCGGATGATAGGCGATCGCATTGATCGTAAAGTCGCGGCGAGACAGGTCGTCATGAATCGAAGAACCGAAGGAAACACGCGCCGGACGTCTCCCGTCATGATATGGTCCATCGACCCGGTAGGTTGTCATGTCAACTTCTAAACCGTTGAAGATGACTCTGACCGTGCCGTGTTTGATGCCGATCGGAATCACGAGGTCATGTCGGAAGATATCAAGCATCTGATCCGGTGTGGCACTCGTCGCGATGTCCCAATCGGTTGATGTTTGGCCCATGAGAAGGTCTCTTACGGCACCGCCGACGAGCCATGCCTCAAAACCTTTAGCCTCTAATTTTGAAAGACAATGAAGAACGGCCTCCGGAATGAAGCGCCGCTCGATCATAGGGCGTTGACAAGCGTTTTGAAATGCTCGCCGCGTTCTTCGAAGTGGCGGAATTTGTCAAACGACGTACCGGTCGGAGACAGAAGTACATGATCGCTCGGTTCAGCCAAGCGAGAAGCGAGTGAAACGGCCTCCTCGTACGTTTCGGTCTCGTAAAGATCGTACGTGCGTCCGGCCGACTCGGCAGACAGCACCTCGCGAATACTGTTGGCATTGGCACCGCACAGGATAATGCGCCCGGTCGCCTGCAAAATGGCGTCCCCGAGTCCCGTATAATCGCTTTTCTTGTCAGCCCCGCCTGTGATCAGAATGAGCGGC
>DUQI01000114.1 GCA_012837885.1 Fastidiosipila sp.
ACGAATTTGTAACATGGCTGTGAGGCAAAAAGCTTGCCTTTGGAGCCGTGACAGCGTAAAATCTGGGGCAAGGTTAGGTTATTTCGGCCGTGTCAGGCACACTTTTCGAGGAATCATTTAGACACAAGATGACTTGGAAAGGTTCTTGACTCTGTGTTAAAGTAGCCGACGTCCGCGTCGACATCGGCGTTCCCGAAAAAGACGTAACCAAAATTTGGATGCCACCAGGAAGGCGTCTAGTGAAAAGGCAGTGTAGATGGATAATTCATATCGAATCGTTGAACCGGACGACTATTACCCGAGCGCCCCGCGCAGGATAAACCCGATTCGCCGTTTCTTCAGAAAACTTTCAGGAGGCAGCCAGGTCAGTTTGCGCCGCAAATTGATCATGTTGGGCGCTCCCATCATTGCTTCTCTGCTCGTCGTAAGTGTATTTGCGACGCAGATCCTGATCGACAACAAAGCGAAGACCGATATCGTCTTTGAACGTCCCGAATTTGACTCATTAAATGAGCACGAATACAACCGTGGTCTCGACAATCCGCTGAGCGCACTCGCGGCAGTGGAAGAAGAGACGGAAGAGTCAGAAATCGAGACGGAAACGGAACCAACCGAGGAAGAGACAGAAACGGAAACGGAAGCAGTTACGGAAGCTATTACCGAAGCGGCAACCGAACCGGCTTTTGTCGAATACGACCGCTATGTCAATACGACCGCTAATCTGCGCTTCGGACCGTCGACCGAGACGGATATTGAAGCGACCCTTGCCCCCAACACGAAAGTCACAGTCATGGGGGTAAGCGGCGACTGGAGTTTGGTGCGTCTGGCAGCCGGACAAAACGGTTATATCCGTTCCGATCTTCTGAGTCGCGCACCGGTCGAAGTGGAAGCGGCACCGGCCGAAACGCCGGCTGCAACGCCGGAACCGACGAGAGCAGAAGCTCAAACGGAAGCACCCACCCGTGCTGAGACCCAGTCCCAGACCGAAAGACAGACGGAAAGAGAGACCACGCGTCCGACGATGAGTGGCACGATGTATGTCCGTCCCGATTACGCGTATATCCGTTCCGGCCCCGGTCAGGAAAACAACGATATCGGATTTGCCATGAAAGGCGACAAAGTGACGGTCGTCAATGACTTTGAAGAATGGGCTCAGATTCGTACTCAGACGGGATTGACCGGTTTCATCTTTAAAGAACTACTGAGCAGTACACCGATCGAAGGTCGAGCCGAAAGTTTCTTGCAGGTCGACCGCAGTGTATACGTGACGGTGTCCTATGCCTATTTGAGAAGCGGTCCTTCGACCGATTCGAGTGTCGTCGGCGGCGCGGAGAGAAATGAACTTCTGACGCAGACCGAGACCGACGGCAGCTGGTCGAAAGTAAAGACGACCGACGGCGTTACCGGTTATATCAGAAACGATCTTCTGACCAGAGAGACACCGGAAAATGTCATCAGAAAGACGCAGGCGACGACTGCGGCTCCGACGACAGCGGCGCCTACAGCGACCACTCCGCCGACCAACGCCGGCAGCAATTTCCAAAACGTCAACCGCACGGTGTATGTAAATACGGCTGCGGCGAATATCAGACGTGATGCGACGACCGATTCGGCGCGTGTAACGACTGTCTATTACGGTACCGAGTTGACACAGGTGTCGACGAACGGCAGCTGGTCCAAGGTGACCACCTCGAACGGCACAACCGGCTACATGCTGAACTCGCTGTTCACAACGGAGGCACCGGCGGCCACGACCGCGCCGACCACGTCACCGACGACCGCTCCGACGTCTACCGAATCGTCATGGGCGGCCAGAGACCGCTACGTCTGGGTGTTTGTCGCTTCGGCCAATCTGCGCTCTGACGCATCGACCAACGCGAGCATCGTGACGAGCGTCTCGCGCGGCACGAAACTGAAACAGACCGCATCGAACGGCACCTGGTCGAAGGTCACGACCGAGGGCGGTACGAATGCCTATATTCTGAATACACTCTTCCAACTCGAAGAGATCTCGGCACCTGAACCGACGACGGCACCGACGTCCCCGCCGGACAGCGGCAACGCCTCCAAGCGTCAGCAGGTCGTCAACGCGGCGATGGCTCAAGTCGGCAAGCCGTATGTCTTCGGATCGGCCAGTCCGTCGGTTGGATTCGACTGCTCCGGACTCGTCATGTACGCCTACAATCAGGCGGGCTACGGCATCCGCTATCACAGCGCGACGCAGCAGGGCCGCCGTTACGGAACGACCGTGTCTTATTCACCGGGGAACTACAGCACGCTGTTGCCGGGAGACCTTCTGTTCTTCGGCTCGGGTAGCACCTATACGCACGTCGGCATCTATGTCGGAAACGGCCAAATGGTACATGCTCCGCGCCCTGGTTACAATGTCACGACCGTCCATATGTCAAACTATTGGAGACCACCTGTGATCGTGAAACGGTTGTATCCGTAGTGGAGGAATATGACTGCTAAAAAACGCAGAAGCGAAATACGAAAGCAGAAATGGCGCAGTGCCCTCGCGGTACTGCTCCTTTCTTTACCGATCCTTCTTTTGGCCGGTCTCGACTCCGGACTGTTCGCCATCGATCTCGGCGATCGCCCCGTTCGGGAGGACAAGGATGGGCGTTTACAGGCGAGCAACAAACAGCTGAAAGAGGCGTTTGAAGCCGTCACGAAAAACGAATTCTACGATGGCGTCTATGTCGATGACGTCGCACTCTCCGGTATGTCACGCGACGAGGGTATCGCCGCGGTTCAGTCGAAAGCGATGGAGTTTTTGTCGCAGATTCGCTTTGAGCTTGAAGCCAGAGACGAGATCATTGAGGTGTCGGGGAACGACCTCGGTGCCGAATACAATATCTCGGAAGCGATCAATGAGGCGTGGAGTAAAGGGCGTACGTCTGTCGACTCCGATATCGAGCAGCAGGTGCTGCGCCGCTATCAGGAGATCGAACGGCTGCGTCAGACGCCGTTCAAAGGCAAAGGCGTCTTCGACTACAACCGTGATTACATGAGAGACGCGATCACGGCGAAATTATCCGCGATCACGGTTGCGCCGGTACGCGCGAAAGCGACTGCCTTTGATCCGTCGAACGGGCGCTTCACCATTTCCGAAAAAGTGGACGGCATTACGGCCAATATCGATAAGGCAGTCGACGACGTCATGCAGATGCTCGATAACGGCACCTACAAAGGACGCATCAAGGTTGAAATGGAAGACATCGACGCCGGTATGACGGCCGTAGAAATGGCTGCCAATCTCGGCTTCAGAGCCGAAGGTTCGACGCCGATCAATCTGCAGGATGCCGGCCGTCAGCAAAACCTGCGACGTGCCGCTCAGCTGATCAACGGCACGGTGGTCAATCCCGGTGAGACGTACTCTTATATGAAGTCGCTCGGCCCGATTACCACGGCGAACGGATACAACGCCGCCTCGATCCTAAACGACGGACAATATGAAGACGCCCTCGGCGGTGGTCTGTGTCAGCCGTCGACGACGATTTTCCAGGCGGTGTTCAAAGCCGATCTGGAAGTCGTGGAACGCCACAATCACGGTCGACGAAGTGATTACTATAACTACGGCATGGATGCCATGGTCTACGGCACGTCGGCCGACTTCAAGTTTAGAAATAACACCGATTATCCGATCGGCATCGTCGCGATCTGGCAGCCAAACCGCATGACCTTCCGTATCTACGGTCAACCGCTGCCGCCCGGTGTGACGATTGGGATGGAATCGGAAAAATCCGAAACGATCGCAGCACCGGCACCGGAGCGCAGGCTGAATAACGATCTCGCGCCGGGACAAGAGCGTGTTGTACGTTCGGCTGTCGAAGGATCTGTCTGGAAGACGTACAAGGTCTATTACAAAGACGGGAGAGTGACGGATCGCGTGTTGACGAATACGAGTCGCTACCGTGCCTTCTCACAACTGACGGAGCATGGACCGACGCCGGCGCCAACAGCGCCACCGACATCACCGCCGACGTCACCACCGACGGCTCCGCCAGCTACGCCAGCGCCGCCGGAGGCGCCACCGGAGGCACCGCCTGAAGTGCCGGATCCGGCCGGAGATAATCCGTAAAATAATCCGTAAACGAAAAAGAGCGCGTAGGCGCTCTTTTTTTGAGCATGCGTATTTCATGCTTTTCTTTTTCTCGTTCTTTTCTCGTTATGGTCTTTCTCTGGGATTGAGCGTGATTCTAGAGCAGCGATTCCAGAAACGCGATATCGGCCGGTAAGACGTTTAGCTCGAGTGCCTCGGCGGCGCTGACGAATCTGAGGTCGTCGTGCACAGACAACGTCGGTCTTTTTTCTTCCAACGTCGTCTCATAGACGGCGAGGGCGATGAAGCGGTCGTAGGATTTATGCCAGAGCAGGGAATGGAGACGTCCGATGTCGGAGTCGACGGCTAGTTCCTCTTTTATCTCACGTTTCAGCGCCGCTTCGTTTGTCTCATCGTCTTTCACTTTGCCGCCCGGCATCTCATAAAAGCCGGGCAGTATTTGATCGTCGGCGCGGCGGCCGAGTAAAATGCGTCCGTTCTCATCTCTTATCAGGGCACAGACGACAAGCATCACCTGATCGGGAAAGGTCACCGTATCCTGATCGTACATCGCGCGATGCGGTGTCGTCGCTCCGTGATCGTCGCTGCCGGCCGTGTAGATCATGTGGAAGGCACGTGCGGCGGTCAGCATCTGATCCCGCTGATTGGACGAGGCATCGCCGTGACCGGCCTCGATGCCGTCGACGCCGGCGCGCAGTAGCGCGCGGCATTTTCGGATCAGGATCGGGTTGACCAGATTCGTGTCGGAGTCGGGGCACCAGCCGTATTTTTGCGGATGAGCGACGACCGTGATGCCGCCGCCGGCTTTCACTTCGTGCACGGCTTCTTCGAGTCTCACTTTCTGTCTGTCGACGTAAGCCGGTCGACCGACCGAGAGCACGTCGTGAAAGGCGTGACCGATCTTTTCGAAATACCCTTTCTTGACCAGCGCTTCGGCGATATGAAGCCTCCCCCAGCTCGCATCTTCATCCCGACTTGCCGGAATGTCTTCACGGCTTATGGCGTATCCCATCTGTTCCAATTTGGCCAGTATCTCGAGGTTACGTCTGACTCTGGCACGGCGCTGACGCTCCAGAAAAACCGTCATACTGCTCAGATTGCCGTCCGGGAAATAAGCGAGCAGATGGATCTCTTGCTCATCGAAGTGGACCGACAGCTCGACGCCGGGAATGAATCGGGGGAGCGTTTCACCTTCATCTCTTTTTTCTTTCAGGTAGCGCTCGACGACAGGGATGCCGGCAAGCGTATCGTGGTCGGTCAGAGCGAAAGCCTTGAGCTTTTGTGACAATACTTTATCGACGAGTTCTACGGGCGTCCTTGTACCGTCGGATGCTGTGGAATGGAGATGAAAATCGGAACCGGGAAGATACTGCCAGTCTTTTCTCATCGTGTCACGTCCGATAGTTTGTAGATGACGGTGTTTTTGGCATCGGTAAATTGCGCTGCTTCGTTCAGATCGGAGGCGAACAACGATTCGTTCAGGTCGGGGTAAGCGTTTCGCATATCGTCGTTGATCAGAAGGTAGCCGATCTCGTTTTCTGTAGCATAGTTTTTTAGCGTCTCGATGCTGCTTGTACTGAGTATCGATTTGACCTCCGCTTCACGTTTATACGTGTCGTGGCCGGCGCTCCAGGCGTAATATCCGTTTCCGTACCAGATCGGTCTGCCGGTCAGCAAGAAGTCGTGATAGGCATACGGCGCGGTGAGAAAGATCGTTCGCGGGGCGGTGTTCTTTTCGATCCAGCGGTTGACCTCGCTGTCTTGTTTGATGTCGACAAACACCTGCCGGTTAATGTTTCGGTAGATCAGGTGTTCATAGACGCCGCTCGAGATCAGGAGCAAAGAGAGTAGGATCGCCGCTACACGCAGCGCGATTTTGCCGCGTCTCGCGCGAAACATGCGGATCACGGTCTCGGCAATGATCACGTTCCAGAGGATCAGGGAGATCAGGATAAATTTATGGTTGACCGTGATATCGGGTGTCACCTGGAACAAGAAAGCGAAGATAAAAGGTGCGGATACGGCGAGGATATAGAGCTTCGTACGCCATCTGGCGAAAACAAACGAGATTAAGAGAACGAAAATAGCCGGTCCCATCATCTCAACGATGTAGAGTAGAACGTTCGTGAAAGTGCTTGGTTCAGCGATAAAGCCGAACTTGAACCGAACATTCGACAGCCAGGCGCCTTGAGGCGCAAAGAACGCATTTGCCAACACCATGGATAAAAAGGTCGTCGCCGCGATGATCAAGTAGGCGATGCGGCTCGCTGCAAAGATGGAGAAGGCCGCCAGTACGAGTAAGGCGGAGATCGTCATCGAGCCGTGCCAGTAAGGCATCAAAAACAAGATAATACCGATCAGGCCGAGGCGTTTGACATCTTGTCTGCCGGTCGTCAGCCAGATGCTTTTTTGCCGTGTCAGCTTCCACCAGTCGGGGAATTTCCTGGCGTGTGCGAGCGGCAGGGCGCCGACCCCTCGTTCGACGTCGGGCAGCGCCAACAAGATGACGAGTAAAAGCAAGACGATGCCGAGCGCCAGATGCCGTTGATTGGCGTAGGCGTTGGCCGTCCATAACCCCCAGTCATCGCGCGGTGTATCGCCGATAAAGGTGCGCTGTTGAAATATCGCCTGGAAAAAATCGGCCGTAAACCAGCCGAGTGTCTTTCCCTTTTGCCAGAGGTCCGTGAAGATCGCGCCGGAACTGCGGAAAATCGTAAACAACGGCGCGAGCATAAACGTGCCGGCTCTACCCGTGATGCGGTAGGCGAACATACCGATCAGGAGAAACATCGAGCTCAGCGCGAGTACCGAGGGGATGTTTAAGGCATGGACGAAACCGAGCCCCAATTGATTCAAGATCGCGGTGAAGTAAAAGAAAAAGAAATGATAGCGGATGCCGTCGCCGGCAAAGTGTGCGTAGTCGGTCGGAATATTATGTCCTTTGGTGAATGACGACATCATCGCCGTATGCGGGCCGAGATCGGAATGGACGGTGGCACCTGCACGGTAGAGACCGTCGACCTGATAAAAGGTGGAGTAGACGAGCCAGACCGAATAGACAAGCAGGAGCAGAATATAGACGATGAACGGCCAGGTGATGACCTTTCTTTTGAAGAGTGCATACGGGTGACGCACCGGTCGATAATCGTCTTCCGCTGTCAGGCGGCGCGAGCGTCGGAGATAGGCGGCGCCTAACAGGGCGAGCGGGATCAGAAAAAAGCTTGCCGCCAACTCGGACGGCATGCCGATCGTATCGTAGCCGAACGTATTTACCAGGGCCAGATTCAGCCCGTAGTGGCCTGTCGTCAAAATCAAGATGCCGATCCAAAACGCGGCGATCTGTCTCAGAAGAAAGCGGAGCCCCTCGGTCGAGAGCATCGGCGAGGTGATCGTGCCCTGTTCGGAAAACGGCAGCCAGCGTAAGCCGGCGCCGGAGAGGCGCACATAGATACTGTGTCCGAGCATCCAGGACGCGATCAGGTAGAGAATCCAGCCGACTGTTGGCATACACTAGCCTCCCGTGTCTTTCGATTCGGCCTGACTGTCGTAGGAGATGATGTAGCGCGGCCGGTCTTTGACTTCATCAAAGATGCGTCCGATGTAGATACCGATCAGGCCGAGGCTGAACAAGGTGCCGCCACCGATCAATAGCTGCAGCAAGATGACGGTCGTAAAGCCGACAATCGAACGGCCGAGAAAATAGGTGACGAGCGTTTGAATGCCGAGGATGAAAAAAAGCAAGAGCAGGATCATGCCGACCATGGCGATCGCATAGATCGGTCTTGCTGAAAAACTGGTGATCGCATTGATCGAGAGCTTGATCAGTTTCAAGCCGCCCCATTTGCTGTCTCCGGTCGTTCTTTCGGCGACTTCGAAGGGAAACGTCGTGCGCTTGAAGCCGAGCCAGGCGGACAGAGCACGAAAGAACGTGTCTCTTTCTCTCAGTTTCGTCCATTCGTCGACGACCTGACGGTCGAGCAGTTTGAAGTCGGAGGCGTTCGTCAGATTGTAGCCGGAGAAACGGGCGAACAGTTTATAAAAGAAGTTCGCCTTGCCTTTCGAAAATCTCGATTCTTTGCCGCGAAACGACTTGACACCTTCGACGACCATGTAGCCTTCACGCCAGAGCCTAATCATCTCGGGGATATAACTAGGCGGATGCTGCAGATCGCCGTCCATCACGATGACCGCATCACCTTTGGCCTCGTCGAGGCCGGCACAGAGCGCGGCTTCTTTGCCGAAGTTTCGGGATAGACTTAAGACGCGAAGATAAGGACGCGATTTTGCTTCTTCGATCATGACCTCGACGCTTTCGTCTTCCGACCCGTCATCGATCGCGAGAATCTCAAACGTCTCGCCTGTTTCTTCGAGCACGGCTGAAACGCTGTCGAGAGTCAACGGTATCTGTAACCTCTCGTTATAAAAAGGGATGATGACGCTGATCGTCACGGGCGCGCCTCCGAACGTTTGACTTCAAAGCCATGATAGCACATGGATCGTAGTAGGACGGTTCAGCTTGACATTGTACTCACTCGCCGGAGGCGGTAAAATAAGGGCACCACTTGATTTTGTGAGCCGTTTTTAGTGTGGCTTTTTTTGGAGGTTTTATGTCTACATTTGCCAAACGAACGATCGACGATATCGATGTACGTGGAAAGCGTGTCATCGTCAGAGTCGACTTTAATGTGCCGCTCGACCAGAGCACGAAGGAAATCACCGATGACAAGCGTATCGTCGCCGCGTTGCCGACGATTCGGCATCTGATCGAGGGTGGAGCGAAAGTTATTCTCGTCTCCCATCTAGGGCGTCCGAAAGGATTTGAAGAGAAGTTTTCCCTCGCGCCGGTCGCGAAGCGTCTCGGTGAACTCCTCGAAAAAGAGGTGGTTTTGGCCAAGGACGTGATCGGAGATGACGCCGAACTCCAGGTATCAAAACTTAAAGACGGCGATGTGCTCTTACTGGAAAACGTCCGTTATCACAGCGAAGAGACGAAGAACGCGCGGGATTTTGCGAAGAAACTCGCGTCCTTCGCCGATCTTTACGTCAATGACGCCTTCGGTACGGCGCACCGGGCACACGCCTCGACAGCCGGACTTGCGAACTTCCTGCCGGCCGTCTCCGGCTACCTGATCGAAAAGGAACTGCAGGTGATGGGCGGCGCATTGGCCGATCCGGAATCGCCGTTCGTCGCGATTTTAGGTGGAGCCAAGGTCTCCGACAAGATCGGCGTGATCGAAAACCTCTTGAACAAGGTCGACACCCTGATCGTCGGCGGCGGCATGGCCTACACCTTCTTCGCCGCCAGAGGCTGGTCCGTCGGTAAATCGCTCTGTGAGCATGACAAGATCGAACTCGCCAAAGCCTTGATGGACAAGGCGTCTGAAAAAGGCGTGAACTTTCTCTTGCCGGTCGACACGGTCGTGACGTCTGAATTCGCCGCCGATGCGGCGTTCGAGACAGTTCCCTCCGATTCGATCGGTGACGACCAGATGGGGATGGATATCGGCGAAAAGACGATCCGGATTTTCAGCGACGCACTGAAAGGCGCGAAGACCGTTGTCTGGAACGGCCCGATGGGCGTGTTCGAATTCGATAATTTCGCAAACGGCACGAAGAAGATCGCCGAGGCGGTCGCTTCGACCGGCGGCGTTTCGATCATCGGCGGCGGCGATTCAGCCGCGGCGATCGAAAAACTCGGTTTCGCCGATAAAGTGAGCCATATCTCGACCGGTGGCGGTGCTTCGCTCGAACTGCTCGAAGGACGCACCCTGCCCGGTATCGACGTTCTGGACGATAAAGATCCGCGTCGTCTGTTTGTCGCCGGCAACTGGAAGATGAACAAAGGACTGCCGGCCGAAGCGGAAAAACTGGCCGGCGAGCTCGTTTCTCTGTTGCCCGAGGTCGATGCCAGAGTCGTCATCGCACCGCCTTTCACCGCCGTTCCGGCCGCACTCCAAAAGACGGCGTATACGTCGCTTTCGGTTGCTGCTCAGGATGGACATCCGGAAGATAAAGGTGCCTTTACGGGCGAAGTATCGCTTCGCATGCTCGCCGATCTCGGCTTGAACTACGTGATCCTCGGTCACTCGGAGCGTCGTGCGATGTTCGGAGACAGCGATCAGGTGGTCAAAGAAAAGGTTAACAAGGCGCTGTCGCTCGGCCTTCGCCCGATCCTTTGCTGCGGCGAATCGCTGGCAGAGCGTGAAGCAGAAAAGACGATGCAGATCGTCAGAGGCCAGCTGGAAGCGGCGCTCGCCGATGTCGATGAAAAGCAGATGCATTTCGTCGTCGTCGCCTACGAACCGATCTGGGCGATCGGGACCGGTAAGGTGGCGAGCGATGAACAGGCCGAAGAAGTATGTGCCGACATCCGTCAATTCCTGACGGAACGTTACGGCGAGACGGTCGCTGCTGAGACGAAGATACTCTACGGCGGTTCGGTCAACAAAGATAACGCCAAAGGCTTGTTCGCCCAGCCGAATATCGATGGCGCACTGGTCGGCGGTGCGGCGTTGAAGGCGGAAGACTTCTCCGTCATCGCCAAAGGTGGACAGGCGTGAGCGTGAAAAGACCGCTCGTTTTGATGATTCTCGACGGGTGGGGCATCGCCCCGCCCGGCGCGACGAATGCGGTGTCTCTCGCGACCACGCCGAATTTGAACCGGCTGCTCGCCGAGTATCCGCATACGACACTGAAGACGAGCGGCCTCGATGTCGGCCTGCCGCCGGGACAGATGGGCAACTCGGAAGTCGGCCACATGAATATCGGCGCCGGGCGTATCGTCTATCAGGAACTGACGCGAATCTCGAAAGCGATCGAAGACGGCGACTTCTTCGAGAATGAAGCGTTTCTCGGCGCGATTCAAAACTGCCGCGAAAAAGGTACCTCGCTTCACTTGATGGGACTGCTATCAGACGGCGGTGTGCACAGTCATATCGAGCATCTCTTCGCTCTGCTCGAACTGGCCAAACGGCATGAACTGGAAGACGTCTTCGTCCACGCCTTCTATGACGGTCGAGACGTATCCCCCGATTCCGGAGCAGGCTTCTCGAAGCAACTGCTCGCCAAGATGGACGAGCTCGGTGTAGGAAAGCTCGTCAGCCAAAGCGGACGCTATTACGCGATGGACCGTGACAACCGCTGGGAGCGAACGGAAAGCGCGTATCGCGCGATGGTGATGGGGGACGGCAGAAAAAGCGACGACCCGGTGCAGGCCGTGTACAACTCGTATGAGACGGGCGTCACTGATGAATTTATCGAGCCGATCACGGATACGTCGGCCGATCAACCGATCGCGCTCGTCGCGCCGCACGACAGCGTCATATTTTTCAACTTCCGACCGGATCGCGCACGCCAGTTGACGCGGGCGTTCATGCAGCCGGACTTTGCCGGGTTCGCGTTACCGAAGGGGCCGTTTCCGCTCCATTTTGTGACGATGACCCAGTACGACGACATGTTTGAGTCCTGGCCCGGTATCCATGTCGCTTTCAAGCCGGAAGCGCTGAGTGATACGTTCGGCGAGATTGTCTCACGCCACGGACTGAATCAGTTGAGAATCGCCGAGACGGAAAAATACGCGCATGTGACGTTCTTTTTCAACGGCGGCGAAGAGGTGCCGTACGAAGGGGAAGACCGTGCTTTGATCCCGTCGCCGAAAGTGGCAACCTACGATCTTTTGCCGGAGATGAGTGCGCCGCAGGTCACCGACGAGATGATCAGTCGGGTCAACTCGGACAAGTATGACGTGATCATCCTGAACTTCGCGAACTGCGACATGGTCGGCCACACCGGTAGCATTGAAGCCGCCACACGTGCCGTCGAAGCCGTCGACACAGGCGTCGGGCGGATCGTGGCACGGGTTTTAGAAAAGGGCGGCCAACTCCTGATCACAGCCGATCACGGCAATGCCGAGCAGATGGTCGACTTTACGACCGGCGGTCAGTTCACGGCGCATACGACCAATCCGGTACCGCTGTTACTGGTTGGTGCGAAGCCGGGGCTTTCACTGAAAGACGGCCGTCTCGCCGATCTGGCGCCGACGATGTTGGAACTGCTCGATATTCAGCAGCCGGAAATGATGACAGGCACCAGTTTATTGGTGTCAGATTAAGTCCCTTATGTTACAATATTTGCCGGTTTGGATCACCTGAAGCACAGGTTTCAAATAAAAGCACGAGTGTAAAGATCATCTTTGGAGAAGATAAAAGGAGTACCTCATGACAAAACCTAAAAAATTCATGACGATGGACGGTAATACGGCTGCAGCCTATACGTCCTACGCATTTACTGACGTGGCAGGTATCTACCCGATCACGCCGTCATCGCCGATGGCGGATATGGTCGATATCTGGTCACAGGAAGGTAAGAAAAACATTTTCGGCCAGACGGTCAACGTGGTCGAGATGCAGTCCGAAGCCGGTGCCGCCGGCGTCGTGCACGGATCATTGACGTCGGGAGCGCTGACGACGACGTATACGGCTTCACAGGGTCTGCTCCTGATGATCCCGAACATGTACAAGATCGCCGGTGAACTGTTGCCGGGCGTCTTCCATGTCTCAGCCAGAGCGATCGCCGGACACGCGCTCTCGATTTTCGGCGATCACAGTGACGTGATGGCTGCGCGCCAGACCGGCTTTGCTCTGCTCGCCTCCGGTTCCGTCCAGGAAGCGATGGACCTTGCGGCCGTCGCCCATCTGTCGGCGATTAAAGGCCGTGTGCCGTTCGTCCACTTCTTCGACGGTTTCAGAACGTCGCATGAAGTGCAAAAAATTGAAGTCCTCGATTATGACGATCTGGCCGAGATGGTCGATCACGATGCGGTCTCCGCATTCAGAGCGAGAGGCCTCTCGCCGAACCATCCGACACTGCGCGGAACGGCTCAGAATCCGGATATTTTCTTCCAGGCGAAAGAAGCGGCGAACCCGTACTACGAACAGATCACGGACGTCGTTATCGACTACATGGATCAGATTTCGACCTTGACCGGAAGAACGTATAAACCGTTTGTCTACACCGGCGCACCTGACGCAGAACACGTCATCGTCTGCATGGGTTCGGTTGTGGAGACCGCGGTCGAAACGATGAAGTATTTGAACGAGCGCGGACATAAGCTCGGCGTCCTGGCCGTGCATCTTTACCGCCCGTTCAGCAACGATCTGCTGCGCCAGGCGATTCCCGAAACGGTGAAACGCATCGCCGTCCTCGATCGTACGAAAGAACCGGGCGCCGCAGGCGAGCCGCTCTACCTCGACGTGGTCAACGCGTATGCCGGTACGGAAAATGCGCCGCGCATCTTCGGCGGTCGCTACGGACTCGGCTCGAAGGATACGACGCCGGATCAGATCGTGGCGGTCTACAAGAACCTTGAGCAAACCCAGCCGAAACACGGCTTCACGATCGGTATCATCGACGACGTGACGCATCACTCGCTGCCGGTCGAGACGTTCATCGACGTCGCACCGAAGGGCACGATTGCAGCACGTTTCTGGGGCCTCGGCTCGGACGGTACGGTCGGCGCAAACAAGAACTCGATCAAGATCATCGGCGACCATACCGATATGTATGCGCAAGCGTACTTCTCCTATGACTCGAAAAAATCGGGCGGTATTACGATCTCCGACCTGCGTTTCGGTAAAGAGCCGATCCGCGCGCCGTATCTCGTCAACCGCGCCGATTTCGTCGCCTGTCACAATCAGGCGTACGTCGGTCAGTACGATATGTTGACGCCTTTGAAAAAGGGCGGCATCTTCCTGCTCAATACACTCTGGAGTGAAGAAGAGCTGGAAAAAGAACTGCCGGCGGACATGAAGCGTTTCCTCGCCGAAAATGAGATCCGCTTCTACATTTTGGATGCCGTGACGGCAGCCGAAGAGATCGGACTCGGCAGCCGCATCAACACGATCTGTCAGTCGGCGTTCTTCAAACTGTCGAACGTCATGCCGGTCGAAGATGCCGTGACCTACATGAAGGAAGCGATCGAGCACAGCTACGGCGACAAGGGTAAAGAAGTCGTCAACATGAACTTCAAAGCCGTCGATGCCGGCCTCGATCTCGTCCATAAAGTCGAAGTACCGGGATCCTGGGCATATGCGACGGACGATGAACCGGTGATCAAAGAAGTACCGGACTTCATCGCCGATGTGGTCAACGTAATGAACGCGCAGAAGGGCGATACGCTCCCGGTCAGCACCTTTGCCGACCGCGCCGACGGTACGTTCCCGCAGGGCACCAGTCAATACGAAAAACGCGGTATCGCGGTCAATATCCCGATGTGGATTCCGGAAAACTGTATTCAGTGTAATCAGTGTTCCTACGTCTGTCCGCACGCCGTTATCCGTCCCTTCCTGATGACTGAAGAGGAGATGGAAGAGGCACCGGAGGCATTCCGTGCGATCGACGGCATGAAGCCGTACGATCAGTACAAGTACAGAATCCAGATGTCGGCGCTCGACTGCACCGGCTGTGGTTCCTGTGCCGATGTCTGCCCGGCCAAGACGAAGGCGCTCGAGATGCGTCCGCTTAAAGAGAACCGCGAACAGGTCGAAAACTGGGAGTTTGCGATCCGCGTGCCGCGTAAGGAAAACCCGATGAACAAGACGTCCGTCAAGGGCAGTCAGTTCGAGCTGCCGATGCTCGAGTTCTCAGGTGCCTGTGCCGGCTGTGGCGAGACGCCTTATGTGAAGCTCGTCACCCAGTTGTTCGGCGACAGAATGCAGATTGCCAACGCGACCGGCTGTTCCTCGATCTGGGGAGCGTCGGCACCGGCTACGCCTTATACGTACAACAAAGACGGTCATGGACCGTCCTGGGCGAACTCCTTGTTCGAAGACAACGCCGAATTCGGCCTCGGCATGCATCTGGCGACGAAGCAACTGCGTAAGCGCGCCAAACGTCAAGCCGAGGCATTAAAGGATGTCGTCGACGGTGAACTGAAAGAAGCCCTCACGACCTGGCTTGAAAACTACGACTCGAGCGAAAACACGAGACAGGAAGCCGAAGCCCTGATCGATCAGCTCGGTGCCTACGAAGGCGACCAGCAAGAAGGCGTCGATCGTCTACTATCCCTCGCCGATTACCTGATGCTCCGTTCCACCTGGATCATCGGTGGTGACGGATGGGCGTACGACATCGGCTACGGTGGCCTCGACCACGTGCTGGCGTCCGGCGAGAACGTCAACGTCCTCGTCCTCGACACCGAAGTCTACTCGAATACGGGCGGTCAGGCGTCGAAAGCGACGCAGCTCGGCGCCGTGGCGCAATTCGCCGCCGGCGGCAAACCGCTCAAGAAGAAAGACCTCGGCCTGATGGCCTACAACTACGGTTATGTCTACGTGGCGCAGGTCGCCATGGGAGCGAACCAACTCCAGACGCTGAGAGCGCTGCGTGAAGCGGAAGCCTGGAACGGACCGTCCCTGGTCATCGCCTACGCGCCATGCATCAGCCACGGCATCAGAGGCGGGCTGACGATTTCGCAGAGAAGAGAGAAAGACGCGGTCGAGACCGGTTACTGGCACCTCTGGCGCTACAATCCGGCCAACCGTTACTCGGATACGAACCCGTTCACGCTCGATTCGAAGCCGCCGACCAGACCGTATCAGGATTTCCTGAAAGGCGAGTCACGCTACAATGCGCTGCATAACCGCTATACGGAAGAGCAGGTCGACACGATCTTCAAGAACGCGGCAGACGCCGCAGCCGAGCGCTACGATACGTATAAGCGCCTGGCCGAAGTGTCGCTACAGAGCCTCAGACAGGATGAAGCGGAGGCCTAAATCGGGTCCGTTTGAAAAGTACCGTATGGTATAATTAGACCCCGTCACCTCTCACAGGCGGCGGGGTTTTTTGCGAAAGGCCGAGTATGGAAAAACGTGACGATCGTACATTACTCTTAAGTGATACGTCTGTGCCGGATCTCTTCATCGCCGACCATATGCCGCTTCTCGATGAGCATGCGTTGAAGGTTTATTTGCTGTTGCTACAAAGCGAAGGACGCGGCCGAAAACTCGACAAAAAAGAACTGGCCGCAAGGCTCGGAGTCACCGTGACGCGTGTCGAAAAAGCGCTGAACATACTGGAAGCCGAAAGACTCGTCAGTCAGAAAGAGACAGAGACCAAGGTGATCGACCTTAAAGTGAGTGAAGTCGAACGCTACGTCGCCGGCAAAAAAGAGGCGAAGCAAAGCGATGTGCTACCGGGCGAAGTATCGGCCAGAGAGCGCACCGTTAGAATCATCAACGACACGTATTTTCAAGGCGCTATGTCGTACCGCTGGTACGCCCTGATCGACCGCTGGTTCTCCGACTATCGCTTCCATCCCGATGTCGTCTATACGCTGTTTTCGGAGCTGGTCGATCGAAACAAATTGAATCATACGGGGTATGCCGCGAGTATTGCCGATAACTGGCATAAAAACGGTGTGCGAACCTTCGAGCAACTGTCGCGACATCAGGATAGATTTAGAGACATGTACCAGTTCTGTCAGAAAGTGGCGAGGAGCCTCAGGATCTCGCTCGACGAATACAACGAGCCTCTGATCCGTAAATGGAATGAAGAGCTCGGCTTCAACTTCGAGATCGTGGAATTGGCGCTGTCGCGTTCCGTACGGATGAGAAACGCGAAGAACCTCATGATCTACGACCGGATGCTTCGCACCTGGCACAGTCACGGCCTGAAAGATAAAGAAGCGATCCTCGCGTTCGAAGAAAAGCAGGCGGCGAAGAAGTCGGAGAGTCAGACGCGCTTCGGTAAAGACAACCGCGGCAACTATGAAGATCAGGGCGACCCGACAATCTACGAAAAAGCGCTAAACGATGGGCTGCGTCCGCTTCGTTTAAAACAGGAAGGAAGATCACGTGAAACCTCGTCTGACCGCTGATGTCGAAAAGATCTTGCAGGCGCGCTACTGGTCGACGAGAGCGCAGCGTGATCGACGTCTCGAGGAGACGTATGACGCGCATCCGGAGTTGCAAGCGATCGACCGGGAATGGACGGCGGCAGGATTCAGGCTGTTGACCGACGCCGTGAACAATGAGGCGTACAGCGACCAGCGCTTAAAAGATATCGAAGCTAAACGTGAACGCTATCTCGAAGCACATCAATTAAGAGGCGATTACGCCGAAGTGATTCCTTTTTGTCGCCATTGCGGTGACACGGGGCAGATCGAAGGGGTGCTCTGCTTTTGCGCCGAAAGGTTATACAAGTCGCTTCAGCCGCGTCTCTTCGACGCAGCGCTTTCACCGGACGAGACGTTTGAGGCGATCGATCTTTCCTTGTTTTCGGAAGAAAGAGGAGACGGTCCATCGCCGCGTGAGCATATGTCGGTCGTCTTTTCGCGCGCCGCCGAGTATGTCGAGCATTTCTGGCAGCTGATCGACCGTGACGTGATCTTTACGGGACCTCAGGGCAGGGGAAAGACATTTCTTTTGAACGCCATCGGCAACGCCTTGGAGGCAAAAGGTATCGATGTGACGTTCCTGCCGGCGACCGAGCTCTTTTCTTCGCTCGTCGAATTCAAAAAATTAAAAGAGAGTTTCCGACCTGATCCTGAACAACTGGAGACGGCGACTTTCAAGAAGCGCTTGATCTATGAATCGACGGTGCTCTTGATCGATGACCTCGGACTCGAGCCGTTGACGACGCAGACGTTCGCCGATTTCATCGATCTGCTGAACGTGCGACAGCGGGAAAAACGCCATACCCTGATCGCGACGAACCAGTCATTTTCCGATTTTGAGAAAAACTACGACAAGCGCATCGCCAGCCGTCTTGCGGCATTCACGATCTATCAGGTGAAAGGCGATGATTTAAGGATGAAACAAAGGAGCGCCCCATGATCCGTTCCGGTGTTGATATCGTCAAGATGAGCCGCATCGACTCGATCTGGCAGACGTACGGAGAAAGGTTTGTGACGCGGCTTTTCAGTGATGCCGAGCAAAGCGAGATGCGTGAACGCACCCATTTTATCGCCGGACGCTTTGCCGCGAAGGAAGCGGTCGCCAAGGCGATCGGTACCGGCGTCTGGCGACGCGGTATCTCGTTTACCGATATTGAAATTCTGCGCGATAAATCAGGACGCCCCGCGGTCTATTTGGACGGCGAAGCGAAAACGATCTTTGAAGCCGAAGGCGGACGCATGGTCTCGGTCAGCATCAGTCATGACGGTGAATATGCCGTGGCGTTCGCGGTCGCGGAGTACATGAAACCGTAATGCCGAACGAGCCGGTAAAACAGACGCCGAACCAGGAACAAAAGCCGAAATGGGTCGGTAAGATTCCGCTCGGCTCGATGCCGAAAAGACGGCCCGGTTTTCTCGGCCGCAAGAATCTTATGGACTACGGTGAGAAGGACGTGTACGTCGCACCGAAACGGATGCTTTTGCCTCCCTGGCTCATCCCGCTCGTCGCCTTCGCGCTCGTCATCTTGCTCGTCTTTTGGATCTTGCCCGGTCAATTGGCGCCGAGTCCGGAACCGACCGTCCCGGTCGAAGTCGTCTTACCGCCGAAAGAAGACGATTTAGCCGTCGTCCAGGTGTCGGTGGCCGATGTCTTTGACTCACCTTATGTCAGAGGGAAGAGAATCACGCAGGTGCTCTATAACGAACCGTTGAAGATACTGAGTACCGAACCGCCGAACCATATACGCGTTGAATTGTCCGACGGCACGCGAGGTTTCGTTTTACGAAGCGACCTGTCCGCTGAGATCGCGAGCGTGACGCCGCGGGACGGTATGTTGAAAGTGATCGTGCGGGGCGACATGAAGCCTATCATGAGTGCCGCTTCGGCCGGTACGAGAGTGGCCGAAGCGCCGATGGGCACCATCTTGTATTCGGATTACTCGAGTGACCAGGTGATGAGGCTTCTCCTGCCTTCCGGCGGTTACGGCTGGATCACGAAAGACAGCGTGTTCATCTTCGACGATCTGGAAGCACTGCCCGAGCCGGATCATTTTGTCCAGTCTTTCACCTCGAGCGCGATGGCCTTTTTCAATGCACCGTGGATGCCGAGCGGGCAGACCTTGAACGGCATCAGTCCGGAAGGCGCGGCGCGTGTCGCTGGGCTGTTAAACGGCAAGATCCTGCCTTATACGCTCGAGAAGATGGCCGAGGTCGGACAGGAAGTGACCTTGCCCGTCGATCCCGAGACGAGGGAGTTCGACCTGCGTTATTTAAGGGAAGGCGATCTCGTCTTCTTCCATCCGCCGGACGATGAGAAAAGAATCGAATCAGTCGCGATCTGCATGCCGGAAAGACAGTGGCTTCGCGCCGAACAAAACCGTGCGTCTCTGCGTCTCGGCACGATCTCCGAACAGCGCGACATGGCGCGCTGGATATACAAGGTCGTTCGCCTGACCGATGACTAGATCAGCCGCAGATACGTCCTTCGAGCGGCGCTAAAATGACTTTTTCGTCGAGCGAAGGATCTTTATCGAGGATATGATGCAGGGCGATTCTGGCGCCCGGATCCATGCCCTGAGCACCTCCCAGTATGACGACGTCACCGGCTTCGGCCGCATCGACGATCTGCTCCATCGCTTCTTTAAGTGTCTCGACCACCGTGAACTCGTAACCGGCTTCCCGGAACGTTTTGATAAAGATATCGGCTTCGTCTTCCGTGACATGGTCTTTCGGCGTCGTGATATCACGGCTCAAGGTGACGATAATCTTGCCCCAGGGCAGTCGGTCTTTCCAAAGCGCCATCTCTTCGGCGACTTCACGGTTGACCGTGACACCGCGGCTACCGCGCACGGCGAAAGCCAGATGGAGCTTCTTCTTATCCATGTATTCGGTCGCAGCCAGCGTCATGCGTACGTTGCCGGCGTTGGCGAAGTGATCGTCATAGATCTGGTAGGCGCCGTTGTAGACCTGCTGGAAGCGGCGTTCGATACCTTCGTATGTGCTGATACCGTGAGCGGCCTGCTCCGGACGAAGTCCCTGAGCGATCGCCATCGTCACAGCTGAAAGAGCGTTATAGACCGAGCTAAGGCCCGGAACCGTCAGTGTCACGGGGACGGTGATCGGTTCGACCATACCCTGCAACGTCGGAATCGTGCGCTTAATCGCCAGATTAAAGCGACCGAAGCCGGTCGACAAATCGAGGTCTTCGGCCAATACGTCGGCCGCCTGATTCTCAAGGCCGAAGGAGATCGTGCGTGCCGTCAAATCGGCACAGTTTTCAGTGATGATCGGGTCGTCGAGGCCGATCACGGCAATCGAGGAGGCCGGCAGACGTTTCATCAGTGACATCTTCGCCGCCAGATATTTTTCAAACGTACCGTGCTGGTCGATATGCTCCCGCGTAATATTATTGAAAGCCATCACGTCGTAGGTGATGTCAGCCTCTCTGCACTGTTCGATCGAGATCGAGGAGACCTCCATTACACAGTGTGTGAAACCGTAGTCGGCTTGTTCTCGTAAAAAACCCTGGAGTTCAAGACTTTCCGGCGTCGTCAGATCGGACGGTTCGAGGCGATCTCCAAGTCGGTAGAAGATCGTGCCGATCATGCCGGGGGTGATGCCGTTTTCGATCAACACATGATCGAGCATCATGGCGGTCGTCGTCTTGCCGTTCGAACCGGTGATGCCGGTCATCAGCATTTCCTTGGACGGATGGGAGAACCAGGTGGAGGTGAGATGCGACAAGGCGCGGCGGCTGCTTTCCACTTCGAGCTGCGGCAGATCGACATCCGGATTCGGTGTCTCCACCAAGGCCAGCATCGCGCCGTTATCCTTGGCCTGACCGAGATAGAGATGGCCATCCGTGATGCCGCCTTTGATCGCCACGAAGATGAATCCAGGTTTTACTTTTCTGGAGTCATAAGCAATCCCCAACACTTCTTTGTTACCTAAAAGGTCAACGATATCTTTCCTCTTTTGATCAACCCTTACGTTCAAGGGCGAAAGCAAACGATCCAATTCCATACGTCTATCTACTCCTTAAAAAAACGGACGACACACCGATGTATGCCGCCCGTCGCCGTAAACTTTGTTTCTGAAATTATGCGCGAGTCACCGCGTTCGAACGGAGACACCTTGTGCAGACATTCATGGTCTTCGGCGTGCCGTCCACGACAACGCGCACACGCTTGATGTTCGCATGTTGCTTCGTCAACGCGCGGCGAGAAATCTGCGAACGCGTGATCTTGATCTTTCTTCCAAAAAACAAGTCTTTTTGGCAAACCTCACATTTAGCCATTCTACCACCTCCTGTCTGCGCGAAACGCGCACCAAGTAAGATATCATATTCAACGCTTTTGGACAAGTGTTTTTTACGTATTGGGACGACTTAAGTGATGGTAGGAACGCTACTTTCAAAAGTCAGCAAATGTTCATGCCGGATGTTCCACGTATAGCGTGTTCGCACGCAATTAACGATCCGGCGATTGTATAGTGAGCTCCAAGTCGACTCGTGCTTTCCACTTCTGGTTCGTCGACACATTTTCAGTCAGTTTTATAAGCTTTCCTATCAGGGTGATAGTTCTACATCTTCAAGAGAAGAGTCAAAATGATGCTACAAGTATTAGGCAAATAGAAGCAACTATCAAAATACTCCCAACTTTATTCCCAACTTTATTCCCAACGTGATATATAATTTATGTTGGGAATAAAGCGGGGTATGTATTTAGGGGCTGCTGAACGACCCCGAAATGACTGATAACAGGGCATTACAGGTGTGTTTGTGGTATAATAGTGCAAGCAAAACGATCACCTTGAACTGGAAGCCGGCGATCTGTTGTTTGTGAACGCCAATATCATGCATACGGAAAAAAGAATCGGGAACGAACCGTTCGCCTATATTGTGGTCGGTGTCGAAGGCATCTCGATGACGCTGGAGAGCGAGGACGATGAGCTGGTGCCGAAGAATTTATATGAAGACTGGGCGAAACGGGGCATCATCCAGCATCGTTCGATCTGGCAGCAAAGCCGAATCGGGCATCTGCTCGATACCCTAAAACGCGAGATGGAAGAAAAGCCGCCCTACTATGAGGAATACTGCCATAAGCTCTTGGAACTATTGCTCATTTCCTTGAGCCGGCACTCGGAGCAGAAGGTGACCTTGAA
>DUQI01000115.1 GCA_012837885.1 Fastidiosipila sp.
AATATGCAGCCAGCCACTTCATGATCACCACCGGTGATGTGTTTGTGCCACTTTTGGACGAGCCGGAGATTAGCGGTGCATTCGAGAGCGGCGATGTTCGTTTGGAACTGGCCGCCGGGAGTGATGAGGAAGCGACTTCACGTTTTAAGTGGACGCTTGACGGCAAAGATCTCGACTACAGAGGCTCGCACTTTGCCTACAATGATCGTCTGTTTTTGGTCGACTACGAGCTCATGCAAGGCGGATTCGATTATTCAGAGGCGATTATCTTTGAGTTTCAGCTCGTGGAGGACCGCCTCGTTTTGCTGAAGCACCCGTTTGATGACTATCGGGAGCATTGGCGGGATCTCGTGTTGACGAAAACGGACGACGATTAAGCGAACAGTTACCGTGCAGGTCTGAATCTTTAACGTATAATAGTGATCTGTACCTGACTGAGACCTCTTAACGGAAAAACGCGAGACAAGCCGCGCATATTGCTCGTTTTCAGGATCGATGAAAACTGTCTCACGTTGGTGCAGAGTGCGGTTTCGTGGAAAGTCTTGCGGAAGACAGACAAGGAGTAAAGACAGTGAAAAAGTTTCTCATGTTCCTTCTGGCTCTGAGCGCATTTTTAGCCTTTGTCGCCGGTCGTTATCCGGGTGGCGTCGAGGTCAATGTTAAAGCTAAGAAGAGGTAACACTGACTCGCCGGTTGTCGCGCCGGCTACAAAGATTTAACAAGCAAAAAATGGATGACGAAAAGCGCGGGGCGAGCCCCGCGCTTTGCTTTGCGGCGATCGACCGGCAAAGCGAGCGGGGGATTTCAAGCGTCCGGCGGTTAATATTCGGTAAAGTCCGCGTGAAGTCATTTGTTTCTTTTCTCGCTTTTTACGTCGAAGTCACTAGACCATAATGTATCGCCCGGGCGGCGGTGATACGGTGTGTTCGGATCGGGCTGACCTTGAGTCTTTAAGTGGTACCCGATACGAAAACAAGGAGAGGTTTTATTGAATGAAACGCAAACTTATCACATCACTGATCCTAGCTCTGATACTGGTCTTTACCGCGATTCCGGTCGCTGCTTTAAGTGACAGCATTACGGTGGAAGATCCCGTCAAAAACGTCATCGTTTTGATTCCGGATGGCATGCCGATTGATGCGGTCACGCTGGCCCGCTGGATGCAAGACGGTGAACCGCTTGCCATGGACGAGATCGCGTCCGGCATGATGAGAACGTACAGCGCGGACGCCCCTGTCGCGGACTCGGCACCTGCCGCTACCGCCATGGCGACCGGCTTCAAATCGCATACCGGTTTCGTCGGCGTGCTCGCCGATGAGAACACGATGCCCGGTCAGGAGCCGTTGGCTGAAAAAGACGTTCGTCGTCCTGTCGCCACGGTGCTCGAAGCAGCCAGATTGATGGGCAAATCGACCGGCCTGATCTCCACGAGTGAAATCATGCACGCGACGCCGGCCGCTTTCTCGGCGCACGTGCCGGATCGTAAAAACTACGACTGGATCTCGGAACAGCAGGTGCACCAGGGCATCGACGTCATCCTCGGTTCCGGCAGAAACTTCTTCTCCGCCGATCATCGTGAAGACAGCAAAGACATGATCGCCGTGATCGAAGAAAACTACAAATACGTGACGACACCGGCCGATATGGCAAAAGTCACGGAAGGTAAAGTGTTCGGTCTCTTTGGCGACACAGCGCTCGCCTATGACATGGACCGTGATCCTGAGCTCGAACCGTCGATCTCCGAGATGACGGAAAAAGCGATCGAGCTTCTTTCCCAGAATGAAAAAGGCTTCTTCCTGATGGTCGAAGGCAGTAAGGTCGACTGGGCGGCGCACGCCAATGACCCGATCGGCTTGATCTCCGACGTGCTCGCGTTTGACGCGGCAGTCAAAGTGGCGCTCGACTTTGCGAAAGAAGAGGGGAACACGCTCGTCATCGCGGCCACCGACCATGCCAACAGCGGCATCACGATCGGCAGCAAGGACACGAGTTATGATTATGACAAGAGAACCTTGAACGAATTCCTCGACGCGCTGAAAAAAGCGACCTTGACCGGTGAAGGTCTGGCGCTCCACTTTGACGAAGAACGTTCGAACATCGAAGAAGTCGTTGCCGATTACTTCGGTATCGAAGATTTAACTGAAGAAGAAATTGAACTGATCAAAGAGACCGATCTGACCGCGATGAACTACGCTGTCGGTCCGATGATCGCGGGCCGCGCCCTGATCGGCTTCACGACCAATGGCCATACCGGCGGTGACGTGACGCTCTACTGCTACGCTCCGGAAAACCTGACCCGTCTGACCGGAGTGATCGACAACACCGATATGGCGAAGTACGTGGAGCTCGCCATGGGCGCCAATCTGGCTGAAGTGACCGACCGTCTGTTCGTCCGCGCAGCGGAAGCCCTCGAAGAAAAGGGCGGCAGCGCCGAGTTTGACGAAGCCGAAGGTGCGATCGTTTTGAAAAACGGTGACAAAGAAGTGACCATTAAGGTAAACACGAACCTCGCCGTCGTCGGCGACGAGACGATTGAGCTGCCGGGCGTCGCCGTGTACAGCGGTGACCAGATCTACGTGTCGCAAGAAGCACTCGATCTGCTCGACTAATACCGATCCCTAACCTACGCCCACCCCGGCGCTAGCTCAGAACACCCCGCCGCTCGGCGGGGTGTTCGCTTATCCGCCCGGCCCGGCCAAATCATAAAACGTCAGATAAGCCGTGATTTTACGCGTTTGTTTATCGTTTCTGCAATCGTTTTGGGGTGTAGTCTTTATTTTTTCAACAGATAACGGATTTGTGTCGAAAAATAACATACACACATAATCTATTATGGTAGAGGCAAATGAGTTAATTCATCATGCTGGAAGCATGGATTGACACCGGCAGAGGTTATTACGGTGCGAATCCTATATATCCGGGATGACCTTGAAAAAACGGTCGTCGCTAAGCCGTACATCGCTACCGTACCCGTGGGCTATGCGGAAAAGGTGGATGTGACGTCGCCGACGGTTTCAGGATTCACTCCTGACAAACCGGTCGTCAGCTTGGATTTCGCCTCGTTTACCACAGACACGGATATCGAGGTCGTCTATAAAGCGAATACCGTAGACTACCTTGTCGAGCATCTGGTCGAAAATCTCGCGAGAGACGGTTTCGAGCTTCACAAAACGGAAACGAAACAGGGGAAGGTTGAAGAGTTACTTCAAGCGTCGCCGATCGTGATCGAAGGCTTTACGGCTCAAGTGCCTTTTCAGGAAGCAAAGATTCCGGTCGAAGGGACGCTTAAGCTGCAGGTGCACTACACGCGTAATGTGTACCAGATTACATATGACACCGACGGCGGCTCCTACGTGCCCTCTGAACAAAGAGCGTATGAAGAAGCATTGGCCGCCCCTGCAGAACCGACGAAAGCCGGTTATACGTTCGGTGGCTGGAAGCCGGCTCTGCCGGCGATGATGCCTGCTTCAAATGTAGAGGTTAAAGCGGAGTGGATCGAGGGAGAAGCAACACTGCATCGCTTTGCCTATCATGTTCAGAATGCGGATACGACGAGTACACCCTGGTCGGTTACGTCGACAAATTCGGCAAGACCGGGGATGTCGTAGAAATCCCTGAAG
>DUQI01000116.1 GCA_012837885.1 Fastidiosipila sp.
ATGATCCCGATGTTCATCGTGTTCCTAATCACCGGTGAGGTGTTTCTGGCGATTGGCGTACTCGTGCTCCTTATTGTCATGACCATACTGAGACGAATCATTGAACCTGCCATTATCGGAAATGCCATGCATTTGCATCCGCTCGTCACCATCCTCTCCATGATCGTTGGAATTGCTGTCATGGGATTAGGTGGCATCTTAGTTGGACCACTCCTTTTCTTTGTGGCAAGAGAAATTTTCGTGACCTTCGATATGGAAAAACGTCTCAGAAATACGATTGGTGAATTCCTCAGCCAATCAAAACTGAGAACAAGAACAGAGAAAAGAAAAGGCGCACGCATACACACGGTATCGGCGCCTGAAAGCCCATCATCTGAGCAGTGAGTTAGATGTCTTCCTCTTCTTCTACTCGCTCAAATAAATCGCCAACTGCGTGGTCGTGACGATGCGGAGGCGTCCGTTTTGCCTCTTCGTCAGCTGGCCTGATCGATCCGGCAGCTGCATGATCGTACGGAAGCGTACCGTGTTTCTCTTCAAGTTCCGTTTCCTAAACGTCGGAATCATCATATGGAGAATCCGGGACTCGACTCGTCACATGATCATGCTTTCTTGGCGGAATATTTTGCTCATCTTTTTTTCTGGCTGGAATGTCGATATCACCACAATAATCATGTGGAAGTCCGTGTTCTTCAGGTTTACTCTTTTTGTACATACTTAAGCTCCAGTCGTTTTATCGATTGATACTAATCGTATGTACTAAAAGTATGTTCTGTGTTATCGACTTGTAAGAAGTCGCATCAAAAAGCATGACGTGTTAATTAAGGCTCCAACCGGCGAATTGCATACAGTAAACAAATCAATCACCAATCCAATTTGATATCGTCAATGCCCACATCCTGCAGGAAATCGCGAACCGTTGACAAATGAGGTGCGCCTTCCATCGGGCCAGATTTTGTCACGGATATGGCACCAACGGCATTGGCCAGCACGCCGCACTCGCGCAAAGGCAATCCTTTGAGATAGCCTGTTATGAATGCTGCTGCGAATGAATCCCCCGCACCGGTGGGATCTATCTCTTTTACAGAAAAAGCGGGAACTTCTATCACATTATCTTTGGTATAGATTACGGAGCCATCGGTCCCTCGTTTCAACACTACAATCTTGCCTTGATCAGCCAAATAGCGGCAACCTTCATCATCTGAGCTTAAACCAGTGAACATCTTGGCTTCGCTTTCGCTTGGGAAGAAAATGTCACATCGTTCCATAACTGGTTGGCAAAGTGCGCGAATTTCCTCGACACTTAACACTTCTGGTCGAATATTGGGATCAAACGAGACGATCACTGAGGGATCCACTGATTTATTCAGGTAGTATATCGTGTCCCGCACTTTGTCATTTACAGAAAGATTTACACCCGACAAATGTAGACATTTAAGATCATCAAGTAAAAGTGGATTTATTTGATCGATCGTGATGTCTCCAGCTGCGGCATGTCTCCAGTGGAATATAAACTGACGAGCTCCTGTCGAAAAATATGAAACAAAAGCAACACCTGTTGTATTATCAGGACTGACGCGAATCGAGCTGACGTCAACTCCATCAGCCTTGAGTCGATTCACAATGCATCGACCAAACCCATCATCGCCCACCGTACCGATGATCGCCACCTTATTACCAAGTCGTGCCGCCACATCCGCAAATATCGCCACGTCACCGCTCGCATAAGGTCCCGAAAACTCTGCTGGCTTGTCAAAAGACTTATCCAGTTCATTGCGCATGATTTCAACAAGAAGTCCACCGATTGTCAAAACATCCATTTCATCCTCCCGATCTATCTAAAGAAAAATGGCATTCATTCTAGATAAATCGTCGAATGAATGCCGTCTCAATG
>DUQI01000117.1 GCA_012837885.1 Fastidiosipila sp.
AATTGTAAAGAAAGAGCTAGAAGGAGTGGGCTGAAAATTTGCGATTTGAGTAGGCCCCCGGGGGCCTACTCGAATGCAGTTACCATACTAAGTTAGTGGAGAGAAATTACACCAACATTTGAGACTTGACTCTTACTCGATTTCCGCTTATTAAAAAGTCTGGATTGTATCGATCCAAGAAAAGTTCGCGTAAGCGGAGGTTCGCAAGGTGGCACATTGTTGCTCGTCACCGCAGCGCTTCATCCTGACGTCGCTTTTGCAGCTGTCAGCTCGCCATTTTTGTCCGACTTCAAGATGATTAAGCAGATGAACCTTGACATCGATGTGTACGAAGAGTTGGGCTGGTACTATAAAATGTTTGATCCTCAGCATAAAAACGAAGACGCTTTTCACGATACTCTAGGTTATATCGATCTGAAGAATTTTACGCCGATGATCAATGCTCCAGTGTTATGGCTAATGGGACTAAAGGACCCAACCTTCCCGCCTGACATAAATGGCGGCATTTAATGGTTTATCAGGAAGCAAACAACTTGAAATCTATCCAGATGCAACCCACGTACTTTTTCCTGGCAGATATCATCATGTGTCGGATCAGCTGTTTGATTTTATTTTGAATTATCGATAGCACCCCGAAGAAAGGACAATAAAGTCGCTTCGTCCGGTGTATGCCTCGCGCTGTTTCCCGACACCTTATACGATGCGACCGCATTACCCCATTTCATAGCTTCTGAATGCGAATGCCCTTTCAATATGGCTGCAATGAAACCGGCATTGAAAGCATCTCCTGCCCCTATCGTATTTACGACCGGTACATCAAATGCTTTCTGCTGCTCTTCTCTATCCGCATCAACTAAAAATGCACCGTCTTTCCCCATCCGAGCGATCACGACGCGGCCGTTCTCTTTAAAGGATCGTACGCTATCGCGCCAGTCATCTTGAGGATTAAAGCTGAAAAACTCATCCTGACCGGAACCCAATAGATACTTCACATATGGAATCGTCTGCCGAATAGCATCGACTATTCCCGGTTCGAGTTTATCAAGATGATTTACTCTCGTATTCAAGTCAAAGGAAGTCGGTACACCGGCTTCATATGCTGTTTTGAAAATATGAGGCAAATGTTTTCTGAGTGTTCCATCGAATAAGATCGTCATTCCAGATGAGTGTAGCCACTTTGCCTTCCGGATAATGCTTAGATCGATCTTTTCCAAGTCATAGTCGGCATATGACACACCCGTTCTTGGAAACGCCCACGGATGACGCTCTCCTTGTTCATCTATAAAAGCAAAAACATAAACCGTATTGCTGTTTTCATCGATCAGGGTCAGCTCAGAGTGAATGTCCCTCTGCTTGAGATCTTCCAGTAAAAAGCGACCTCCGTAATCAGCGCCGAGAGTACCCATATACGCCGTCTTTATCCCAAGCTTACTTAGCGCTGCCGCCGTATTAGCTCCGGTACCTCCGGCAGACAATACCGGTTCAAGCGTCTTGTCGCTGGGCGACAAAACGTTGTTCCGATCGGCAATCTGCATCATCGGAACCATAACGTCGACGCAAGCGTCTCCCAAGACAATCGCTCTGTCGGACAGATCAGGCATTGAGTGCTGCCTCAATAAAGGCTTTTACTTTTTCAGGATCCTTCCCGTTTCCACCGGGCTCTCTCATAGATTCAGGAATACTCGTACGACTATTGCTGTCAACACCATACGGTTTCGTCATGCGAATCGCTTCTGCCACATTGTCTCCATCCAAACCACCCGCGATAATACAGGGAACCGCGGTCGCTTCAATAATCGCCCGGTCTATTCGCCAATCGTGGGTGAGTCCTGTGACACCGATACCGATGTCACTATCCGGGTCCTTCGTATCGATCAAGAAAAAGTCAGATAACGACTCATAGTCTCTAATGACCTTCAAGATATGAGGCCACTGGGCTTCGTACGGTACACCTGCGAGGACCGGCAACGCCTGCATAATACGCAATGCTGGAAACGCCTCTCTTATCCGTTTAACTTTCTCAGGCGAGAAGTCTTCCACATTACCCGACAGATGAAGCACGTCGGGGCAGTAGATGGATAGGTCATTCAATATCTCATCCACATCCGGAGCGATCGTTAAACCAATCTTCACAACGCTCTCAGGTAGTTGGTCAAAGATGGCTTTCGCCTCCTCTCCACTCATCTGCCAAGGGCCGGTGCGTTTCACTTCACCAAACTCTATACCAATGTGGTCGGCACCGAGTTCAGCGCACATCAATGCATCCTCAAGAGTGCGAATACCATAAATCTGTGTGATAAGGCCAGCGTTCTTATTACTCATGCTTTCTTACTCACTTTCCTTACTCAATTCCACCGCGATTAAAGCAGCCACACGCGCGTTGTTTAGTACGAGCGCAATATTTGACTCCAAGCTCTTGCCACCAGTGATTGAGTGAATCCGATCAAGCAGGAACGGTGTAATATCTTTTCCAACAACACCCTGATCTTCGACTTCCCGCAACGCCTCCTGAATGGTGTTCTCAATCGCTTCCGCATCCATCTCATTCTCAACAGGAATCGGATTCGCGACCATCATGCCACCGGAGAGTCCTAGCGATCTCTTGATCTCAAATGCTCTCGCTATATCTGCCGGTTCATCGAGCCTCGCTGCCAGAGAAAATCCACTGTCTCTCGTGTAGAACGCCGGCATGCGATCCGTCTGAAAACCGATCACGGGCACGCCTTTCGTCTCCAGATACTCCAGCGTTCGACCAATGTCGAGCACGGATTTCGCCCCTGAACAGACCACCATCACCGATGTCTGGGACAGTTCCTCGAGATCGGCCGAGATATCCATCGTGGTCTCCCCACGACGATGTACACCGCCGATGCCACCCGTAGCCAACACAGAAATACCGGCCAGATGAGCGGCCAGCATCGTACCGGTCACCGTCGTCGATCCGATTTTCTTTTCCGCCAGTACGATCGGAATATCACGGCGCGACGTCTTGGTCGATGAAAGTCCCGCTTGACCGACCCGCTCAATCTCCTCCTCGGTCAATCCGACAACAATTTGTCCATCCAAAAGCGCCGTGGTTGCGGGCAAGGCGCCGTTTCTGCGCACCATCTCCTCAACACGCAGTGCCGTCTCAACGTTTTTCGGATACGGCATGCCGTGAGAGATAATCGTCGATTCCAACGCAACAACGGGACGTCCGCCCTCAAGCGCTTCCCGGACCGCATCCGACACTCTGACATATTTGCTCAATTCACTCATTAAACATTTACCTCTGGTTGTTTTCACATCACATAATCGGTGATGACATCTTCAAATATTTGGCGACCGGCTAGAAAACTATCAACATCCATCGCCTCATTCACCTGATGCGTCAACGATTCATCACCAGGCCCCATAATAACAAACGGAACATTTATTTTCGGTACCAGAAAACCTCCATCCGTATAATACGTCATCCCGCAGGGCGCATCGCTGTATCCGTTCTCTCGTACAGCTTCCTGTACGGAAAGAATAAACGGATCTTCAGCATCCGCACCGATCGCCGGATGATCGTTGATCAGTTCCGTCTCAACTCGCAATCCCGGTGTATCCGCCATCAGCTGTTCGACAAACGCCTCGACCGCTTTACGGATCTTCGCATTATCTTGGGACGGCAGCGTTCGACAGTCGACTTCGACTTCCGCCAGAGCAGGGATCACGTTAGTCATGATGCCACCCGACAATCTATTAATAGATGCCGTGGCCGGACCAAGGAGTGCATGTGGTTCAACATCAGAGGCGACGACTTCCTGAACATACTGCGCGATCTTTATCGCAATCTCGACCGCATTAATCCCTTCATCCGGTTTCGAGCCGTGTGCCAGCCGACCGTGAACGACAAAGCGAAACCACAGCGCACCTTTCTCTGCGATCGCAACCTTATTATTCGTCGGCTCCGCAATGATCAAGGCATCGATCTCGGAAAGCGTTTGCGCCTCAACGATCGCTCGCACACCGGTCAACCCTTTTTCCTCATCCGCCGTGTAAACGAGATAAAGCGGTTTCTTTAACTCAGAACGACTTTCCAAAAGTGCGAGTGCGAGATCGGTCATAATGGCGACGCCGCCTTTCATGTCGACACTGCCGCGACCATAGACCGTTCCGTCTATAATGTCCCCGGAAAACGGATCGTGTTTCCAATCATCAATATTTCCTACGGTTACCGTGTCGAGATGACCGATAATCGCAAGTCCACCGGGCACATCAGGACCGATCCGCAAAAGAAGAGAACTCCGATTCGCCCCATGATCGATGCGCTGTTTCCAAACGACATCCTCAAACGGTGCAAACTGTGATTCCAGAAAATCGACTACCACCGATTCATTACCAGCCGGTTGACACGTATTAATACGCACCAGTGCCTGCAATAGATTAACAGCCCTCGACATGTCATGTGGATTACTCATGCCGCACTCCTCCAATAGATTACGTTAGCCAGTATTATGCCGTATTTCACTTAGCCGGCAAATAAAAACACACCCACAACAAATATCGGCCGCGACTCTAAGCCATGACAGCGTCATACCAATTGGTCATTGAAGAGCGGAATGGAGTTGCAAAACAGATGTGAACGAAACGGCCGGTCAATCGACCGGCCGAATACTGTCTTTGAGAAGCAACGATTCTTTTATCTGGCGTGAGAATAGGCTGCGCCGGATCTAAGCGATTTGCCTTTTATGGCCATCAACTCAGACACTGTAACCATCGTAAATCCTCTGGCACGTAACAGCGGCAGTACAGAAATCACGCCATTCACGGTCGTCGCATGTGAATCGTGCATCAGGATGATATCCCCGTCTTTCGCATTATTGAGAATATAGTTGACGAGACGCGACGAATTTCTATAGCGCCAGTCATTCGTGTCGACACTCCAGAGAATCACTGCCTTACCGGTACTTCCGGCGACGCTCATCACCGTATTGTTGCGGCTGCCATATGGAGGCCGCATGAGACGCGGAGTCACACCCGTGACGTTTCGTATGCGGTTGTCTGTACTCGTAATCTGAGATGAGACCCCGGACCTTGAGAGACGTCTGAGATCCGGATGACCGTAAGTATGGTTTCCGATCTCATGCCCTTCATTGACCATTCTGCGTAGTGTCGATTCTCTGCCGCCGACAAGACTTCCGATAACAAAGAATGTCGCTTTCGCATTATTCGCTCGTAACGCATCGAGCAATCTCGGCGTATGCGCACTCGGTCCATCATCAAAGGTCAGCGCAATGTACTTTCCTCCCGGTGCCGGCTTTGGCGCAGGCACAGGCGCGGCTGGAGCCGGTGTCGGCGTCGCTTGAGGTGTTGTGGGTGCAGCTACCGTCTGAGTCCTGATACTGAATAAACGCCCGTTGGACCATCCTCTTGAGCCGCGGTAATCAAGTTGAATCCAACCGTTTGCGTGACGTGAGACAACGGTTGCTGTCTGTCCTCGCGGAATCGTCAGGATCAGCCCGTTTGACACTCCAGGTCCGCGCCGCATGTTGATCGCATAATTCGCGGTCGCTGTGGTCACTGTCGTCGGTTGTGGTGTTGAGGGTGGTGGCGTTGGCGTAGCCGGAGGCTGCGGTGTTGAAGGAACAGGCTGTGTCACCGTCTGCGTACGAATCGTGAACAGCCTTCCATTCGACCAGCCTCTCGTACCACGGTAATCGATCTGTATCCAGCCGTTTGCATGACGCGAGACAACTGTCGCCGTTTGTCCTCTCGGGATCGTTAATATTCTCCCGTTTGAAACGCCCGGCCCTCGCCTCATATTGATCGCGTAATTCGCAGTCGCTGTGGTCACTGTCTGCGCCGGAGGCGGTTGCTGACCTGGCGCAGGTTCAACGACCTGAATCTTTTGAATCCTAAACAGCCGTCCGTTCGACCAGCCTCTCGACCCACGATAGTCGAGCTGGATCCAACCGTTTGCATGACGCGAGACAACTGTAGCCGTTTGTCCACGCGGAATCGTCAGAATACGGCCATTTGCCACACCGGGACCTCGGCGCATATTCACATTGTAGTTCGCCGTAGCCGTTTCCACGGTTTTTACGACTGGTGGCGGCGTAGGTGTCGGTGCAGGTGTTGGCACCGGCGTCGGTTTAGGAGTCGGCACTGGCGTGGGTGCCGGTGTAGGTGTCGGAGTTGGCGCCGGAGTTGGTTTCGGCGTAGGTGCCGGAGTTGGCTTCGGGGTAGGCGCCGGGGTTGGTTTCGGCGTAGGTACTGGAGTTGGCTTCGGAGTAGGAGCAGGGGTAGGTTTCGGAGTAGGTGCGGGGGTAGGCTTAGGTGTAGGCTCGGGCGTTGGCTCCGGTGTAGGCTCGGGCGTTGGCTCCGGTGTTGGTACAGGTGTTGGTACAGGCTCCCCCGGATCCGGCTCATTATTTTCCTCCGGATTTATCCATACACCGCCATCTTCAGGTGACTTCTCAAGAAGCAACATCTCGAACTCTCTGTCGAGCACATCATATATGCCCGGGTCAAGCTCACCTGAAGGATTCTCTTTATCGACCGCGCTCTGGCTGTCGTCATAGTGGGGAATCTTGACAAAAACCTCATATGTCGTCTCACCTTCAGCCCTCAAAAGCATTGATGGCGTAAAGGCGACCAACATAATCAAAACAGGTAATAATAACGCGATAAAACGACAAAGCCTCTTCATAGATCCGTCCCCCCTTAGACTTTAATCATGAAGTGTTGCGATTTTATCACAAAAACCCACTAAATTGTATTATTATTGTTAGAATTAAGTAATGATTGTATCTAATGAATCAATCACTTTTCGCTTTTTTGCCTCCGGCATAAACGAAGCACTTGCGGCATTGATGTTCATACGGATGATATCGTCTTTAGTGAATCCCATCTTTTCGATAGCAACATCATATTCATGCACCAAATCGACATTCGCCAGCACCATGTTATCCGTATTGATCGTCACCTTCACACCGAGGTCAAAGAGCGCCTTGAGTGGATGTGTTTCATAAGATGCCTGCGTCTGACACTGGATATTGCTCGTCGGGCAGACTTCAAGCGTCACGCCTTTCTCCAAAAGCTCTTCAATCAGCTTAGGATCTTCTATCGAACGATGCCCGTGGCCTATACGCCTCGTACCAAACGCCAATGCGTCCCAGACAGACTCCGGGCCGGCACTATCGCCGGCATGCACGGTACGCGGTAGATTATACTTGTCCGCTTCAGTGAATACATACGCAAAATCCGATACTGGACACATCCCCTCATATCCTGCCAGATCAATCCCGACCACTCCTTGGCCCAGGT
This sequence comes from Fastidiosipila sp., assembly GCA_012837885.1. GTDB lineage: Bacteria > Bacillota > Clostridia > Saccharofermentanales > DTU023 > DUPJ01. Next base: position 7,294 of record DUQI01000117.1, read on the forward strand.
AGTCTGCTGCGACTCTCGCCGTCTCAAGGTTTTCTTGTTCGTTTTTCGACGCATCACCGAAACTCATGGCACAAAGTAAGATGCCGATCGCGATGCGACTGCCCTCGGACAGGGCTTCTTTCATGCCGCTAAGAACGGCTTCGACCGCATCCTTTTGTGTCATCTTCCGACGCGTGTGTAGCTGCGGCGCAAAGCGTATTTCAGCATAGGCTAGTCCATGACTTTCAAGCAACGTAATAAGTTCACGCGTGACGCGGGTCAGCGCTTCCGGTTCTTGCAATAGCTGTAACGGCAACTCAAAACGTTCAAGATACTCATTAACGTTTCGACAGTCGGCACTCGTCACCAAATAGTCCTTAAATCCATCGAGATCGTCAGCCGGAAGTAGAACGCCTTCTTTTTTCGCAAGCTCCCACATCGTCTCCGGCAACACGCTGCCGTCCAAATGAAGATGCAGGTCTATTTTCGGAAAATCATGCGCCATGCGAAGACTCCTTATATTTGCCTAAAATCTCGGCAAACACCTTCATAAATTCTGCATGGTCGATTTCCAACACCACATCAACGTTTTGTACCGGAAAACGTGTATCCGAATAAAGATCCGTCACCGTCTTACCATAGGTCAATTCGCCTCTCGTCTCAACCTTGACACCGGCCATCTCCGACTTGAACATAGCCGGATAGACGAGATATAAAAGCGTGCATGGATCGTGCATCGCAACCGCATCAAGACCAAGCGTCTTCAACCAATTGAGCGACACTTGAAGACTGTCTTTCAAAAAGCGGCCGGTCTCGCCACCAATGCGGGCGAGCATCTCCAGATCGTCTTGCTTCAAACTCGCCTGCATCGTCACATCGAGGCCGAGCATCGAGATCGTGAGATCCGATTCGAAGACGACAGCCGCCGCCTCTGGATCGAAGACGATATTGAACTCCGCCGCCGATGTCGTGTTGCCAAAGCTCGACGATCCGCCCATCAGAATGAGGCGGGACACATATTGCGGCAGATCCGGATATTTTCTAAGCGCCAACGCCAGGTTCGTCAACGGACCGATAAAGATCAAGACGATCTCGCCCTGCGACTTCACCGCCGCTTCATATAGCGCATCCCAGGCCGGTTTTGTCATATCAGGCGCGGCCGACATCGGCAGTGCCTCACCACCGAGCCCCGTTTTGCCGTGAACCTCTTTCGCATACACCGGTTTTCGAATCAAGGGGGCGTTTGCACCTTTATAGACCGGCACGTCGAGGCCGACATAAGCAGCCAGATTACGCGCATTACGATACGTGTACTTCAGTTCAACATTGCCGGCCGTCGCCGAGATACCGACGACCTCGATCTCCGGCATCTTCGCGGCAAGCATCAGCGCCGCCGCGTCATCGACTCCGGGATCACAGTCAATCCACACTTTATACCGTGCCATTTATGCGCTCCTCCCGTACTTTTCAAGATGCGACTTGATCCAGGAGAAAAACTTATCCCTGTCGATCCCCATCGCCACCTTGACATTCGGCGCTTTGCCGAAGAGTCCATACCAATCGGCTACGGTGGCACCGCGGCAATAATCGCCGGTCAATTCGACTTCCACTGAAAGTGCTTTGAAATCGAGCAGTTCGGGCGCCGTCAAAGCTGCGACCGCTACTGCATCGTGTAGCGGTGCACCGGTATAACCTTTGGCCGCGTGGAACTCGTAAAAGAAACGTAACCAACCGGCGACGATCTTCGCAACCTCGCTGCCGAGCGCTTCAATCTCGTCAAACTCGGACGGCATAATAAGGGCTCTTTCGGTGACATCGAGCCCGCACATCACAAGCGTCAACCCCGATTCGAGCACAATCTTAGCCGCCTCCGGGTCGACCAGAATATTGAACTCCGCCGCCGGCGTCCAGTTGCCGTGGCGAATGCCGCCACCCATGAAATAGATGGCGGCAATTTTTTCCTTAAGTTCCGGATACGTAAGTAAGAGCAGCGCGACATTGGTCAAAGGGCCGGTCGCGATAATCGTCACCGCTTCAGGATGCGCTTCGAGCGTCTCGGCCATGAGCGTAACCGCTCCCTTTTCCAACACCGGTACCTTCGGCTCCGGCAGCGCAGGCCCGTCAAGCCCCGTCTTTCCGTGCACCGATGGCGCCACCATCGGCTCGGCAAAGAGCGGTCTGGCCGCCCCCCTGGCGAGCGGCAGCGGCCGCTCGATCAAGGTCAGAATCTTGGACGCATTCAAGGTCGTCTTCTCTATCGTCTGGTTGCCACTGACCGACGTCACGGCCAGTATATCCAGTTTTTCTTCGACCGCCGCCAGCACCCAGGCGATCGCATCATCGTGCCCCGGATCGCCGTCCAATATGACCGGTATTTTTTTATCTATCATGCGTACCGCCATGTGTACTGCTGTCCTTGATCGTTTCCATCTGCTCCCGCTTCATCTTCTGATGCATACGTCTGACCTTTCTTCTGGCAGAGATCATATAGATGACGAGGCCGAGGATCGTCACCACATAAGGAATCGAGGCCACGAGATACGAAGAGACATTCTGCAGACCGGACACCCTCGTCTCGAGCGCCTGCGCGAGACCGAAGAGCAAGGACGAAAACATCGTCCCGACCGGCTCACCGCGTCCCATCGCCTGAGCTGCGAGCGCGATAAACCCGCGTCCGGCGACGATACCGTTGTTCCAGCTCTGCGAATAGTACATCGACATGTAAGCGCCGCCGAGACCGGCCAAGGCGCCGGAAAGCATCAATGCGACGTAGCGGATCCTGGTCACCGAGATGCCGACAGAACGCGCCGCATTTCCGTTCTCACCGACGGCACGGATATTCAAACCGAGCGACGTCTTATACAGCATGAACCAGACCACGAACACCAAAAAGAAAGCGATATACGTCAATAAGGCATGGCCTGACAAGATCTGTCCGACGATCGGAATATCTTTAATAAGCGGAATATCGATCGTCGGGATCAGGATATTCGGCGAGCTGAGAGAACTCGTGTTGCCCCGCATGCCTGTGAACATATAGAGCAAAAAGACGGTACCTCCGGCACCGAGCATATTGATCGCGATACCGACCAGGATGATATTCGTGCGCATACGAAGTGAGAAGAATCCCATCATCGCGCCGAGCATCACACCGATCACGATAGCGCCGAGTACACCGACCAGCCAACTCTGTGTCCAGTAGGAGATCAAGGTGCCAAAGAGCGCCGAGATCATCATCATGCCTTCCAGACCGATATTGACGACACCGGCCTTCTCAGCGATGACCGATGCCAGAGCGGCAAACAGAATCGGCGAGGAGATACGTAAAATCGCGAAGACGAAATCCGGTTTAAAGATCGTTTCAAAAAACGCTGCCATATCAGTTCGCCTCCTCTTTCACTGAAGCCGGCGCAGCCATCGCCGCCAGCTCCTGTTGTGTGCTCTTCACGACAATTCTCTGTCGCAAGCCGGAGAGGAAGTGCTCAGCCGCGAAGAACAAGAAGATGCTAGCCTGAATGATCGCGATCATTTCAGACGGCACGTCCGAGCGGGTCGCCATAATCTGGCACCCCTTGTTCAGATAGGCGATAAAGAAAGCGGCAAACGGCACACCGAAAGGATTATTCTTGGCCAGGATCGCGATCGTGATCCCGGTCCAGCCAAATCCGGGAAGTTCCTTCCAGAGAAATGTATTGAAGCGTCCCAGGACCTCAATGGCACCACCCGTGCCGGCCAGAAAACCACCGAGGAAATGCGCCAGTAAGACAACGCCGGTCACCTTCATACCCGAATAGGTCGCAAAGTTCTGATTGATACCGATCATGCGGATCTGGTAGCCCCAGCGCGTACGGTACATGAAAATACCGACGAGCACCGCGACGACCAAAGCGACGATAAAGCCATAGCTCAGTTTCGAGCCGCCTCTGACCATCTGCCCGATCTTCGCCGTATCGAGAAACGGGTAGGTCTGCGTCGCGCCCTTGCTCCTGTCGGCGAAGTCGTTATTTAAGAAGTGTAAGACGACATACATCACGACATAGTTCAACATCAGGGACGAGACCATCTCGCTCGCCCCGAAAGAGACCTTCAGGAACCCGGGCAGCAACGTGATCAGGCCGGCCGTCAGGGCACCAGCCAGTATAGCGACGACCGGATGCACGCCCGCCACCAGAGGCAGGTAGACACCGACCAGCGCGGCGACGAAACCACCGGCCATCGCACCACCCTCGGCACCGAGGTTGAATTCATTGGCCGAGAACATCACGCAGACACCGAGCGCTGTAAAAATCGTCGGGATCATGGCGGCGAGAATCGTATAGATCGACTGCAGATCGATGCTCGGTGCCTCGCCTCTAAACGAGACGATCGGAGAAATCAATAGATGCTGCAGAGCCGTCAACGGTTCTTTCGAAGTCAAAAAGATAAAGACTGTGGCCACGAGGAGCGCGACCAGTATCGCTGCCACCCCGCGGATCACGGAAAACGCCAGTAGGCGATTACGACTAGACATGAGTCAACTCCTCTCTCACTTCGGCATCCTGCTTCCTAAGGCCCAGCATATACTCACCCATAATCTCATCGGTCACCGTCGTCGTGTCATCGAAGCTCGCCGCGATCTGACCTCCGTAGAAAATCAGGAGACGATCTGCGAGCTCCATCACCTCGTTCAAGTCGGCTGAGACTAAAAGGACGGCCGCGCCCTGGCGACTCAATTCCACCAGCCTTGCCCTGATAAATTCAGTAGCGCCGACATCGATGCCTCTCGTCGGCTGATCGGCGATAATTAAAATCGGGTCACTTGAAAACTCACGTGCTACGACGACCTTTTGGATATTACCGCCGGAGAGCATGCCGACCTTTTGGCTGCGGTTTTTCGCGAGTACCCGATACTCCTTGATCAACCGATCCGTCTCTTCGTTGATCGCTTTCATGTTGAAGAGCGGTCCGTGATTATACTTTTTCTTATCGAAACGATCGGAGATCATGTTCTCGGCGATGCCGGCCTCAGCCGCGATCCCGAAGACCATCCGATCCTCCGGAATCAAAGCGACGCCTAAGTCACGGATTTTTCTTTGCGGCAGCTTCGTAATCTCCGTTTTTCCGACGTAGATACTGCCTGACTCCGGCTCTTTTAAATTAAACAGAATATCGACGAGTTCGCGCTGTCCGTTTCCTTCAACGCCGGCGATACCCAAAATCTCACCGGCTCTCAGGTTAAATGAGACACCGTCCAGCATCAGCTTATCCCACTCGTTGATATAGGAGAGATTGTCGATTTCGAGCACGACCTCGCCCGGTGTTGACTTTTCTTTTTGCACTTTCAAGATGACGTCACGGCCGACCATCAGCTGTGAAATCTGTTGTTCCGTGATACCTTCCGTCTGGTAGACACCCATCGAGCGACCGCCCCGCATAATCGTCATGCGGTCCGTCAACTCCTTGATCTCATTCAATCGGTGAGAGATAAAGATAATCGTAAATCCTTCATCTCTCAGCACCCGGAGCTGTCGAAAAAGTTCCACCGTTTCCTGCGACGTCAACACGGCGGTCGGTTCGTCCAGAATCAAGATCTTGGCACCGCGCAACAGCGCTTTCAAAATCTCGACTTTCTGCTTCATACCGACCGGAATATCCATGACTCTGGCTTCCGGATGCACACTGAACCCGTAGCGCTCGGCGATCTCGGTCGTCATCTTTACGGCCTTCTTGTAATCGATGACCAGCCCCTTCTTCGGCGGCATGCCGAGCACCATATTCTCCGCGACGGTCAGTGACGGCACGAGCATAAAGTGCTGGTGCACCATACCGATGCCGTGCGCAATCGCCTCCGCCGGAGAACCGAGCTTCACCGGTTCACCGTGTATACGAATCTCACCCTCGGTCGGTTCTTCCATGCCGAAAAGAATCTTGACGAGCGTACTCTTCCCGGCACCGTTTTCTCCGATCAGGGCGTGTATCTCCCCTTTTTTCACCGAAAAATCGACATCGCGGTTCGCCGCGATCCCGTTCGGATACACCTTGGAAATCCCGATCATATCGACGGCATTGTCGGTCGAAGCGGCCACTTCCACTTGTTCGGTCTTCAACGTCTCCACGTCTATTTGACTCCCCTTTTGAAAAGCGCCGCGGACAGCTCGGGCGGGCGTACCGCCCGGCTGTTCGAAGCGCACATGCCGTTAAACGGCTATTACTGCTAATCAATCAGAATGATTAGGGCTGCAGCTTGTCCCTCAATTCCTCGAGTTCCTTCGTTTCCAAACCGATCGCGGTCGGCACTTCAAGCTCACCGGCGGCGATCTTCTCTTCTGCTTCCTTCACGAGTTGTTTGACGTTTTCCGGCACGATCTTGTCGAAGTTCTTGTCGGTCACGATGCCGACGCCGCCTTCCGTCAGACCGAGCAGAATCGTATCACCGTAATGCTCACGACCGGCATCGAGTTCATCGATGTACCAGATGATCGAGTTGCCGATGTTTTTCAGACCGGAGGTCAAGGTGACGGCTGCCAGTTCTTTCGACAAGGTCAGCTCCTGGTCGGAGTCGACGCCGATGAACCAGGCTTTACCCGTTTCTTCCGCTGCTTCCGCTGCGCCGTTACCGGACAAACCGGCCACGCCCCAGACCACGTCAACGCCCTTGTCGTTGATCATGGAGGTGGCGAGTTCTTTGCCCTTCGCCGGGTCAACGTAGTTGTTGACGTAGCGCGTATCGACCATGATGTCCTCGTTCACGCTCTGCGCGCCCAGAAGGAAACCATAGAGGAAGTCATTGATGACCGGGCTGTCGACGCCGCCGACAAAGCCGATGACCGAATCTTCATTGATCTTGTCAATGCTCGTGTCGGCCGTCACACCGGCGGCTACGATACCGATCAGGTAACCCATGTCATTTTGTTTGTAGTTGATGTTGACGATGTTGTCGCCTTCAGCCTGTGAGTCATAGATCAGGAATTTCTGATCCGGATACGCAGCTGCGACTTCCGTCAAGTACTCGGGCATCTGGTACGTGCCGCAGATGATCAGATCGTATTCGCCTGATTCCGCGACGTCGTAGAGCGTCTCCAGCCATTTCGGCTGATCTTCGTCACGTCCGCCCATCTCGATCGTTCTGAACTTGATGCGGCCGTCCGCTTCAAGCTGCTGCAGACCGGCATACGCCGAGTCAAAGAACGATTTGTCACCGAGGTTGCCGTTCACCAGATTAGCGATATTGTAGACCTTGTCACCGGTCGCCGGCGGATCGGTCTCTTCAGCAGGTTCCGTTTCCGGCGGGTCGGTTTCTGCCGGCGGATCCGTCTCTTCAGGTGCATCCGTATCCGTCGGTTCGGTTTTCTCCGGTGCCTCCGTCTTCGGCGGTTCCGTTTCCGTCACCTTCGGCGCGGATGTCGTGGTGGTCGGTGTGGCCGGTGTGCATCCAGCGATCAGTCCGAGAACGAGCACGAGACTGAGCGCCATAAGCAGTAGTTTTTTCATGTATTCCTCCCTTAATTCTCCGAATGACATACGATCTATGAATAGATTACATAAATGGTCGCATCCGGATAAATA
>DUQI01000118.1 GCA_012837885.1 Fastidiosipila sp.
CCCGACGATCTACTCACCGCGCTTTTACGCCGATCATCTGGAGTGGATGGAAAACCGGAAAAAACAATTGATCCAGATTTTCTCCGATCCCGACTTTGCCGCGGCCATGGTGCGGCTGACGAACAGTTCCGAAAGTTATAACATAGAGGCTGAGGCGGAGCGGATCGAACAACCGACGCTGGTGATCGGCAGTGACAGTGACGTACTGACGCCGCTCTCCGAGCAAAGACGGCTGGTAGCCGCGCTGCCCGACGCGGAACTTGTGATCATTCCCGATTGCGGTCATGCCAGCATGTATGAGAAGCCGGCGCTGTTTACGAGCCTCGTGCTCGGACATCTGGCGCACGACCAGCGGTCATTTGCGATTTAGGCGAAAGCAAAAGGAGACGATTTGCTAAGTAATGGAGATATCTCGCAGGTACACCTGCCGAAAACGGAACGCGGTGAGCGGACCTTTTTGAAGATTATCGAGTCAGCTGAAAAGATGTTCCTCGACAAGGGGTATCACGGTACCGGCATCAAGGATATCACGGATGAAGCCGGCGTCGGTCTCGGTACGTTCTATCTGTACTTTAAAGATAAAAAAGGGCTCTACAGCTACCTGATATCCCAGTACAGTCACGTCATCCGCTATGAGATCGCCAAGAAGATACAGGCGGCGGGTCCCGGTATAGACAGGAAGGAAGAAGAGCGTCTCGGACTGTTGGCGTTCCTCGAGTTGGTCCAGGAGCGCCCCCACTACTACCACATCATCTGGGAGTCGCTCTATATCGACCGCACCTTGTTCATTCAGTACTACGCGACGTTCGGCAAGCTCTATAACCGGCAGATCCGAAGCGCGCAGAGTAAAGGCGAGATGCAGAATTTCGACCCTGAGATTATGGCATTCATGCTGATGGGAATCGCGAACTTCATCGGCCTCAGATACGCGATGTTCGACCCGCTTGCCGATTTGGAACAGATCGCGAGCGAAGTCATCCGAATCCTCGACGAGGGGATGTTTAGCAAAACACAGTAAACGATTACAATAGAAATGAAGAGTTAGGTTATTCGTTCATGTACAGGAGGGAAATTCATGAGTAAAAGTGTCATTTTAGGAGCCAAGAGAACCCCGATCGGGGCCTTCGCGGGCGCCTTGAAAGACGTCAGTTCAGTCGAACTTGGAAAAGTGGCGGCAGCCGCTGCGCTCGAGCAAAGCGGCGTCAAAAAGCAGGATGTGACCGAGCTTTTGCTCGGCCAGGTGCTACCGGCCGGTCAGGGACAGGGCGTAGCCCGACAGATCTCGATAGGTATCGGTTTGCCGATTGAGACGCCGGCGACGGCGACCAATATGGTCTGCGGCAGCGGTCTCAAAACGGTGATGCAGGCCGATATCAATATCCGCGCCGGTGAAGGGGACGTCTATGTCGCGATGGGCACGGAGTCGATGTCGCAGGCGCCCTACCTGATGCCGCATCAGACGCGTTCGGGGATCAAGATGGGGGCTATCGAGATGAAAGACCACATGATCCACGACTCTTTGACCGATCCTTTCGACGTCGTGCATATGGGGATCACGGCGGAGAATATCGTCGACAAGTATGAACTGACGAGAGAAGCGCAGGATCGCTTTGCGATCACCTCGCAGGAACGCGCGATCAAGGCCGTCGACGGCGGTGTGTTCAAAGACGAGATCGCTCCGGTCGAAACGAAGGTCAGACGCGAGACAGTCATCGTCGACACAGACGAGTATCCGAATCGCAAGACGAGTTATGAGAAACTCGGAACGCTGCGCGCCGCCTTTAAAAAAGATGGCAGCGTTACAGCCGGGAATTCCTCAGGCATCAACGACGGCGCTTCGGCTGTCGTCGTGGCAAGCGAGGAATACGCGAAGACACACAGTCTGAAACCGCTGGTCGAGATCGTCTCGATCGGGCAGGGCGGCGTCGAACCGTCGACCATGGGCATGGGCCCGGTACCGGCGATCAAGCAAGCGCTGGAAAGAGCGAATCTGACGCTAAACGATATCGACCTTTTGGAATTGAACGAAGCGTTCGCCGCCCAAAGTCTTGGCGTGTTGACTCAATTGGCCGAAGATCACGGAACGACGGTTGAAGCGCTGACCGAGAAGACGAATGTGAACGGTGGAGCGATCGCCCTCGGCCATCCGCTCGGCGCTTCCGGTAACCGTATTCTGGTCAGCTTGATCTATCAGATGAAAAAACAAAACGCGACGTATGGACTGGCCTCGCTTTGTATCGGCGGTGGCATGGGGACATGTGTCATCGTCAAAAATGTCGAGTAAGCTAACATAGCTCAGTCGAGAAGGATTGATCCATAAAAGGCCGCCCGCGTTCGACGCGGGCGGCCTTTCCTACATGCTGCAAAAGAGTCACCAGCTATAAAAGCGCGTTACGTACGGCGACGGTCAATCATGTTGGCCGCGCCGATAGCGCCGGCGTAACGCGACAGTGGTGACGAAGATACATGGTGGCCGATCGCCTCAATCAGCGCTTCTTTCAGGACGACGAGCTCGGCTAAGCCGCCTGTCAGAAGCAAAGGCGCTTCAATCTCGATCTTACCGGTCAACGCCAAGGCGCGCTTGACGATGGCGTGCACGACACCACCCGCGATCTCCTCCCTCGTCTTTCCGGACGCGAGCAATGATATGATCTCGGAATCGGCGAAGACGGCACACATGCTGGAGAGTGAACACGTTTTTCTCGCCTCGAGCAAGTCTGCGAACTCGGACAGATCGACCCCCATGCGATGTGCCGACATCTCAAGAAAGCGTCCCGTGCCGGCGGCACACTTATCGTTCATCTGAAACGACACGACCGTGCCGTCTTTTACCGAAATCGCTTTTGAATCCTGACCGCCGATATCGATGACCGTGCGTACGCCGGGCAGGATATACTGAGCGCCAAGCGCGTGGCAGGTGATCTCAGTCACGATTCGATCGGCGAAGTCGATGCTCAGACGACCGTAACCGGTCGCCACAACGTATACTTCATCGCGGTTCAAGCCGCCACTGGTGAGCAGAGACTGTAGAACTTC
>DUQI01000119.1 GCA_012837885.1 Fastidiosipila sp.
ATCTCCTTTATTTAATAAAGACGATTGCTAGTAGCTAACTGCTTGCGTACCGATGCACACAATCTGTCGTGCCGGAACAGTGGGTTTTGTGTCGCTTCCCACAGGCGACACTTTTTTGAAAAACCGTCAATTAATATTGAGATATATTTATGGGCATTTTCGCCCTGTCGTATCAGAAAGCGCGACTGAACTTATATTTAGAGGAGAATCTATTATGCGTAAACGACCTGTGACAAAACGCCTCGGTGCGTTAACCCTAACCTTGTTTTTATTGTTTGGCCTCATGCTCGCTCCATCGGTGTTTGCCGATAACGAAGAGTGGACGGAGGTAGAGACGTATGTGTATGAAGCGATTCCCGATTGGGTACCTTCGCTCACAGTGTCCGAGTATACGTTGAGAGAGACGTTGGTCATGCATGTGTATGTCGTACTCGCTCCGCATGAGGGCATCGATATTCTTGAAGCGAAAGGTTTCTGGGATTCCTTCGACAAGATGCTGGAGAATCCGACCTTCCCGCACGAACGCATCCATGTTGATGTCGTGACGCATATCGGTGAACGCCTGCGCAGTCTCGATATTCTGGTCGACGGACTGGAGACGACGACCGTCGATTTTGTCGATGAGGATGAGTTGGAAGACGTCGATCCGGATGACGAGGACATCGGTGTCGACACACCGCCTGCAGCGACGTCGGATGAAGTGAAATTAAACGAGTCGTTTAAGGTGAGCGGCATGGAGATCACGGTGCGTTCGTTCCAGTATGTGGAGGCACAGCTACCGGCGATCCAGATCTATTTCGACGCCAAAAACCTCAGTGAATTTCAGCGGGTCGCCGGCGGGGACATGATCTTCACGGCGGAACAAAACGGTGTTGAACTGGAGCAGATCAATACACTCGACAACAGCGAGACGACGTTCAATGTCATCGATCCTAACGCGACGATGAAAGACTGCCTGATCGGTTTTTACACGGTTCGCGATCTGGAACCGGTCGATATCTTCTTCCACAATCAGGAAAGAACGGTCAGAATTAAGTTCACGGCGGTCCTGGATAATGATTAACGCCCGGTTTTATGATCGGAGGTCCAACTGATTCAGGACATTATGACCATGTAGAAAAACCTCCCGCTCGCATGCGAGCGGGAGGTTTTATTTTTATCTTTAACTTTTATTTTTATCTTTTAACTTTTATCTCTTATCTTTTATCCATCGTTTTGATTATTTGAAATTGATAATGGCTACTATCTAGTTTCGTCTCTTTCTTTCGGCTCGTCATCGACAATCTTTCCCGGATTGGTCAACGGATTGTATTGAGACGGATCGAGATTCGGCGGAAACGGATTGACGGCAGGTGCGCCGTCGATCGGGTTTCTGTCCTCATCGTCTCGATCGTAAGGATCGTTGTTCGTTTCGCTTTCTTTGTCTGCCAAATCTTTTAATCGGTCTTTGTCGTCGCGGTTTTTATCTCGCTTTGTCATTTCCTTGTTCCTTTCGACTTTCCCTTGGGAAAAAAAGAACCCGCCTTGGGCGGGCTCTCTTCATGTGCGTCTCGACTGTAAAACTATCGTACGCTGCCCCGCTTAAACAGGTTAATAATGGCGAGGAGCACGACGGCGCCGACAAATGCGACGAGCAGGGACCTCCAGTTGATGCCGGTAGCGCCCGGTGCGCCAAGCAGGTTCATCACGACACCGCCGATGACGGCACCGATGATACCCACGACAATGTTCATGCCGATCCCCATACTGCCATCACGGCGCATGACAATGCTCGCCAGCCAACCGGCGATACCACCTAAGAGGAGCCACAATAAAATGGTTTCTATGTTCCACTGGACGACTGCTTCTAGTACTGCGACTTGGTACATATAAGTCACTCCTTTCATGATTACCTTAGTTAGGTAACAATGGTCTCATATTACCACAGGCAACTGAGACGACCAGCCGTGTTGCCGGTGTTACGTGATGGAATTTTACTCAGTTTTCCGGATCGGCGACGTCTTCTTCGTCAAAAACGTCGTGCGGGAGATCGGCTACTTTGAGATAGCCCTTCGAATATTTCGCGCGAAGTTCGTGCCAGTCTTCTCTGATTTCGGATCTGCCAAGGAGAAAATCGATCGTGCATTTATAGAAATCGGCGAGGGCGACAAGCCGGTCAAGATCCGGTTCTCTTTCGCCGCGCTCATAATGGGAGATCGATTTACGATCGCAGTTTAAGGCGCGGGCTACGTCGACTTGACGCAGACCGCGAGCGGCTCTCAAGCCGGCGAGACGCATACCGAGAATCTTTTTTACTCCATGGGCCGACATCGTTGCATTATGCTGGCACGATCCGGAGCATAATGTATAAAAATGGAACAAAATGTAGACTTTTGAATAAGCGCTATTTTCTTCTTATCTGCTTGACAAGCCGGTTTGACCGTTGTAAAATCTGAAGGTCAAGTAAAGTCAAAGTCAAGGAGGGGTTTGTGAGCAGCATCAGTGACCGCATCGAGCGCATGATCAAACAGATGTTAGAAGAGAGCGACGGAGAAATCCTGATCGTACGAAACGAAATGGCGAGCCGGATCAATGTCGTACCTTCTCAGATCAGTTATGTGCTGAGTACCCGCTTCACGAATGTGCAGGGGTATTTGACCGAGAGCAAACGGGGCGGCGGAGGCGGTATCGTCCTCAAGCGGGTCACACCGTCGAGACGATCGGCTTACCTGATGCACGCCTGCAATGCGATCGGGGACAGTGTGTCGTTTGCTGAAGCGAAAGTCTTGATCCGAAACTTTGAAGATTACGGGGCGATCGACGCCGTTATGGCATCGGTGATGCGGGCAGCCGTTTCGAACAAAGCGCTCGCCGGCCTCGACCCTTTTGACAAAAATGAAGTAAGAGCCGCCATTTTGCAAAACATGCTTGCTGCTCTGGCGGCGGACTAGGAGAAAACATGCGCTGTGAACGCTGTCAACAAAATACGGCGAGATTGACCGTCACCTTGAAGACGAAGGATGGTACGAAGACGAGCCATCTGTGTCCGATGTGCGCACTGACCCTGCCGACTTTTTATACGCCGCATACGAAGGCGGTGCGACCGGATGTTAGTTGTTCTGTCTGTCAGATGAGTCTTTCAGAATTCCGACAAGGCGGACGGCTCGGCTGTTCGAACTGCTATGAAGTATTCCAGCTCGATCTGGCCGATGTACTGAACCGGGTGCAGGGTACCGATCATCATGTGCGGCCGTTGCCTGAGAGTGAAAAGAAAGCTGAGCCGACCGACGCCCTGCGCGGACTGCGGCAGGCCCTGAAAGATGCCGTCGAGGCGGAAGATTATTATCTGGCCGCGACGATTCGAGATGAAATTAGAGAAAAGGAGGAACGGAATTGACGATGGATACAAATACACACGGCGATATCGCCTTTTCCAGCCGGGTGAGGCTGGCCAGAAACTTAAAAGATATTCCGTTCCCCGAACGGCTCGACGACAAACAGGCGGCCGAGGTATCGAAGAAAATTAGCGATGCCGCGCTACGACTCGCCGGCGACGAAAAGTGGCACGATCTGGCACTTAAGACGATCGATCCGCTGCACCGGCAGGCGCTCGTCGAACGTCATCTCGTCTCGCGCGAGATGCTGGGCGGTATGCACGATGCGAGACTTCTGATCCGAGACGATGAACGTCTCGGCGTCCTGGTCAACGAGGAAGATCATATGCGGATCCAGGCGTTGCGCCCCGGCTTCGATCTGACCGAGGCGTACGAAGAAGCGGCCGATCTCGCCGCTCGGCTGGAAGGCATCCTTAATATCGCCTCGCTACCGACCTACGGTTATCTGACCTGCTGTCCGACGAACGTCGGAACGGGCATGCGTGCGTCGGTCATGGTGCATCTGCCGGCGCTGGCCAGAGCCGACTTGATACCGAAACTGCTGCAGACGTTGTCCCGCTCCGGTTTTACGCTGCGCGGGTACAGCGGGGAAGGCTCGTCGGCCGAAGGCGATCTCTACCAGATCTCGAATCAGGTGACGCTCGGCCGCTATGAAAAGGACATTCTGTCGGACCTGAGCGAGATCACGCTGCAGGTGATCGACAGTGAGAAAAGATCAAGACAGGCATTCTTCGACGCAGACCCTGTGGCGTACGAAGACCGGGTGGCGAGAGCCTACGGCATTTTGACCAATGCCGTGTCGATCTCCCACCAGGAAGCGATGTCGCTCCTATCGACGCTCAGAGAAGGCGTCGAGCGGGGGGTACGTCAAACGCCTGACATAGAAACGATAAACGATTTGCAACTGACCATCGGCCCGGCGAATGTCGCCTGGCGCGAAAACGTCGAACCTGATCTGCGCGGACAGGACGCACTCAGAGCCGACATGATTAGACATAGATTGAAGGAGAACCACACACATGATTAAACTTTCCATGGCCACCCAGGAAGCGCTCATGTATTCGGCGCAGGTGGCACAAATGTATCAAAAACCATATATTGCATCGGAATATCTTCTGGCCGGCATCATCGCCCAAAAGACGAATGACGCGGCGAAGCTGCTCGAAGCGAGCGGACTTTCCGGCGATCAGGTGAACGATGCGCTGGCACGTCTCAATCAACGGCGTCCGGCGGCAGCGATGCCGGATACGTCGAGCCAGCTCGAAGTGACATTCGACAAGCTTACACCGCGTACGAAGCAGATCTTCATGGTCGCGGCGAGAGAAGCGGCGACGACCGGCAGTCAGGAAGTCGAACCGGAACACCTTCTGATGGGCATCCTGCGCGATGAAGGCAACATGGCGCGCTCCTTGATCGAGCGAACCGGTATCGATCCGCGGACCCTCCTGCAGAATCTGCAAAGTCAAGGCAGAATGCCGTCCGGCATGGCCGGCAGCGGTATGCCGGGACAGGCTGAGACGAAAGAGGCGAGCGGTACACCGACCCTCGACGAATACGCGAGCGACTATACGGAGCTCGCCAAAGAGAACCGCTTTGACCCGATCATCGGACGTGAAGAAGAAGTGGCGCGCGTGATCAATATTCTCTCGCGCCGAAAGAAGAACAACCCCGTCCTGATCGGTGAACCGGGCGTCGGTAAGACGGCGATCGCCGAAGGGCTGGCGCAGCAACTGGCTGCCGGCGACGTGCCGGAGCTCTTGCACGGCAAACGCCTGCTCGCACTCGATCTCGGCAGCATGCTGGCCGGTTCGAAGTTTCGCGGCGAGTTCGAAGAACGCCTGAAAAACGGGCTGAAAGAAGCGGCCGAAGTCGGCAACGTCATCTTGTTCATCGACGAACTGCACACCGTGATCGGTGCCGGTGCGGCCGAAGGCGCGATGGATGCGTCGAACATGTTAAAGCCGATGCTGGCTAGAGGCGATCTGCAGGTGATCGGCGCGACGACGCTCGACGAATACAGAAAACATATCGAAAAAGACAAGGCTCTGGAGCGCCGTTTCCAGACGGTGACAGTCGGCGAGCCGGATGAAGATACGAGCGTGTTGATCCTCGAAGGCCTTCGTTCGCGCTACGAGGAACACCACAAGGTGCGCATCTCGGATGACGCGCTCGAACAGGCCGTGACGCTCTCGACCCGGTATATCCCGGATCGCTTCCTGCCCGATAAGGCGATCGACCTGATCGACGAAGCGGCAGCCAAACTGAAGCTCTCGCAGCCGTCGCAAAAAGGCGACCGCTCGGGCCTCGAAGCGGAGATTGAAGCGCTGGAAGAAGAAAAAGAACAGGCCGTTGAAGCTGAGGCTTTTGAAAAGGCAGCCGAACTGAAGGCGACGATCGAAGCCAAACAGGCGGCCCTTAACGAACTCGGTGCCGATGCGCCGAGTGAAGACTGGCCCGTTCTCACAGGTGACCATGTCGCCGATATCGTCTCCTCCTGGACCAACATTC
The DNA here is from genome assembly GCA_012837885.1 of Fastidiosipila sp. Taxonomy (GTDB): domain Bacteria; phylum Bacillota; class Clostridia; order Saccharofermentanales; family DTU023; genus DUPJ01. The sequence continues at coordinate 5,883 of DUQI01000119.1, forward strand.
CGGTCAGAAGGTTGACACAAGACGACAGCGAGCGCCTGAGAAATCTGGAAAACGAATTGCGCTCGCGCGTGATCGGTCAGGACGAGGCGGTGCACGCCGTCGCCCAGGCGATCCGCCGCGGCAGACTCGGACTGAAAGATCCGAAACGCCCGACCGGCTCCTTTATCTTCCTCGGTACGACCGGTGTTGGTAAAACGGAGCTCGCCAAAGCGCTGGCTGACGTGATGTTCGGCAGCGAGAACGCGATGATCCGGATCGATATGTCGGAGTACATGGAAAAATTCGATGTCTCGCGCCTGATCGGAGCGCCTCCCGGTTATGTCGGGTACGATGAAGGCGGCCAATTGACGGAAAAAGTAAAACGTCAGCCGTATTCAGTCGTCCTCTTCGATGAGATCGAAAAAGCGCATCCCGACGTGTTCGCGACACTCCTGCAGGTACTGGAAGACGGACGTCTGACCGATGGCCAGGGCAGAACGGTGAGCTTTAGGAATACGATCATCATCATGACCTCGAACATCGGAGCCAGACTTCTGGTCGGTGGTCAAGGCAGACCGATCGGGTTTGCTTCCGCGACCGACGCATCGGACGGACCGCTCTACGGTGGACGCTCCTATGACGAGGCGAAAGAGATTGTTTTTGAGGAAGTGAAAAAACTGTTCGCGCCGGAGTTTATCAACCGGGTCGACAGCCTGATCTTCTTCCAGATGCTCGACAAGCCGGCGATGCTGGAAATCGTCGAGATTATGCTCGGGCAGCTTGCGGCGCGCATCTCGGATCTCGGCATCGGTGTCGAATTCACGGATGAAGCTAAGCAGTGGCTCGCTGACAAAGGTTACTCACCGGAGTACGGGGCCAGACCGCTGCGCCGCCTGATCACGACGGAGATTGAAAACCGCTTCTCGGAAGCGCTTCTGGATCAGGTAATCGAAAGAGGCGAAAGTGCACTCGTCGACATTGAGGATGATCAACCGGTCGTCTTAAAAGCGGGCGGTGGCGACGGAGCCGATGGGCATGAGCCACTGGAAGAAGAAGCTCAAAAAGAGCCCGTGGAGGATGAGCGTTAAGACAGAGATAAGTAAATACTGATTTCTCTCGAGCGGACTGTTTCGGCGTAACTGCCAGAGCAGTCCGCTTTTCATTACAAAAAGGCCCGAGGCAAACAGCAGCATACCGTAGAGCGGATTGCCCATCACGGTGAATGTGGCGAGGAAAAGAAACAGTGAGGCGTAAAGAAAGACAAGACGTGCGCGGGCGAAGATGTCACTGAAACTGAGACGACGTCTCAGGCGAAAACGAAACTGAATCATCAGAAGGAGCGTAAAGATAGCAAGCGATAGAAGCAGTGTCGTGACGCCGACCGCGAACGCGATGCTGCGACGTGTCAAGCTGAAAAAAAAGCCGCCGGCCAGTAAGGATGCGATGCCGAGCCAGACCATGGAGGCCGGTAAGGACGCGGTGTCAGAATCGAGACGGTCGAGCGGACGGAGAAAATCGACCAGAGAAGGTTTGACGTTGGAAAAATCGATTCTCGAGGTATGTCTGGAGGGGCGGGCAGGTTGACTGGGCGGCGTATAGCGACGTTCTTGCTGGGTCGCTTGACGATAAGCCGTCTCTTGGCTTCTCTGTTGTGCCGCCTCTCTTTGCCGTCTCAGTCTCTCTCTCGCTTCCGCCCGGCAATGGCAACTCTCGCCGCTTTCCAGTTCGCGGTTGCAGTAAAAGCAAAATCGTGCCATAGATACCTCAAATAAATCGATTACTAGGTTTAGCCTAACTTAGCATCGCGTTGTTAACATCTTGTGACACGAAATCAAAGAATTGCGGCGGTCATAAAGGCCGTACGTTCGTTCCGTATGCTAACATGGGTCAAGTATCTTCTTGATAAACTTTTCATTTTGTTGCTGTGAGGTATCGGTGAGTAACAAAAAACATGATCTGCCGCGCATATCGCCATGGTTTTATTATCTTTGCCTCGCGCTTTGCTTTATCATCACGAAGCTGCTCTTTCGCCTGAAAAACGAAAAAGACCCGGCGATCGCCGAGGTTAAAGGCGGCCTTCTGATCGTCTCGAATCATCAGTCGTATACCGATCCACTCTTCATTGCGACGGCTTTTCCGAGACGTAAAATCCATTTTGTCGCCGGGCGGTATCTGTTTGAACACAACGTGTTGAAGCGGCTTTTTAGTTGGCTCGGGGTTATCGCCAAACAGCAGCTGAGACCGGATGCAGCGACGATCCGCGACCTGATCGGGCTCGCCAGAAAGGAAGCGACGTTGTTTTTGTTTCCGGAAGGGCAGCGCTCCGTGAACGGTCGTACCGCGATGCTGCAGCCGGCGACCGGACGCTTGGTCAAAAAACTCGGCCTGCCGGTCGCGGTGACACGTCTTTCCGGCTCCTATCTCAGTTGGCCGCGCTGGGGGAAAAGGGGCATCCGCCTCGGTAAAGTCTCACAGGAGACCGAACTCTTGCTGACAGCCGACGAGGTGGGGGTTCTCTCGGCGGAAGCGATCAATGAGAAGCTGAAAGACGCGCTCTTTGTCGACGAATACGCCAGACAACTGGCCCGAAAAAAACCGCGGCGCTACCGCGGCAAAGCACGCGCCGAGCGACTCGATGCGATCTTGCACTGGTGTCCGAAGTGCGAGCAGCCATTTCAGCTGAGCGCTCACGACACGACGCTCGCCTGCCGCGCCTGCGATCTTTCCATGACCGTCGAGCGGAGCGGGCTTTTGACCGATCAGTCAGGAGCGGACACGTCTTTATCTAGGTCGCCTGCTGTCTGGCATGACACACAGGTTACCTCTTGGCACCGGTACGTGCTCGAACATGGTTTTCGTTTTCACGCCGTCCTCAAAACGCTGGACCTGAGTGGAGACGTAAAACATATGAACCGAGGCGTAGTGACCGTGACCCCTACGAGCTATGACTTTGAGATGGATAATGGCGAGAAGTTCGCCGTTTTGTACGACGGAAGCATCAATCTGTTCGCCGATTACGGCGATTTTTTTCAATTGATGCAAGAGGACGGATCGCTTCGCATCGAGCCTGAGAACGGTCAGGCGGTCGTCGCCTGCCTCGATCTCATCTTATCGGGGTATCAGTCTTTACGGACGACGTTGTGATACACTAAGTAGCATCACCGATTCAGGAGCAAAACATGTCCGATATTCGTTTTCTCGATCAGATAAAAGAGGCAGAAGCGATGGCTAATGCGCGCCTCGAAGACGCTCGCCTGGAAATCGACGAGCGCAAGAAAAAGGCCAGAGAAGACTCCGATGCGATGGTCGCGAACGCCTGGAGCGAAGCGGAGCGCAAACACTCGGACATCGTCGCGCATGCAGAAAGTCAATATCGGAAGCTTTTATCGGATGCAGCCAAGGAAGACTATACATCGAGTCTCGATGACAAGGTCGTGAAACGCCTGGCTTCTAAACTCTCGGAAAGGATCGTGGAACTCATTGGCCGTCGCTAAGATGAAAAAAATTGAGGTGGCGGCACTCGCTAAAGACCGAGACCGCATCTTGTCCACGCTGACCCGCGAGGGCACCGTTGAGATCGTGCCGGTCCATAAGGAAGAGGCCACCGCATCTCCCGAGGATCAAAAGCGCCTGAGAGAGACGATTCAGCTTCGTTCGAGGCTGGCGGATGCTCTGAAGGAAATGGACAGGCGCTTCCCGCCCGAAAACAAATCGTTGTTCACGCTGCGAGAGAAAATCTCGGAAGATGATTTTAAGCAGGCAAGCGTGGAGAGCGAAGCGCTCGAACAATCGTTGAACGCGTGGGAAGACGCACTTAGCGCCGAGCACGAGCTGAAGAATCAAATCGCCAATCGGCGCGATCAGCAGTCGATCCTCGAGGTCTGGAGCGACGTTCCGATCGACCTTTCCGTCACCGAGACCGAAAAGACGTTTGTCATATACGGCATATCGAATGATCCGCAGCTCTTTGCCGAATTGAAGACACAGCTCGCCGATGAGGCGCCGGAGACGGCACTTCTCTCATTGAAAGAAATAGGCAAACAAAAACTGCTCGCCGTTTTGACGAGAAAGACGGATGCCGCGCGTGTCCGCTCACGTCTCACCGGAGCAGATATACATCCGCTGCCGCTCGTCGGTCAGGAAGGTACACCGGCCGAGGTCTATGCCCGTCTTGAAAGCGAGATCACGGGGCTCGAAGCGAACCTTGCGGAAAATCGCCATACACAAAAGACGCTTTCGGAAAAAAGAGCGTCGTTTCAGGTGCTGTACGATGCCCTCGGTGAAGAAGAGGCGAAACTGACGGCAGCCGCGAAACTAGGACAGACCGACCGCACGATTTACTTTTCCGGCTGGATTCCGGAGCGGCGTGCCGAAAGGACCAAGAAAAAACTCTTGGAGACAGCCGACGCCGCCGTCTCGCTGCGCGATCCGCTCGAAGGTGAGGAATTTCCGATCCTTCTTGTCAATAACAAATTCAATCAGGCGTTCGAAGTGATTCTGACACTGTTCGGCGCCCCGACCAACGACGAGTCGGATCCGATGCCGGCGATGGCGCCTTTTTACATGCTGATCTTCGGCATGATGCTCTCCGACGTCGGTTACGGGCTCTTGTTGACACTCGGTACCGCCTACCTGATCTACGGTATGAAGGTGGAGGGAAGTGTACGGGCGATGAGCAAGATGCTCATGCTGTCCGGTGTCGCCTCGATCGTCTGGGGATTCATGTTCGGTGGATTCTTCGGCGATCTGGTCAGTGTTTTGTCAAACAATCGCGTCCATTTCCCGGCGCTCTGGTTCGATCCGATGGATGCGCCGATGAATCTGCTTGTCTTCTCGATGATCTTCGGGATCGTTCATCTGTTCGTCGGTATGGGGATGAAGATCCTCAATGCGAAACGGTTTGGTAATCTCTGGGACGGCCTGTTTGAGACGGTTCCCTGGTATCTGATCATCACCGGCATCCTCGTCTTGCTCGGCGGCAGCGCCGGTCTCGTCGAAGGTGATCTGGCCGGTGTCTTGTCGAACGTCGGCAAGTGGATGATGATCGTCGGTGCGGCTCTAGTCATCATCGGGCGCATCCGCAGTACGAGCAATCCGTTCAAAGGATTCTTCTCCGGCATTCTCGGTCTCTACGACATCACGTCGTGGCTGAGCGATATTCTGTCGTATTCGCGTATTCTCGCGCTCGTTCTAGCCACGTCTGTCATCGCCGTCGTCTTCAACAGTATCGCCGGCATGATGCTCGGTCTGCCGACGCCCTTAAACTATGTCGTATTCGCGATCATCGCGATTCCGACCCATCTGCTGAATCTCGCGCTGTCGTCGCTGTCTGCCTATGTGCATGCCAGCCGTCTGCAGTACATCGAGATGTTCGGCAAATTCTTCGACGGCGGTGGACGCTATTATCAGCCGCTGCGAAGAGATACGAAGTACATCAACGTCCTGAATGCGCCGGAAGGCGAGCTCGGCGACGCTGAATGATATGACAATTTTGGAGGAAACATTATGTTCGTAAACTACATTGGCCCTGCTTTGACGCTTCTCGGCGCCGCTCTGGCAGCGATTCTGCCCGGCATGGGTTCTGCAGTCGCCGTGGGCCGTGTCGGTGAAGCCGCCGCCGGTGTCGTTACGGAAGATCCGGACAAATTCGGTAAACTGCTCATCTTGCAGGCGCTGCCCGGTACGCAGGGCATCTACGGCCTATTGTCCTGGTTCTTGATCATGAACTTTTCCGGCATGCTGGGTGGGAACATCGACCTTAGCTGGCAGCAAGGCGCACTCTATTTCCTCGCCTCGTTGCCGATCACCGTGGTTGGTTACGGTTCGGCCGTGAAACAAGGACGCGTTTCCGAAGCCGGCTGTGCACTCGTCGCCAAACGTCCTGAGCATCAGGTCAAGGCGATCATTATGGCGGCCATGGTCGAAACGTACGCTATTTTGGCACTGCTCGCCACCGTGCTCGGCACGATGGCGGTTCCGACGAGCTAAGATGGACGGTCTCGACAGACTGATCGACAGCATCGCGGGTGACGCCAATATTCGGATTGCCGAGTGGGAAGAAGAAGCAACACTCTACGAGAGCCGACTGAAGGCGGATGCGGAGACACGCAGCCGCGAGATTTTGGCCAAGGCCGTAGAGGATGCTGAACACGACGCCAAGCAGCTGATCGCGCGGGCTGAGAGTCTGATGCGTGCCGACCGGCGGAAAGCCGAACTCGGTCGCCGTCAGGCGGACGTCGAGCGCGTGATCAAGGCGGCTCTTGACCAGCTGAACGGTAAATCGAAAGAAGATCGGGTCACGCTCTACGCCGGCATCATCCGAAATCAGGGCCTGCCGAAAGGCGAGATCGTGCTCGGGCGATCCGATCAGGATATCAAAGAGCTCCTCGTCTCCAAGCTGCCGGAAGGTTTTTCAGTAGCGAAGGAACCGGGGGCGTTTGACGGAGGCTTTATCATCCGGCACGGTCAGGTTGAAGAGAATCTGACGTACGCGCTCGCCGTGCGAAATAATCGTCCAGCGTTGGCGCAGCTTGCGATCAAATTGATAGAAGATGAAAAAAACAGCTGATAAGAAAAAAATTATCGGTTCCGGGCGCTATGCCGTAGGTCGTATCCGCAGTCTCGAAGCGAAACTTATGGATCGACAGGCACTCGACCGCTTGCTGGCGGCCGAGTCGCCTGCTGACGTGCGCCAGTTGATGGACGAGCACGGTTACGCCGACGGTGATATCGAGCAGGCGCTGATGATCGAGCAGCAAAAGCTCTACGATCTTGTCTATGAGATATCACCCGATCCCGTCTATCTCGATCTGATCCGGCTGGAAGAAGACCTGCATAATCTGAAGGTCGGTCTGAGAAAGCTCCTCGTCTCACCGGATGAAAAATTAGCCGACTACCGCCATCTCTATCGCGAGACAGGACTTTTCAATCCTGAGGCATTGGACCGGGATCTGAGAGCTGATGAGCTTTCGGCGTATCCCAACTGGCTGCAGGAGGCGGTGCGTTCGGCGAAAGACATCTATCAGGAGACGCTCGATCCGGCCAGGATCGATCTGACGGCCGATAAGATCGTCGCCTTCCATCAGAAGACGGAGGCCGAAAGGCTCGAGTCGGAGTGGCTACGACGCTACTTCGCCCTCATCTTCGACTTGAAGAATGCCGAGACCTTATATCGCGCCAGACGGCGCGATATCGGGCGCGAAGTGTACGAGATGAGTTTATTGCCGGACGGCATGATCGCACGCGATAAGTGGCTCTCGCTGTTTGAAGACGAGGTGGCCGACGTACCGGCCTATCTGGCGACCGGCCCTTATCAGGCGCTCTCTGAACTCGTCGAATACGAGCTGCAAAACAAGCGTCAGGGCAACTGGTCGCAGGCAGCCGACCTGATGATCATGGAGCATCTGAGAGAGACGAAACGGTTTTTGACCGGCCCTGAAGTGCCGCTCGGTTTCTTACTCTCGAGACGCCAGGAGATTCGCTCGATCCGCCTGATCGAGGCGGCGATCCGAAACGGACTGCCGCAGGAAAGACGAGAAAAATTGGTCCGGCAGAGCTACGTGGAGCGGGGGTAGAAGATGGCGAAGGTGGGAGTAATCGGCGATCTCGACAGCATTATCGGCTTTCGCGCACTCGGTATGGAGGTCGTGCCGGTCAAGACCGGCTACGAGGCGAGAGAAGCGTTAAATAAGATGATCGCTGACGATGCCGGGGTAATTTTTTTGACGGAACCGTTCGCCGAAGATGTCTCGGACATCATGGACGATGTCGCCGAGCGAATGCTGCCGGCGATCATCCTGATCCCTTCGGCGAGCGAGACGACATCGATCGGTCTCGACCGGTTGCGCCAGTCGGTGCGCCGTGCGACCGGGATGGATATTTTGAAGCAAAAATTGGAAAACAGGCCGGCAACGGCAGACGAATAATCAGGCTGAGCAAGGAGCCGCTGTATGGATAACAGAGTCAAAGGTGAAATCATTAAAGTATCAGGTCCGCTCGTCGTGGCGAAAGGCATGCGTGACGCGAATATGTTCGACGTCGTCGAGGTGTCCGAGCAACGCTTGATCGGCGAGATTATCGAGATGCACGGTGACGATGCATCGATACAGGTCTATGAGGAAACAGCCGGTCTCGGACCGGGCGAAGCCGTCGTCTCACGCGGCCAGCCGCTTTCTGTTGAACTCGGCCCCGGCTTGATCTCAGGTATCTTTGACGGTATATTGCGCCCCCTCGACGTCCTGGTCGAAACGGAAGGCAGCCGCATTACAAGAGGCGCATTCGCGCCGGCGCTCGATCGCGAGAAAAAATGGACGTTCGACGCCCGCCGCAAAGTCGGCGATCGAGTCGAAGCCGGCGATGTGCTCGGCATCGTGCAGGAGACGGAGAGCCTCGAGCATCGCATTTTGGTGCCGCCGACCGTTAGCGGCACGATAAAGAAGATCGAAGCAGGCGATTTTACGGTGACCGATACGGTCGTCTGGCTCGAAGATGAACAGGGGAAAGAGATCGAACTGACGATGATGCAGCGCTGGCCGGTGCGAATCGGCCGCCCGTACGTCGAAAAGATCGCACCGGAAGAACCGCTGGTCACAGGACAGCGTTCGATCGACACCTTCTTCCCGGTCGCCAAAGGCGGCACGGCCGCCGTGCCGGGACCGTTCGGCAGCGGCAAGACCGTCATCCAGCACCAGCTCGCCAAATGGGCGGAAGCCGACGTCGTCGTCTATATCGGCTGCGGTGAACGCGGCAACGAGATGACCGACGTGTTGATGGAGTTCCCGGAACTGGAAGACCCGAAGACGGGGCACTCCCTGATGAAGCGTACGATCCTGATCGCGAATACGTCCGACATGCCGGTGGCGGCCAGAGAGGCGTCGATCTATACAGGCATCACGATTGCCGAGTATTTCCGCGACATGGGCTACGCCGTGTCGGTCATGGCCGACTCGACGTCTCGTTGGGCTGAAGCGCTACGCGAGATGAGCGGACGCCTCGAGGAGATGCCGGGTGAGGAAGGCTATCCCGCTTACCTCGGTTCGCGTCTCGCCGTGTTCTATGAGCGTGCCGGTACGGTGCGCTGTCTCGGTTCTGATCACAGAACCGGTATCCTGACGGCGATCGGCGCAGTGTCGCCGCCGGGCGGTGACTTGTCCGACCCGGTCGCCCAGTCGACTCTGCGAATCGTCCAGGTGTTCTGGAGTCTCGACTCGCAGCTCGCCTACAGACGTCACTTCCCGGCGATCAACTGGCTGACCAGTTATTCGCTTTACAGCCAAAAAATCGATGCCTGGACCGATAATCAAATCGGGAAGGATTTCTCGCAGCTACGGAAAGATGCGATGCGTCTTTTGCAAGACGAGTCGGAACTGGAAGAGATCGTCCGCCTGATCGGGCACGACGCGCTTTCGGAAACGGATCAACTGAAACTTGAAGCGGCGAGATCGCTGAGAGAAGACTTTTTGCACCAAAACAGCTTTGACGATATCGACACCTTTACTTCACTGCAAAAGCAGTACCGCATGCTGAGCCTTCTGATGAACTTCTACTATGAGGGGTTGCGCCTGCTCGAGGCGAAAGGGCCTTTCGACAAGTTCATCAACCTGCCGATCCGTGAGGATCTGGCGCGCTTCAAACAGGTGCCGGAGAATAATGTCGAATCACGCTACGAAGAACTGAGAGCGAATTTCCAGAGCGATCTGGCCTCGCTGAACCAGGAGGAGTAATCATATGGCGAAAGAGTATCGCACAATCGAGGATGTAGCCGGCCCGTTGATGCTGGTCAGAGACGTCGAGAACGTCAAGTTCGACGAGCTCGGCGAGATTGAACTGCCGAACGGCGAGATCCGCTACTGCAAGGTTTTGGAGATCGACGGCAACGACGCCCTGGTACAGCTGTTTGAAAGCTCGATCGGTATCTCGGTCAATACCGGCAAGGTCAGATTTCTCGGTAGAAGTCTCGAGCTCGCCGTCTCCGGCGATATGCTGGGACGCGTGTTCTCCGGCATGGGACGGCCGAAAGACGGCGGTCCGGAGATTATTCCCGATAAGATGCGCGACGTGAACGGTACGCCGATCAATCCGGCAGCCAGAGATTACCCGAACGAATTTATCGAGACCGGTGTCTCGGCGATCGACGGTCTGAATACGCTGGTGCGCGGTCAGAAGCTGCCGATCTTCTCGGCCTCCGGCCTGCCGCACGCTCAACTGGCCGCTCAGATCGCACGTCAGGCGAGGGTGTTGGACGATTCCGAAAAATTTGCCGTCGTCTTCGCGGCGATGGGCATCACGTTTGAAGAAAGTGATTTCTTTATCAGAGATTTCAGGCGGACCGGTGCGCTCGATCGCGCCGTGATGTTTATCAATCTGGCCGACGACCCGGCGATCGAACGTATCTCGACGCCGCGTATGGCGCTGACGGCTGCCGAATATCTGGCCTTCGACCAGGACATGCACGTTCTCGTTTTGATGACCGATATCACCTACTACGCCGAAGCGTTGCGCGAAGTCTCGGCGGCCAGAAAAGAAGTGCCGGGACGCCGCGGCTACCCCGGGTATCTCTATACGGACCTCGCGTCTCTCTATGAACGCGCCGGCCGGATCAAGGGCAAGAAAGGCTCGATCACCTTCGTGCCGATCCTGACGATGCCGGACGATGACAAGACCCACCCGATCCCAGACCTCACGGGATATATCACCGAAGGACAGGTCATCTTGAGCAGAGATCTCCACCGCAGTGGTTTCTCGCCGCCGATCGACGTGTTGCCGTCGCTCTCTCGTCTGAAAGACAAGGGGATCGGCGAAGGGAAGACGCGTGAGGATCACGCCAACACGATGAACCAGTTATTTGCTGCCTACTCACGCGGCAAAGACGCCAAAGAACTGTCGGTCATCCTCGGTGAAGAGGCCCTGTCCGAGATCGATCGCCTGTACGCGAGATTCTCGGATGCCTTCGAGCATGACTATATTTCGCAGGGATTTGAGACGAGCCGCACGATCGAGGAGACACTCGATCTCGGCTGGGATCTGCTCTCGATGCTGCCGAAGAACGAACTGAAACGGGTCAGAGAAAACCTGATCGAAAAATACTACCGGGGAGACTAAGCGATGCCGAAACGACGTGTCAATCCGAACCGCATGGAG